>JBJMNJ010000157.1:0-4192 GCA_045804325.1 Gemmatimonadaceae bacterium
CCGTGTCCGCGGTCTCCCCGTAGAACTTGCTCGGCGCCGCTTCGCCCCAGCCGGTCGCGCCGTCGGGTGCCGTGAGGGTCACGCGAACGACGCGATACTCGCTCGAGCCGCCGCGCGCGATGATGAACGGGTTGCGGGTGCGGAGCGTGACGATCTCGTGCTCGAGCTTCATACGTGAGGTGGAGAGGCGTGCCGGCGCGCGACCGCGGCGGCGCGGTACGAGGCCGCCGCGCCCTCGCCGCGCGAGAGATACGCGAGCGGCGCGACGGCGAGCAGCATGCCGCGCGCGTAGCGGTCGTCCGGGGACTTCTCGAGGCAGCGCATCACGACCTCGGCGAGGGGCTGCGGCACCCGCGAGTCCACCTCGACGAGCGGCACCGGCTTCTCGTGCACGTGCTTGTAGCCGACGGAGAAGGCGTCCGCGCCGTCGAAGGGCGGGAAGCCGACCAGCGCCTCGTACATCACGACGCCGAGCGCGTAGATGTCGCTGCGGCCGTCGACCAGCTTGCCCATCGCCTGCTCGGGACTCATGTAGTGCGGCGTCCCCATGGCGCGACCGGTCGCGGTGAGGCGGCCGTGAAAGCGCGCCGTCGCGATGCCGAAGTCGGTGATGAAGGCGTTGTCGCCTTCGTCGAACAGGATGTTGTCCGGCTTCACGTCACGATGCACGACGCCGCGGTCGTGCGCGTGGTCGAGCGCGACGGCCACCTGCGCCGCCGCCGATGCCGTCTGCTGCGGCGCGACGTTCCGCTCGCGCTGCACGCGGTCCGCGAGCGACCCGCCGCTGAGATAAGGCATCACGATGTAGACCGTCTCGCCGGAATGCCCGAAGTCGAGCACGGGGCAGATGAACGGATGCACGAGGCGCGACGCCGCCTCCGCCTCGCGCCGGAACCGCTCGGCCATCTCGGCGTCGCGCGCGAGGTGCGAGTGCAGCACCTTCACCACCACCTCGCGGCCGAGGGGCATCTGCTCGGCGCGGAACACCGTGGCCATGCCGCCGCCGCCGAGCCGCCGCAGGATGCGGTACCGGTTGCCGGTGGCGCGACGGAGCGCGCTGATCTCGTCGTCGGGCTTCTCGAGCGGCGCGCCGGCGACGTCGGGCAGCCCGTTGCCGCAACGGCTGCACGACGCGGCGAGCGCGCGGTTCCACGTACCGCAGTCGGGACAGAACATCTAGGCGCCGAGCTGCATCTGGACGAAGTCGTACGGCGGCCACGGTCCGGTGAGCTCGAATCGCAGCTTCGGCGTGCGCCGCCCCTGCTCCTCGACCTCCGAGGCGAACTCCTTCCACAGCTCCTGCTCCACCAGGAAGGCGGCGCTCAGGACGATCCCCGTCACCTTCTCCACGCGCAACGGCACGGTGGTGACGGCGGAGCGGCGCAGCACGCGCAGGCTCTCGGCCGCGGCGGCCGCGAGGTCGGAGCCGGCCTCGCGCTCTTCGGGCGGCCCGGGGCGCCAGACGTGCACGCGCCCGACCACCCGGTTGTCGACGAAGCTGAGAGCGTCGGAGAGCGCGACGTAATGCAGCTCCAGCCAGCGGCGCACGGCATCCGGATGCTTGAAGACGACGCCCACCGGCGCGGGGAGCACCGGGCCGCGCCGCGCGAAGGCGCTCACGACGTTCGTGTACTGCGCGACGCGCTCCGCGGTCGGCTCGAGCACGGCGTACTCGCTCTCGCCGACGATGGCCGCGAGCTCACGGACGACGACGAGCGAGGTGCCCGGCTCGGGCTCCGCGTGATGGCCGTGTGGCTCGTTGAAGGTCACGCCGTACAGGTTCAGCGCCACTGCGTTCCTCGTTCGTGGTCCGTTCGCGTCATGCCGGCCTGGGGTGCGGCCACTTCACACCGGTGATCACCTGAAAGCCGAGCGCCCGGTCGCGCGACAGCTCGTCGAGCAGCTCGAGCTCGCGCCGCACCGCGCCGCGGGCCGCGCGCCATCCACGCCGACGCCACGCGCGGCCGGCGATGTGCATCTTCTGGCGCCAGGTCAGCCTGGGCACCTGATCCGGCGGCGCGGCGGCGCGGCCGGTTGCCCCGCCCTCGCTCCAGTCCTGGACGGTGAGGTCGACCAGTCCCGCCTCGCGCGCCATCTGCTTCCATTGGACGAGCATGAAGGGCCGGAGTCCCAATCTCTCGACGAGGGCCTCGTGGTCCCCGTGGGGGATCTCGGAGGTCCACGTCGGCACGAGGAGGACCACCCGCCCCAGCGGCTTGGCGACGCGCACCAGCTCGGCCAGGGCGCGCTCGGGCGCGGCGGCGCCGGCGATGGCCGACTCCCCGACCACCGCGTCGAACACGGCGGTCTCGTGGGGCAGGTCGTCCAGGGGCGCCACCTCGAAGGTCAGCGCGGCCCCGGAGGTCGACGCCCGCAGCCTCCGCTCCGCGCTGGCGATCCGCGCGGGGTCGGGGTCGACCCCGGTGACCGCCGCCCCGGTCCGCGCCGCGAGCCATTCGGCGGTCACCCCCTCGCCGCACCCAGCGACGAGGAGCTCCGTTCCCGGGCCGGCGCCCGCCAGGTCCGCGACCTCCCGGTAGAGCTCCTCCCCGGTCGCGCGCCACCGCCCGAGCATGACCATCTGGACGAGCCGCAGCACGGCCGGCACGGGGGGCGGGGGGAGGAGCGGCCGGTCGGTCATAGCGGGGTTGAAGATAGACCGGCGCCAGGGCTCGGGACAGGTTGACGGCTGGCGTTTATCGGCCAGGGCCGTTGGGCCGCCCTCTCGCCATGGCCGTAGGGCCGGCCCCTCAGTCGAAGGGGGAACGACGATCACACGGATTTGAACAGCGATCCCACGGATTGCTCCGTGACGGAGCCAGCCGCCGCGCGCCCACCCTCGGCACTGCAACCCCAAGTTTTTTGCTGTCAGGAGGGATGGGCGCACGGAGCTCAGCCCCTACGAGGGACGATCCGTGGAATCGGCTCTTATTCCGTATGATCCGCGTTCACCCTTCGACTGAGGGGCCAGCCTTACGGCCATGGCGCCGGACGGCAGACTGCCAGAGGGACCCGCACTCGCTTCGCTCGGGGGGGATGACAGGGGTTAGAGCAACGCCCGCATATGCGTCACGCAGGCCTCGCCCAGCCGCTCCGGGGCGTACCCGCCCTCCAGCGCGCTCACGACCCGCCCCCCGCACCAGCTCTCGGCGCGCGAGACGAGCTCGCGGGTGAGGCGTTCCACGTCGTCCAGCTCGAGAGTGAAGCCGCCCAGGGGATCGCCGGCGAGGGAATCGAAGCCGGCCGAGATCATCACCAGGTCCGGCGTGAAGCCGCGCGTCGCGTCGTCCACCGCGGAGAGCAGCGCGCCGACGTAGCGCTCGCGCGCGAGGCCGGGTGCCATGGGCACGTTCCACACGCTGCCGTGCGGCCCGCGGTCGGACGCGGCGCCGGTGCCCGGATACCACGGCCACTGGTGCATCGAGACGAAGTGCACGTCGGCGGTGTCCTGCACCAACGCCTGCGTGCCGTTGCCGTGATGCACGTCCCAGTCGACGATGAGCACCCGCTCCGCGCCATGGCGGCTGCGCGCGTAGTGCGCGCCCACGGCGACGTTGCCGAAGAGGCAGAAGCCCATCCCCTGCGCGCGCAGCGCGTGGTGGCCGGGTGGTCGCACGGCGCAGAAGCTTCGCCGCGGACCGTCGGCCTCCCCGAACGCGAGATCGATCGCGTCGAGCACCGCGCCGGTTCCGGCGGTGCCCGCCGACCACGAGCCCTCGCTCACGACGGTGTCTGCATCGAGCCGCCCGCCGCCCTGCTCGGCCAGCTCGCGCACCATCGCGACGTACGACGCATCGTGCGCGAGCGCGAGCTCCTCGGCGGTGGCGTGGCGCGCCTCGCGGTGCTCGAGCAGGTGATAGAGCTCGTAGTCGTTCCGGAGCGCGCGCGGAATGGCGCGGAGCCGGCCCACGTGCTCGGGATGGCCCCATCCGGTGTCGTGGCGGCCGCAGTCGGCGTGCGAGATGTAGGCGACGCTGTTCATCGTGCACCACGAAAGCGGCGCGACGCCGTCTCGGCAAGCAGCGCGGCCGCGAGCAGGACCAGCAGGACGAGCGGCAGCGGCTCGCCGCCGTCCGCCGGCACGAACTGGATGTAGTCGGCGCTGCCGCCGCGCCGGATGGGGGGCGCCGGGATCCCGCCGAAGCCGCGGCCGGCGTCGCGCGGCCGCCGGCCGAACTCGGGCGGCACACGC
>JBJMNJ010000158.1:0-14376 GCA_045804325.1 Gemmatimonadaceae bacterium
AACCTCGGCATCCTCTGGACGCGCTACCCGGGCGTGGACCCCGAGAGCAACTACTCGACGGGCGACACCCCGGTCGACTTCCAGGCCGCCGCGCCGCCGACCTACTTCACGCTCCGCCTCAACCTCGGCTTCTAGGGGACCGCCTCGCCATGAACGCATACACCATCACCCGCGCGGCGGGCGCCCGACTCCGGAGCGCCGCGCTGCTGGCGCTGCTCGGCACGGCCGCGTGCAGTCCCGACGAGATCCTCTCGGTCACCGACCCGGACGTCGTGAACGCCGCCGAGGTCCGCTCGGCGGACGGCGCGAACGGCGTGCGCATCGGGGCGCTCAGCCGCCTCAACGCCGCCACGAGCGGCGGCGAGAGCCTCTTCCTCCTCGGCGGCCTCCTCGCCGACGAGTACCGCTCCGGCGACACCTTCACCCAGCGCAACGAGACCGACCAGCGCAACGTCGGCTACATCAACGCCAACGTCAGCGACGCGATGCGCTTCACCCAGCGCGCGCGCGTCGCCGCGCAGCAGGCCATCGACCTCCTGGCCCAGTACGACCCGGAGGCGCCGGCGCGGAACGTCGCCGAGATGTACTTCGTCCAGGCGTACACGGAGAACCTCCTCGCCGACCACTTCTGCAGCGGCATCGTGCTCAGCACCGTGAAGGACGGCGTCGAGATCTACGGCTCCCAGCTCACGGGCACGGAGGTGTGGGAGCGGGCGCTCGCGCACGCCGACTCCGGGCTCGCGCTGTTCGGCGCCGCCGACACCACGGCGGCGGACCGGCGCGTGCGCTACGCCCTCCAGGTCACGAAGGGCCGCATCCTGCTCAACCTCGAGCGATACGCCGACGCCGCCGCGGCGGTCGCGGGCGTGCCGACGGACTTCCGGTACGAGATGCAGCACTCGTCCACCTCGCGCGAGAACCAGATCTGGGCGCTCAACAACAGCGCGCGCCGCTGGACGGTGAGCAACGGCGAGGGCGGCCCGACCATCAACTACGCGACGGCCAACGATCCGCGCGTGCCGGTCTGCCGCGGCGGCGACACGCAGTGCCGGGCCATCGGCGTGACCAACAGCCGCGTGTTCGACTCCGGCTCGACGCTGCCGCTGTATGCGCAGCGTCTGTGGCCGACGCGCGACGCGTCCGTCGTGATCCTCAGCGGCATCGAGGCGCGACTCGTCGAGGCCGAGGCGCAGCTCGAGTCGGACCCGACGGGCGCGACCACCCTCGCCACGCTGAACACCCTCCGCGCGAACGCGGCCGCCACCGGCGTGAGCGGGCTCACGGCGCTCACGCCCCAGACCACCGAGGCGGCGCGCGTCACCCAGCTCTTCCGCGAGCGCGCCTTCTGGCTCTTCTCGCGCGGCACGCGCCTCGGCGACATGCGCCGGCTCATGCGCCAGTACGACCGGACGGAGGCCGAGGTCTTCCCGACCGGCGCGTACGTCAAGGGCGGCAACTACGGGACGGCGGTCAACTTCCCCATCCCGCAGGCGGAGGAGAACAACCCCAACGTCCCGCGCAACCAGACCTGCCTGGACCGGGAGCCGTAGCACCCCTGGCTTTCGGCCCTCGGCCCTCGGCTCCCGGCTGCTCCACGGCCGAGGGCCGAGGGCCGAGGGCGCTCTACACCCCACCGTTCTCATCGCATGACGCATCGCATCAGGCACGGCGCCGCATCGCTCGCGCTCCTCGTCGCCCTCCTCCCGCTTCGCCTCCACGCCCAGGCCGGCGCGCTCGACGCCGGCCTCTCACGGCAGGTCGAGATCCGCCGCACCGCATACGGCGTCCCGCACGTCCGCGCCGAGAACCTGCGCGCCGCCGCGTACGGCCTCGCGTGGGCCATGCTCGAGGACCACGGCCCCCGCGTGGTGGTGGGGCTGCTCCGCGCGCGCGGCGAGATGGGGCGCTGGTTCGGTCGCGACAGCATGGAGGCCGACTTCGCGGCGCAGCGCGACTACCGCATCGCGGTGGAGCGCTACCCGCAGCTCGACGCCGCCACGCGCGACGTGTACGAGGGCTGGGCCGCGGCGGCGAACCGGTGGATCGCCCTCCACCCCGCGGACTTCCCGCCGGGCTTCGCACCGGGCTTCACGGGCTACGACGTGGCCGCGCGCGACGTGAGCAGCGCGGGCGCGGCGCAGGCCCGCCGCTTCCTCCAGCACATCGGCGCGGCGCCGCGAGAAGGGGCTCGTCCCGACGGGGCCAGTACCAGGGAGGCCGCCGCAGGGGCAGCCGACGAAATAGAGGAAGGGTCGAACGCCTGGGCCTTCGCGCCGAGCCGCACGAAGTCCGGTCGCGCGATCCTCATGCGCAACCCCCACCTCGCGTGGAGCGCCGGCTACTACGAGGCGCACGTCACCGTCCCCGGCGTGCTCGACTTCTACGGCGACTTCCGCGTCGGCGGCCCGTTCGGCGTCGTGGCCGGATTCAACCGCGACCTCGGGTGGGCGACGACGAACAACGCGCCGGACCTCGACGAGGTGTACGCGCTCGACGTCGACTCCGCGCGCGCCGACCACTACCTGTTCGAGGGCGCGTCGCTGCCGCTCGAGCGCGAGCTCGTCACCGTCGCCTACCGCAACGGGCCGGGCCTCTCGACGGAGACGCGCGAGTCGTGGCGCACGCCGCTCGGCCCGGTGATCCACCGCGACGGGGGCAAGGTGTACGTGCTGCGCGCCGCCGCCGAGGGCGAGTACCGCGGCGGCGAGCAGTTCCTCCGCATGATGCGCGCGCGCACGCTCGAGCAGTTCAAGGAGGCCATGCGCACGCGCGCCCGCGTGAACTCCAACTTCACGTACGCCGACCGCGCGGGGAACATCTACTACGTGTGGAACGCGTCCATCCCGTCGCTCCCGCACGCGAGCGGCGGCGACACGGCCGCCGTCCCCGCGCGGCGTACGGCCGACGTGTGGACGCGCTACGTCCCCTTCGACTCGCTCCCGCAGCTCCTCAACCCGCGCGGCGGCTACGTCACGAACACCAACGACCCGCCGTACCACACGAATCTCCGGCAGGTGCTCGACCGCGCGCGCTACCCCGCCAACTTCCCCGAGCCGGCGCTCGGGCTGCGCAGCCAGCACAGCCTCGCGCTGGTGGACCCGCAGCGGAAGCTGAGCCTGGAGGACGTGGTGGCGCTCAAGCACTCGTACCGCATGCTGCTCGCCGACCGCGTGAAGGGAGACCTGCTCGCGGCCGTGCGCGCTGCGCATCCCCCGCAGGCCGTGGCGGACGCGGCGGCCGTCCTCGAGCAGTGGGACAACGCGGCGGCGCCGGGGAGCCGCGGCGCCGTCCTCTTCGAGACGTGGTGGCGCCGCTACGCGGAGGGGCGCCCGGCGGACTCGCTCTTCGCGGAGCCGTGGCGCGCCGACGCGCCCGTCGCCACGCCGCGCGGGCTGCGCGATCCGGCGCGCGCGGCCGACGCGTTCGCGGCGGCGGTCGACGAGACCGCGCGCCGCCACGGCGCCGTCGACGTGGCCTGGGGCGACGTGCACCGCGTGCGCGTCGGCGCCGTGGACGAGCCCGTGGGGGGCTGCTCCGGCTTCATGGGCTGCTTCCGCGTCCTCAATTTTCGCACGGACGCCGACGGCAAGCGCTCCGCGGTCGGCGGCGACGGCTGGGTGCTCGCCGTCGAGTTCGGCGACGTGCCGCGCGCGTACTCGGTGCTCGCGTACGGCGAGAGCGCGCGCGAGGACTCGCCGCACCACGCCGACCAGGCGGCGATGTTCGCGCGTGGCGAGATGAAGCGCGTGGCGTTCACCGAGCAGGACGTCGACCGCGCCACGGTGCGGCGGTACCGGCCGGGCGAGGAGCCGTAGCAGCGGCCCTCGGCCCTCGGCCCTCGGCCTGCTCACGAGATTCCTCGCGGCGCGTCCGGCGTACAAGGCCGCCACGCCGCGTACGCCGTTCGGCGGCCGAGGGCCGAAGGCTGTAGACCGAGGGCGGGTGTCGCCGCCCGCCGAGCCGACTCGTCGGGGACGGCCTCGGAAGGACAGCGGCCGTTCAATGCGTTCGCCTTCCGGCTCGCTCTGGCAGCCGGCCGCGCGCCGCTTAAGCTACGAGAGCCGCGCCGCCGCGGCTCCCCACCACCCAGGCGACCCACACCGATGGACAGCACCCGCCACACTCGCCGCCTCGCCGCGGCGCTCCTCGCGCTTCCCCTCTTCGGAGGCGCGCTCGCCGCGCAGACGCGGCTCCTGCGGACTCCGAGCGTCAGCGACCGCCACATCGCCTTCGCCTACGCGAACAACGTCTGGGTCGTGGAGCGCGGCGGTGGCGTCGCGCGGCGCCTGACGAGCTTCCAGGGCGAGACGCAGAACCCCAAGCTCTCGCCCGACGGCCGCAGCGTGGCGTTCAGCGCCGAGTACGGCGGCAACACCGACGTGTATGTCGTGCCGACGGACGGCGGGCAGCCCAAGCGGCTCACCTGGCACCCCGGCGCCGACGTCGTGCAGGGGTGGACGCCGGACGGGCGGGCCGTCGTGTTCGCCTCGGGCCGCGCGAGCGACGCGCCGAGCCCCGCGCCGCGCTTCTGGACGGTCCCCGTCGAGGGCGGCCCCGAGACCGCCATGCCGATGCCGCGCGCCTACCAGGGGAAGATCTCGCCCGACGGCAGGCGCGTCGCCTACCGCATGAACAACTCGTGGGACGAGGAGCGCCGCAACTACCGCGGCGGCCAGAACCGCCCGATCTGGGTGCTCGACCTCGCGACGATGGAGGTGCAGTCCCCCGAGTGGAAGGACTCCAAGGACGTGGACCCCGTCTGGGTCGGCGAGACCGTCTACTTCATCTCGGACCGCGACGGCGTCGCGAACGTGTGGGCGTGGGACACGCGCGCCAGGGGGCTCCGCCAGGTCACGAAGTTCACCGACTTCGACGTGAAGTCGCTCGACGCGAGCTCCGCGGCCAACGTCGTCGTCTTCGAGCAGGCGGGGCTCGTGCACGAGCTCGACTGTGCGTCGGGGAAGGAGCGCGTCGTCGACATCAGGGCCGCCGGCGACTTCCCGTGGATGATGCCGCAGTGGAAGGACGTCGCGAGCCGCATGACGAACCTCGCGCTCTCCCCCACCGGCCGCCGCGCCGCCGTCGAGGCGCGCGGGGAGATCTTCACGGTGCCGGCCGAGAAGGGCGACGTGCGCAACCTGACGAGCGCGAGCGGGTCGGCGGAGATCGCGCCGGTGTGGTCCCCGGACGGCCGCTCGGTCGCGTACTTCAGCGACCGGACCGGCGAGTACCGCCTGTACATCGAGGGCCAGGACGGGCTCGGGACGCCGCGCGAGATCGTCCTCCCCGAGCCGAGCCGGCCCTACTCGCCGGCGTGGAGCCCCAACGGGCAGAAGATCGCGTTCCACGACACGCACTTCCGGCTCTGGCTCGTGGACGTGCCGAGCGGGCGCGCGCAGGTGGTGGACACGGACCCGTACTTCAAGGGCGAGCGCTCGCTCATCCCGGTCTGGAGCCCCGACTCGCGCTACGTCGCGTACCCCAAGCGGCTGCCGAGCTACTTCCGCGCGATCTTCGCCTATGACGTGAACGAAGGTCGCGCCCGCCAGATGACCGACGGCCTCGCCGACGCGACGTCGCCGGCGTGGGACGCGAGCGGCAAGTACCTCTGGTTCCTCGCGTCCACGACCTACGGCCTGCGCTCCGGCCTGCTCGACATGTCGAGCTACGACCGCCCCGACGTGCGCGGGCTCTACCTCGCCGTGCTGTCGAAGGCGGACCCGTCGCCGCTGCTCCCCGAGAGCGACGAGGAGGCCGCGCGCGCCGGGCGGCCGCCCGCGGAGCCCGGCCGCGAGTCGCCGGGCCAGCCCGACAGCGCCGCGGGTCGCGCCGCGCGCCCGGCGGCGACGGACACGACGCGCAGCGCGGCCGACTCCGCGCGCCGCACGCCCGCGCGCCTCGCGGGCCCCGTCCGCATCGACTGGGACGGCCTGTCGCAGCGCATCGTCGCCGTGCAGGACGTCGCGCTCCGGGAGTACTCGCAGCTCCGCGCGGGCGCGCCGGGCACCGTGTTCTTCGTCGAGGCCATTCCCGAGACGGGCACGAGCGAGCCGCCCGGCGGCGCGCCGGGCATGGGCGGCCCCGGCGGCGCCCTGCACCGCTACCAGCTCGCCACGCGGAAGGCGGCGCCCTTCGCCCAGAACGTCGCGCAGTACGTCGTGAGCGCGGACGGGCGGAAGCTGCTCTATCGCACGCCGGGGCAGCAGGCCGCGCTCTTCCTCGTGGACGCCGACCGGGCGGCGCCCACCGCCGGGCAGGGCCGCATGAACGTGCAGCTCCGCGCGTTCATCGACCCGAAGGCGGAGTTCAAGCAGATCTTCGACGAGGGGTGGCGCAACCAGCGCAACAACCTCTACGTGCCCAACCTGCACGGCACCGACTGGGCGAAGGTGAAGCGGATGTACGAGCCGCTGCTCGCCCACGTGAACCACCGCGCCGACCTGAACTACCTGCTCGACATGATGGGCGCCGAGATCGCCATCGGGCACTCGTACGTGCGCGGCGGCGACATGCCGGAGGTGCCGCGCGCCTCGGGCGGCCTCCTCGGCGCCGACTTCACGGTCGAGGGCGGCCGGTACCGCATCGCGCGCATCTACGACGCGGAGTCGTGGAACCCGGAGCTGCGCGCGCCGCTGGCCATGCCGGGCGTCAACGTGAGCCGCGGCGACTACCTGCTCGCGGTGAACGGCGTCGAGCTCCGCGCGCCGGACAACGTCTACCGCCTGCTCGACGGCACCGCCAACCGGCAGACGGTGCTCACCGTCAACGCGCGTCCGACGATGGACGGCGCGCGCCAGGTCACGGTCATCCCCGTGGCCAACGAGCAGGGGCTGCGCACGCGCGCGTGGGTCGAGAAGAACCGCAGGTATGTCGACTCGGTCTCCAACCATCGCGTCGCGTACGTCTACCTGCCGAACACCGGGCAGCCGGGGTACACGAGCTTCAACCGCTACTACTTCGCGCAGCAGGACCGGCAGGCGGCGGTGATCGACGAGCGCTACAACGGCGGCGGCTCCGCGGCCGACTACATCGTCGACCTCCTCGGCCGCGACTTCGACGGCTACTTCAACAACCCCGTCGGCGCGCGCGTGCCGTACACGAGCCCCGCGAACGGCATCTGGGGCCCGAAGGTCATGATCATCAACGAGATGGCCGGCTCGGGCGGCGACCTCATGCCGTACATGTTCAAGCGCCGCAAGCTCGGCCCGCTCGTGGGCAAGCGCACGTGGGGCGGCCTCGTGGCGACGACGGACACCCCGCCCTTCGTCGACGGCGGCTCGATGATCGCCCCGCGCTTCGGCTTCTTCTCGCGCGAGGGCCGCTTCGCCGTGGAGAACGAGGGCGTGGCCCCGGACGTGGACGTGGAGAACTGGCCGAAGGACGTCGTCGCCGGACGCGACCCGCAGCTCGAGCGCGCGGTGCAGGAGGCGCTGCGGCAGCTGCAGCAGAACCCGCCGGCGCGCGCGATGAAGGAGCCGGCGCCGCCGACGTGGGGGGCGAGACCGCTGCCGTGATCCCCGCGGCGGGCTGCGGGCTGCGAGCCGTCGGGCCGCAGTCCGCCGCCCGCCGCTAGGTCGGACAGAGGGGCCGGCGCGGCGGAGGGGAGTCGGCCGGCACCTCCCAGACCTCCAGGTACTGCACCGCCGGCGGCATCGTCGGCGCGAGGGTGATCGACGCGCGCAGCGCGCCGCGCTCGCACGGCATGAGCCACTGCCCGCGCAGCGCGTTCTCCACGACGTCGAAACCGTTGCCGGCGCGGCACGGACCGACCTTGTCCATGAGACGGGCGATCTCCATTCGCCGCCGGTCGCGCGACCGGTCGAGGAAGAGGTTCACCGCCGCGACGCTGTCGGCGAGCGCGTCGTTCCACCCGAGCACCAGTCGGCTCACGCGCTCGCGCTGCGCGAGCAGGGCCGCGGACGGGAGTGGCGCGCGCGGCTCGAGCGCGCCCGTGCGCGCGAGCAGGGCCAACGCGGAGTCCGCGGTGCCGGCCCACCCCGAGTACGTGCGGTTGCCGAAGGCGATGATCCCGACGCCGTGCTCCGGGAGCCAGCGCATCAGCGACCCGAACCCCGGGAGCCCGCCGCTGTGCGACACCACGTGCGCGAAGAGGCAGTTGCTCGCCACGCGGAGCCCGTAGCCGTAGCCGCCGGCGGTGAGCTGGAGCGCGCCGCTGGAGGTGCGCGACACCGTGGGCGGGATGTAGCGCGCGACCTGCTGCATCTCGCGCAGCGACGCGCGCCGCACCGGTCCCGTCTCCGGGCCGTCGCGCGGCGGCCACGCGGCGAGGTACGCGCCCACGTAGGCGCCGAGGTCGCGCAGCGACGTCAGCATCCCGCCCATCGCGCCGAACGCGCCGTCGGGGAGCTGCGGCTCGAGCTTCCACCGCTCGTCCTCCCACCGGTACCCCTGCGCGAGCCGCGACGCCGGCACCGAGCGCGGCGAGAGCGTCGTGGACGTCATGCCGAGCGGCCGCAGGACGTGCGTCTCGACGTACTGGTTGTACGGCACGCCCGACGCCCGCGCGACGACGCGGCCGAGGATGGCGAAGCCGTAGTTCGAGTACTCGTACGCCACGCCGGGCGCGTTGGAGAACGGGATGCCGCCGCGCAGCATGGCGGAGAACTGCTCCTCCGTCGCGGCGAGCTGCTGGTCGCCCCAGGGGTTGTCCTCGGGGAACCCCGCCGAGTGCGAGAGCAGGTGGCGGATGGTGATGCGCGGCGCGTCCGCCGTGGGATAGCGCAGCCCGCGGAGCTCCGGCACCCACTTCTCGGCCGGGTCGTCGAGCGAGAGCCGCCCCTCGTCGCGCAGCCGCATGATGGCCATCGCGGTGAAGCTCTTCGTCATCGACGCGATGCGGAACACGCTGTTCGTGTCCACCGGCGCCTTCGCGTCCACGTCGCGATAGCCCATCACGCCGACGTGCGCGAGCCGCCCGTCGATCACGACGCCCCACGCCGCGCCGGGAATGTGCTCGCGCTCCGCGTACTCCCGGAACGCGCGGTCGATCTCGGGAAACGCCGTGGCGAGCTTCGCGAGCCGCTGCGGGTCGGCGAAGCCGCGTTGCGATTGGGCGAGCAGCGGGTTCGCGCCGACCAACAGTGCGGCGCAGACAGCGTACTGGCGGAGAAGCATCGCGCGCGAGCTCGGTTGGAGGTGGCGCGAAGATATGCGAGAAAGGAGAAAGGAGAAGGAGCAACACCCTGTCGGATGCCGCTCCTTTCTCCTTTCTCCTTTCTCGTTCTACCAGTCCGTCGGCGCGTAGTCCTTCAGGAACTGCCCCCACACGTGCACGCCCGTGTTCGCGCCCGAGATGATCGGGTCCACGATGCGCGCCGCGCCGTCCACGATGTCGAGCGGCGGGTGGAAGCGGTGCTCCGAGACCTTCCGCGCCGCGATCTCCGCCGGGTCCTCGTCCGTCACCCAGCCCGTGTCCACGGCGTTCATGTGGATGCCGTCCTTCACGTAGTCCGCCGCGCTCGTGCGCGTCATCATGTTCAGCGCCGCCTTCGCCATGTTCGTGTGCGGGTGGCGCGTCGTCTTGAACCGGCGGTAGAACTGCCCCTCCATCGCCGAGACGTTCACGACGTGCTTGTCCCGCTCCGGCGTGCGCGTCATGAGCGGCTTGAGGCGCGCGTTGAGCACGAAGGGCGCGACCGCGTTCACGAGCTGCACCTCGAGCAGCTCCACCGAGCTCACCTCGGCGAGCTCGAGCCGCCACGAGTTGCGGCCGCGCAGGTCCACCTGCTGAAGGTCCTGGTCGAGCTGCCCCTCGGGGAACAGGTCCGCCTGCGCCGCCCTCTCCTCCGGCAGCAGCGCCACCTGCGACAGCTCCGCCGCGCGCGTCAGCCCCACCGCCTCGGCGATCTCTTCCGCGCGCGCCACCGCGTGCGGCGCCGGCGGCGCGTGCGTCGCCCCGCCCTCCGGCAGCATGGCGTACCCGCGCAGCCCCTCGTACTCGCCGAGGAGCCCGCGCACGTGCCCGGGCAGCGCGCGGATCGGCGCCGTCTCCCCCTCCATCATGTGGCGGTAGAAGTCGGGCGGCCGCCGCACCGTCTGGCAGGCGTTGTTGACGATGTAGTCCAGCCGCTCGCGCGTGGCGAGCAGCTCGCGGCAGAATGCCTCGACGCTCGGCGTGTGGCGGAGGTCCAGCCCGTACACCTTGAGCCGGTGCCCCCACTCGGCGAAGTCCGGCTCGCTGGCGTAGCGCTGGGCCGAGTCGCGCGGGAAGCGCGTGGTGACGATGAGCTCGGCGCCGGCGCGCAGCAGCTTCAGCCCGGCCTGGTAGCCGATCTTCACGCGGCCGCCCGTGAGCAGCGCGACGCGCCCGCGCAGGTCCGCCGTCTCGGTGCGCTTGCGAAGGTTCAGCTCGGCGCAGGTGGGGCAGAGCTGATCGTAGAAGTGGTGGATCCGCGTGTAGTCGCGCTTGCAGACGTAGCAGTTCTGCGGCTCGACGGCGTCCACGAAGTCGGGGTCCGACACCTCCTCCTGCCGGAAGTCGACGGGCGCGAACAGCCGCTGCGCCTCCGTGGTGAACACCGCCTCGCGGCGCAGCCGGCGGATGCCGGTCTCCTGGAGCGCGTCCTCCTCGCGGCGCACGCGATCGGCCTTCCGCTGCCGCTTCGCCTCCTTCACGAGCTGGCGGCGCTTGGCCGCGTCGGGACGCGAGGCCTCGCCCGCCGCACGGAGCAGCCGCGTGCGCTCGGCCTCGGGAACGGACGCGAGCAGCGCCCGGTCCGCGATGACGGCCTCGAGGAGCTCGCTCGTCAGGCGCACGCGCTCGGCGAGCGACTCGCGGGGCGCCGCGGCGGGGGTGAATGTACCGGGCTCGACGGTCGTGGACATGCACTGCTTCCTACTGGAGGGCTGGGCGGGGGAACTCGTGAAATCTAACGGAGTTACCCGAGAAATACGGCTCACGGCGGCGCGGTACGCCACGGTTCTCGGCCCTCGGCCCTCGGCCTGCTCACGGAGCTCCGTGCGGCGCGGGAGGCGTACAAGGCCGACAGGCCCCTCCGCGGATCAGCGGCCGAGGGCCGAGAACCAGATGACGAGGGGCGATGCGCCGCGAGGGGCCGAGAACCGCGGCGCGCAGCGCCGCCTAGTGCGGCGTATCCGCCTTGCCCGCCGGCCGCGCCGACGGGATGCGCGGCGGGTCCGCCATCTGCCGCGCGATCCAGCGCTGCGCCTCGGTCACCCGCTCCACCTCGATCGCCGTCGTCTCGACGATCTGCTCGATCCGCTCGAGGCGCTGGAGGAGCTCGCCGGTGATCGGCGGCGAGCCAGCCCGCTGGTGCTCGAGATCGATCCGCTTGAGCTTCGCCCAGCCGGCGAAGGTGGTGTACACCGTGAAGCCGAGCGCGAACAGCGCGAGGGCCATCGCGGCCAGCATCTCAGCAGGGCTCATCGGGTCATCCTCGAGGTGTGCGCGCGGGGTGCGGGCTGCTCTGCCTACGATCGGCCCCGACCTGATGTTTCGGCCTTCGGCCGCCATCTCCCGGCTGGGAGCCGGGAGCCGAGAGCGAGACTCCTAGAAGACAGTATAGATGAACGGCGCCAGCGCCGACCCCTGCGCGAGCACGAGCAGCGCGCCCACGAGCAGCATCACGAGGATCAGCGGGAGCAGCCACAGCTTCTTGCGCACCCGCAGGAACGCCCACAGCTCGCGGAGCAGGCTGTCGTCGTGCGCCATCAGAACTGCCGCCCGAGGTCGCTGCGCGGCCGCTCGCGGCGCGCCCAGTAGCTGTCGTTCACTGCGCGGTGCGCGAGCGGGTCGCCGCCGAAGAGACGGCGTGCGAAGGCCGCGGGCGTGAGCACGAGAAAGTAGATCACGGCGAGCACGATGGGCGTCGTGACCCGGGAGATGGCGTGCGCCATCCGCATCCAGCGCTCCTCGACGGGAACGAGCCGCGCCGGGATCGCGACGGCGGCGAGCAGCAGCGCCGCGGCGGGCGTGCCGAGCGCCAGTGCCGCCGCGGCGCTCCCGCGCGCGAGCCACAGGGCCGCGAGCGCGGCGAGCGCGCCCCCGACCGTGAGCCCGAAGCGCCGCCCCGCGTGGGCGGCCGCCGCCGCGCTCGCGGCCCTCAGTCGCTCTGGAGTGCGTACCATTCCGCCGTGTTCCTCCACTGCGGCTGCGCCGCCTTCTCGAGCACGAACGGCCCGAGCACGAGCACGTCCATCGCCGTCGCCATGAAGCAGCGGTACGCGTCGCCCGGCGTGCAGACGATCGGCTCGCCGCGCACGTTGAAGCTCGTGTTCACGAGCACCGGGCACCCCGTGCGCGCCTCGAAGGCGGCGAGCAGCGCGTGGAAGTCCGGGCTCGTCTCCGCGTCCACCGTCTGCACGCGCGCGGAATGGTCGAGGTGCGTGACCGCGGGAATCTCGGAGCGCACGGCGTTCACCCGCTCCACCCCCCGCAGTGCCGCGTCGGTCTCCCGCGGCGGCACACGCCGCTCCGGGAGCACGTCGGCGACGAGGAGCATGTACGGGGACTCGGTCTCGAGCGCGAACCACTCCGCGGCGCGCTCCTTCATGACGGCCGGCGCGAAGGGACGGAAGCCCTCGCGGAACTTGATCTTCAGGTTCATCTGCGCCTGCATCCGCGGGCTGCGCGGGTCGCCGAGGATGCTGCGGGCGCCGAGCGCGCGCGGGCCGAACTCCATGCGGCCCGCGAACCATCCGACGACCTTCTCCTCCGCGAGCGCCGCGGCGACGTGCTCGAGCAGCGTCGCGCGGTCGAGGCGATGAAAGACCGCGCCGGCGCGGCCCAGGAACTCCTCGATCTCGTCCGGCTGGTAGCTCGGGCCCAGGAGGGCGCCCTGCATGGCGTCGCGCGGCGTGCCGTCCGCGCCGCGCGGCACGCGCCGCGGAGCGCCGAGCGCGCGGTGGTGCACGAGCGCCGCGACGCCGAGCGCGCCGCCGGCGTCGCCCGCGGCGGGCTGGATCCAGACGCGGCGGAACGGCCCCTCGCGCAGGACGCGCCCGTTCGCGACGCAGTTGAGCGCCACACCGCCCGCGAGGCAGAGGCTGTCGAGCCCCGTCTCGCGGTGCGCCGTGCGCGCCATGCGCAGCACGATCTCCTCGACGACGACCTGCACGGAGCGCGCGAGGTCCATCTCGCGCTGCGTGAGCGCGGACTCCGGCGCGCGCGGCGGCCCGCCGAAGAGATCGTCGAACGCGGGGCTCGTCATCGTGAGCCCGGCGAGATAGTCGAAGTACTTCTGGTTCAGGCGGAACGAGCCGTCCTCGCGCAGGTCCACGAGCTCGCGGAGGATGACGTCCACGTAGCGCGGCTCGCCGTACGGCGCGAGCCCCATGACCTTGTACTCGCCGGAGTTGACTCGGAACCCCGTGTAGTACGTGAACGCGGAGTAGAGCAGCCCGAGCGAGTCGGGCCAGCGGAGCTCCATGAGGAGGTCGATCTCGCTCCCGCGCCCGACGCCGATGGACGCCGTGGCCCATTCGCCGACGCCATCCATCGTGAGGATCGCCGCCTCCTCGAACGGCGACGGGAAGAACGCGCTGGCGGCGTGCGACTCGTGGTGCTCCGCGAAGTGGAGCGGCCCCGCGTAGCCGCCGAGGGCGGCGCGCAGCTCGCGCGCCGTGTAGAGCTTCTCCTTCATCCAGAGCGGGCCCGCCTTCAGGAACTGCCGGAACCCGCGCGGCGCGATGGCGAGGTACGTCTCGAGGATGCGCTCGAACTTGAGGAGCGGCTTGTCGTAGAACCCCACCGCGGCGAGGTCGGCCGCGGTGATCCCGGCGGTGCCGAGGCAGTAGTCCACGGCGCTCGCGGGGAACCCCGCGTCGCCCTTCTTCCGCGTGAAGCGCTCCTCCTGCGCGGCGGCGACGATCTCCCCGTCGCGCAGGAGGCACGCGGCGCTGTCGTGGTAGTACGCGGAGATCCCGAGGACGTGAGCGGCGGGCATCGGGGACGGCGGGGCGGGAGCATCGCGAGGCGGATATCTTGCTCGCCCGGGGACGATGGGCCCCGACGCCACGCACCGCAAGGATCGACCATGCGCATCGTCGCCGGCAAGTGGGCCGGACGCGATCTCACGTCGCCGAACGACTTCCGCGTGCGCCCCACGGCCGAGCACGTGCGGGCCGCGCTGCTCGACCTGCTCGCAGGCGACCTGAAGGACGCGCGCGTCCTCGACCTGTTCGCCGGCACGGGCGCGCTGGGTCTCGAGGCGCTCTCACGCGGCGCAGCGAGGGCGGACTTCGTGGAGTTCCGGCCATCGAGCCTTCACGCGCTGCGCGCGAACGTCGTCAAGATCCGGATGCGCGACCGCTCGCGGATCTTCAAGCGTGACGCGGTGCAGTTCGCGGCCGCGCTCGACGCCGACGCCTATGACATCGCGTTCGTCGATCCGCCGT
>JBJMNJ010000159.1:0-15305 GCA_045804325.1 Gemmatimonadaceae bacterium
GCCGCCCATCCCGCCCATGCCCCCACCCATGCCCCCACCCATGCCCCCACCCATGCCGCCGGCACCGCCCGAGTTCATGCGCACGCCGCTCGAGGTGCCGCCGCCGGTGTTGGTCGCCGCACCGCGGGCCGCGCCCGCGCCCTCCTCGCTCCCGCTCTCCCACAGGTGCTTCCAGGTGATCTCGCGCCCCTTGCGGAAGCCTTTCTGGGTCAGCTTCACCCCGTCGGGGGAGATCGCGACCATGTAGGGCTGTCCGTCGAGGTCGATCTCGCGCTTGATCGTCTTGTCGAGCTTGGTAGCCATGATGTTCTCCGGTGGGCGTGCGAAATGGCGGGGGGTTCATGCAAGGTCCACGCACGTGACCGCGCAGACCGCGGGCTCCCGGCCCGTTCGGGGGCCAGCGTAAGGCTCGGGGCGGCCCCGAGCGGTGATTTATGACCGAATCGGCCCTGCCTACCCGGCCCGTGACGCGAGCACGTAGTCCACGAACCACTGCCGCTGCTGCTGGCGGACGGCGGCGTCGCGGACGAGCCCGGCGGCGAGGAGCATCTCGTGAGCGGGCTGGAGCACGCGCTGGAGGTGGGACGGGTAGCGCTGCGTGAGCGGGAGCTGCTCGGCGAGCGTCTCGAGCGGGACGCGCCAGGTGACCTTGCCCTCCTCGCGTGCGACCTCGAGGAGGCGGTAGAGGCGGCGCGCCACGGGCGACGAGAGCGCGAAATAGTGGGCGGCCGAGAGGGTGACGGTGTGGCGCGCGGCGATGTTTCCGCGCACGGTGGGCGAGATCGTCACGCGCGCGACGCCCGGCTCGCTGGCGGTGAGGGCGGGGAAGAGCGCGAGCTGCTCGCGGTCGGTGAGGCGGCGCCGGTCGATGGCGACCGAGCTCAGGATGGTGAACGCGCCGGTGAGGCGCGTGTCGGTGCTCGCGTCGAAGTAGACGCCGGTGGACTCGAGCGTGGTGCGCTCGAGGCGGGCGAGCGCGGAGCGGAGCTGCTCGTAGGTGCGGCCGTCGACCCGTCGACCCATGGACCGCAGGAACGCGTGCAGCGTGAACGTGACGAGGCCGTCCGCGGGGGCGCCGGCCTCGTTGAATCGGTGCAGCAGCTCGACGTAGACGTCCTGGTCGAACGTGCCGGGGAGCCGGTCGCCGGGCCCGGGGAGCACGCGCCAGCGGGCGCCCTCCTCCGGGGTGAAGGTGATGGCACCGTCGTCGGCGGAATCGCTCAGCCGGAAGAGCGGAAGCGCCTCCAGGGAGCGGTCGAGGACGATCGAGCGGAGGGCGCTCCGGCGTCGGGCGGCGAGGGCCATGGCCGGAAACTGTCGCGCAAGTGGCGGGCCGGCAAGCAATAGCGGCCTGCGGCCGCGGTTCTCGGCTCCTCTCGGCGTATGGCTCCCCTTCTCTCGGTCTTCTACTTCGCGGGCCTTCGGCCCGCTCGTCGGTTCTCTACTTCGCGCCGCTGCGCGGCGCTCGTCGGTTCTCGGCGCGGCTCTCGCCGCGCGGTTGCTGACCGGCGACCACCGGCCGGAGACCGGTCCGAACCGACGAGCCGCGCGCAGCGCGGCGACGTAGAGAACCGGATGCCGAGGAGCCGTGCGCCGCGCGGAGTAGAGAACCGCGCCGCGCAGCGGCGCCAAGGCCCGCAGGGCCGCCTACTCCAGCCTGAACACCTCTCCGCTCACGTTGCGCGCGGCGGGCGAGCAGAGCCACGTGACGACGTCGGCGACGGACTCGCGCTCCACGTAGCGGACGCCCTCGCCCATGGCCTTGAGGTTGTCGCCCGTGCGGATCGACGTCGGCGCGACGGCGTTGGCGCGGACGCCGCGCGCCCGCTCCTCGGCGGCGACGGCGCGCATGACGGCGAGGACGCCGCTCTTCGCGGCGGCGTAGGCGCTCATGTCCGGCGCGGACTCGCCCGGGAGGACGGCGGCGGAGGCGAAGTAGACGACGGCGGCGTCGCCGGCGTCGCCGGCGCCGGCCCGGAGGAGCGGCAGGAAGTAGCGCGTCGCGGCGTAGGCGGTCACGAGATTGATGGCGAGCATGCGGTGGAGGACCGCGAGGTCGGCGTCGCCCGCGGGGCCGCTCATCGCGAAGCCGCCGGCGACGTTCACGAGGGCGTGGGCGCGGCCGCCCGCGTCGGCGGCGACCTGCGCGGCCGCGCGCTCCACCGCGGCGGCGTCGGTGAGGTCGCAGGGGTAGGCGGTCGCCGACGCGCCTCCGGCGGCGAGCCCCGAGGCGCGGGCGCGCACTTCGGGCTCGTCGCGATCGAGGAGGGCGATCCGTGCGCCGCGGTCGACGAAGGCGCGGGCGACGACCTCGCCCACCTGTCCCGCGCGTCCGACGCCGGTGAGGATGACGGTGCGGCCCTGGAAGTCCATGGTGCGGTGGTCGAGGGGCTGGCTGCGGCGCGCGGGCGCGTGGAACGGGCTGTGCGACTGTCGGGCCCGCAAATGAGCATCCTGCATCGGCATCCCGCGCGCAAGGTCGCTTTCGTCGCGCTGCAGCTCCTCCTGATCCCGCTCGCGCTCATCGGCGCGTGCACCCTCACGCGCGGCACGCCCGTGCGGTCGGTGCTCGCCATCGGCGATCGCGAGGGCCCGCCGCCCGTCGGCGACTCGCTGTTCGCGCACACGATGGAGCTGTTCTCGGGGACGCTGATCGAGCCCGGGAACCACGTCGAGGTGCTCGCGAACGGCGTCGGCACGTACCCGCGCGTCTGGCAGGACGTTCGTGCCGCGCGGCAGACGATCACCATGCAGATGTATTTCTCGCAGCCCGGGGCGATCGCCGACTCGATGGCGGCGCTCCTCAAGGAGCGCGCGCGCGCCGGCGTGCGCGTGAAGGTGCTGCTCGACGCGTTCGGGTCGAAGAACCTCTCGGGGCAGTGGGAGGACAGCCTCACGGCGGCGGGGGTGCGCATCGCGTGGCTGCGGCCCCTGCACTGGTACACGCTCTACAAGGCGAACAACCGCTCGCACGTGCGCGTCCTGGTCGTGGACGGGCGCGTGGGCTACACGGGGGGCTTCGGGCTCGCCGACTACTGGCAGGGGGACGGCCGCTCCGAGGAGGAGTGGCGCGAGTCGAACGTGCGCTTCGAGGGGCCGTCCGTGATGCACCTCCAGGCGGCGTTCGCGGCGGCGTGGGCGGAGGCGACGGGGGAGCTGCTGACGGGGGACCTGTACTTCCCGTCCGCGACGTTCGTCGGGCAGCCGAACGGCGTGCCGGCAGGCCTGCTCTACGCGCAGCCGACGACCGGGAGCACGAACGCCGAGCGCTTCATGGCGCTGAGCATCGCCGGGTCGCGGCGGCGGCTGTGGATCACGAACTCGTACTTCGTCCCGGACGACGACTTCCGGCGCGGGCTCACGAAGGCCGCGCGGCGTGGGGTGGACGTGCGCATCCTCACGGCGGGCCCCAAGACCGACGTGAAGACGACGACGTGGGCGGGGCGCGCGCGCTACCGGGAGCTGCTCGAGGCGGGCGTGAAGATCTACGAGTACCAGCCGACGATGATGCACGCGAAGACGATGGTCGTCGACGGCGTGTGGAGCACCGTGGGCTCGATGAACTTCGACAACCGCTCGCTGGCCTACAACAACGAGTCGAACCTCCTCGTGCTGGACCCGAAGGTCGGCGCGACGCTGGACTCGCTCTTCCTCGACGACATCACGCGGTCGGACGAGATGACGCTGGCGGAGGTGAAGGCGTGGGGCTTCAAGTGGCGGGCGCTCAGCAGCGGCGCCAATCTCCTCTCGAAGCTGCTGTGAGCCGAGTCGCGACGTGTGCCAGGCCCGCGATTCGCGACTAGCATTGATCCATGCCCCGCGCGAAGACGCCCAGAGCTCGCGACCCGCTCGCGGAGTTCCATCCCATCGTACGGCAGTGGTTCCGCGAGCGGCTCGGGGAGCCGAGCGCGCCGCAGCGGCAGGGGTGGCCGGCGATCGCGAGCGGCGCGCACACGTTGATCCTCGCGCCGACCGGCACGGGGAAGACGCTCGCGGCGTTCCTGTGGGAGCTCAACTCGCTCATCGTCGAGGGGCTCGCGGACGCGCTGCCGAACGCCGTGCGGATCCTCTACGTCTCGCCGCTCAAGGCGCTCGGGAACGACGTGCAGCGCAACCTCGAGGCGCCGCTCGCGGAGCTGCGCGAGCGGTTCGCGCGCGCCGGGGAGCGCTTTCCCGAGGTGCGCGTGGCGGTGCGGACGGGGGACACGCCGCAGTCGGCGCGCGCGCGGATGGTGCGCAAGACGCCGCACGTGCTCATCACGACGCCCGAGTCGCTGCACATCGTGCTGACGAGCGGGCGCGCGCGGACGATGCTCAGCGGCGTGCGCGCGGTGATCGTGGACGAGAGCCACGCGGTCGCGGGGACGAAGCGCGGGGCGCACCTGGCGCTCGCGCTCGAGCGGCTCGCGCTGCTGACGGAGCGGCCGCCGCAGCGCATCGGGCTCTCGGCCACGCAGCGGCCGCTGGACGAGGTCGCGCGGTTCCTGGGCGGGGTGGAGGAGCCGGCGGGGCCGGCGCGCGGCGGGGTGGGGGCGGGTGGGGCTGGGGCCGGGGGGGCCCCCCCCGATGGGAAAGTTACCGCGAAGACGGGGAAGGGCCGTCACCGTTCCGCGGCTTCGCGTACCGATTCCGTGCAGGGGGGGCCCCCCGATGGGAACGATGCGGCCGACGCCGGCGGCGCGCGCAATCGTTCCCGCGCGCGCCGGGGCGCCGCCCCGCATGCCGCGTCCGACGCCGCGTCCGGCGCCGCGTCCGAGCGCGCCGCCGACTCCTCGCGCGACCTCGGCTCCGCGGGCTTCGCCTCCTCCCGCAGCTCCGCCGGCCGCGCCGCGCTCGGCCAGGTCGCCGCGCTCGCCGCGACCGGCGCGTCCGCCGCGCCGGGCATCGCGTTCCGTCCCGTCACCCTCGTCGACTGCGGGTCGGTGAAGAAGATCGAGGTCGGCGTGCAGTCTCCCGTCGACGACCTCGCGCACGTGGGCGGGACGATCTGGCCCGCCGTCGCCGACCTCGTGCTGCGCCACCTCCGCGGCCTCGCCTCGCCCGAGGCGCCTGGCACGCCGCGCGAGGGCGGGCCGCCGCGCACGACCCTCGTCTTCGTCAACAACCGCGCGCAGGCCGAGCGCATCGCCGCGCGCGTGAACGTGCTCGCGGGCGAGGAGGTCGCGCAGCCCTACCACGGGTCGCTCTCGCGCGAGCGGCGCCTCCACCTCGAGGAGCGGCTCAAGGCCGGCGACCTCCGCGCGCTCGTCACCACGAGCTCGCTCGAGCTCGGGATCGACGTCGGCTCCGTGGACCTCGTGCTCCAGCTCCAGAGCCCCAAGCGCGTCGCCGCGGCGCTCCAGCGCGTCGGGCGCGCCGGGCACTCGCTCGGCGCGACGAGCCGCGGCGTCCTCGTGCCGACGTTCCGCGACGACGCCATGGAGATGGCCGCGATCGTCGGCGCGATGCGCGACGGCGAGGTGGAGCCCACGCGCGTCGTGCAGAACGCGCTCGACGTGCTCGCGCAGACCATCGTCGCGATGGCGAGCGTCGACGACTGGAACGCCGAGGAGCTCTACGCGCTCGTCCGGCGCGCGTACCCGTACCACAAGCTGCCGCACGGCGCATTCAGCGAGACACTGGCCATGCTGGCGGGGAAGTACCCGTCGGACGTCGCGTCCGAGCTCGAGGCGCGCGTGACGTGGGACCCGGTGACGGGGCGCGTGACCTCGACCAGCGCGGCGCGTTTCGCGGCGCTCGTCTCCGGCGGCACGATCCCCGACCGCGGCCTCTACACCGTCAACCTCCCCGACCGCACGCGCCTCGGCGAGCTCGACGAGGAGTTCGTCCACGAGTCGCGCGTCGGCGACGTCTTCCAGCTCGGCTCCACGACGTGGCGCATCGCCGCCATCGAGCACGACCGCGTCGTCGTGCACCCGGCGCCGGGGGCGCCCGCGCGGATGCCCTTCTGGCACGGCGAGTTCATGTCGCGCTCGGTGGCGCTCAGCGTGCGCGTCGGCGCGCTCCGGCGCGCGCTCGACGAGGCGACGACGCTCGAGCGGCTGCGCGCCGTGGCGGACGCCCACGGCTGCGACCTCGCCACCGCGCAGTCGCTCGCCGAGTACGTGCAGCAGCAGCGGTCGGCGACGGGGCTGGTGCCGGACGAGCGCACGATCGTCATCGAGCACTTCCGCGACGAGACGGGCGCGGTGCGCGTGGTGATGCACGCGCCGTTCGGCGGGCGCGTCACGGCGCCCTGGGGCATGGCGATCGCCCAGCGTGCGCGCGAGGCGCTCGGCGCCCGTTCCGCGGGCGGCGACATGGACGTGCAGGTGCAGACGAGCGACGACGGCCTCATGCTCCGCATGCCGGACCTGGGCGGCCCCGTGCCGGTGTCGGCGTTCCGCGGGCTGAGCCCGGACGAGGCGGAGCGACGCGTCGTGGACGAGCTCGCGACGACGTCGCTCTTCGGCGCGCAGTTCCGTATGAACGCCGCGCGCGCGCTGCTCCTGCCGCGCGGCAACCCGCGGCGCCGGATGCCGCTCTGGCTCCAGCGACTCAAGGCGCTCGACCTGCTCCAGGCCGTGCAGGGGTTCCCGAGCTTCCCGATCCTCGTCGAGACCTACCGCGAGGTGCTGCGCGACGCGTTCGACGTGGCGGCGCTGCGCGAGGTGCTCGAGCGCATCGAGCGGGGGGAGATCCGCGTGCACGTCGTGCAGACGGAGCTCCCGTCGCCGTTCGCGCAGAGCCTCCAGTTCGGCTTCGTGATCGACTGGCTCTACGGCGACGACACGCCGCGCGCCGAGCGCGCCGCCGCGATGCTGTCGCTCGACCGCACCATGCTCGACGAGCTGCTCGGCTCCGAGGGCGCGGACGAGCACACGATCGAGGCCATCGCGCAGGTGGTCGCGGAGCGGCGGGGCACGGCCCCCGGGCGCCGCGCGCGCACCGCCGACGAGCTCGCGCTGCTGCTCGACCGCGCCGGGGACCTCACCGTGACGGAGCTGGTCGAGCGGGCGGCGACCGAGGCGGAAGGAGCGCGCGGCGACCCGGTCGAGGCGCTCCTGGAGAGCGGGCGCGCCATCGGCATCCGGGCCGGGGCCGCGGCAGATCCGGCGGAGGGGTGGCGCATCGTCCTCCTCGAGAACGTCCCGCGCTACGTCGCCGCGATGGGCGCGCGATCGCCGATCGCCTCGGCGCGCGCCGGCGCCGCGCTCGTCGAGCGGCCGGCCGCCGAGGCGATCCCGCCGGCGCTCCTCGCGCCGGCGATGACGACGGGTGCCGCGCGCCGCGAGGTGCTCTCGCGCTTCCTCTCGCTCGCCGGGCCCGCGACGGTGCGCGAGATCGTGGCGCGCTACCCCTGGCTCCCGCGGCGGTGGGTGGAGGAGCGGCTCGACGAGTGGCAGGAGGCCGGGCGCCTCGTGCGCGGCCGCTTTCGCCCCGACGTGACCGATGCCGAATGGTGCGTGCGGCGCGTGGTGGAGGCGGCGCGCCGGCGCGCGCTCGCGGCGCTCCGGAAGTCCATCGAGGCCGTGGAGCTTCGGGCCTACGCCGCGTTCCTCCACCGGTGGCAGCACGTGGACCCGCGCGACCGCCTTAGCGGCGCCGAGGGGACGGCGGCGGCGCTGCGCCAGCTCTACGGGCTCGCGCGGCCGCCTGCGGAGTGGGAGCGCTCGTACCTCCCGGCGCGCCTCGAGCGCTACGACCCCGCGTGGCTCTCGCAGCTGGGCGCCTCGGGCGAGATCGTGTGGGCGGGGGAGGGGCGGCGCGCGTCGGAGACAGAGCCGCTGACGCTCTCACGGGTGCGGTTCTTCGAGCGCGGCACGGGGCGGGTGTGGGTGAGCGCGACGGAGCGGGAGGCGGCGCCACCTAACGAACCGGGCAGGCAGGCCGCAGCCCGCCGTCCGCAGTCGATTTATCCACATATCGACACCAATTCGCCGGATATCCACATCGGCGAGCCGAGCCGGCAGGTGCTCGAGGCACTCGTCAGGCACGGCGCGTCCTTCCTCCCGGACCTCCAGGCCGCGACCGGGCTGGGCGGGCTCGCCGTGCGCGAGGCGCTGCGCGAGCTCGCCGCGGCGGGGCTCGTCACCAACGACACCGTGGACGCGCTGCGCGAGGTGATCCGCGCGCGCCCCGTCGCGGTGCGCGGGAGCGTGGGGCCCGACCCCGCGCGGTGGCTCCCGGCGAGCTTCACCCCGAACCCCGACCGGCCCGTCGTGCAGCGTCGGCCGAACCTGCGCCGGCTCCCGAAGTGGAGGCGTCCGGACCTGTCGGGCGGGCAGACGGGGTGGGTGGGGCGCTGGTCGCTGCTCGCGACGCCCGGGACCCTGGGGCCCGAGCTCGACGACGAGGAGCGCGCGGAGGCCGTCGCGCGGCAGTGGCTCGAGCGCTACGGCGTCGTGGGCCGCGACTGGTGGCCGCGGGAGCGCCCTCCGGTGCCGTGGCGCCTCGTGTACCGCGAGCTGCGGCGCCTCGAGCTGCGCGGCGAGGTGCGGCGCGGCTACTTCGTGCGCGGGCTGTCCGGCGCGCAGTTCGCGCTCCCCGAGGCGGTGGAGCGCCTGCGCGAGGCGGCCACGGCGGCGGGCGCGGGAGACGACGGTGCCGCGCCGTTCGTGGTGCTCGCGACGACGGACCCCGCGAACCCCTACCCGGTGGCGCGCGCGGCGGAGGACGTCGACCCGCTGGCCCGGCCGCGCGGCGCCGGCGCGCTGCTCGTCTGCCGCGCCGGCGCCGTGGCGATGGCCGCCGAGGGGCGCGGCGCGCGCGTGCAGGTGGCGGAGTGGCTGGCGGAGGCGGACGTCACGCTCGCGGCGCGCGCGCTCGCGGAGCACCTGCTCGCGGGCCCGCGCAACACGCGCCGCTCGCGCGACCTGGTCGTGCGGACGATCGACGGCGCGCACGCGGGCGCCAGCCGGCACGCGGAGGCCTTCGCGCGGGCGGGCTACCGGCGCAGCGGGATGGAGCTCACGTACTACGCGGCGCTCTGAGCCCGCCTAACGCAGCTCCGGACGTCCGAGGGCCGCCCGCACCGCCTCGCGCATCGCGACGAGCGCCTCGGGACGCGCGGCCGGCGAGTCGTCGCGCACGTGCAGCTCGATGCCCTCGGCCACCGACACGCGGCGCCACGCGCCGAGGGCGTCGTGGGCCTCGTCGCGCGCGAGCGTGGCGGCGGGGCTGCCGGCGGTGAGGAGCGCGGGGGCGAGCGACTGCGCGACGCGGCGCTCGAGCGCGTCGCCGGTGACCTCCTTCATCTCGCGCTTGATGGCGTCGAGCGTCTGCCCCTCGCGCTGGCGGATCTTGATCGCGAGCAGCTGGAGGAAGTGGCGGTAGCCGTAGGTGGCCGCGGTCCCCGTCCCCTCGGGCCGGTCGAGGAGCCCGTTCGCGACGTAGAAGCGCACCGACCGCGCGCTCGGCGCCGCGCGCGCGCTGGCGTTGGTCGGGCGCAGGCCCGCGCTGTCCACCAGGGCCGTGACGTGCGCCGCGAGCCCACGGGCGTTCCACGGCGCGTGACGGGCGTGGGCTCGAAGGAGGGAGACGGGGGAGTCGACCATTGCGACAAAGCTCTTCGGCAAGGCCGTCACGCTCTAGACCCGTCCGCGACATCATCGTGGCACTTGCGCCACCGGGCAGGGAGGATTCGGCGGTCGGCGACTGGCGACTGCCGCTGGTCCGCCCGCCGTCGCTACGCGACGGCGGCGGTGCTCCACACCCTGCCGAAGAACTCCCTCACCACCTCGTTGAACTCCTCCGACCGCTCGTCGTGCGGCAGGTCGCCGGCGGGGCTGAGGATCGAGAGCTCGAGGTCCGGCTTGATGGCGAGGAAGTTGTGCGCCTCGTCGAGCGGCGTCATGTCGGCCTGCTCGCCCCAGACGAGGAGCGTCGGCTGGCGGAGGCTGCGCAGCGGGCGGCGCACGTCGACGTTGAGCTTGCCCCCGATGAACGCCGACGGGGCGAACTTCGCGCCCGGCTGGTGCGCGGCCCAGTAGTAGTCGTCGACGAGCTCCTCGGTGACGCACGCGTCGCTCGCGTAGACCTTCTCGAGGTAGCGGCGCAGGCTCGCGCGCGTGACGAGCCCGTTGAACGCGGCGGTGCCGAGCACCGGCGTGCCGAAGGCGAAGCGCGTGATGTCGCCGCCAGGCGTCGCCGGGTCGGCGAGGCGCACGAGGCCGGTGGGCGCGATCACGATGAGCGCGGGGTACTGGCCGGGGTTGCGCGCGGCGAGCGCGATGGCGTACGCCGCCGACAGCGACGAGGCGACGAGCGCGCACGGCGTGCGGACCACCTGCTCGACGAAGTCGTCGAGGAGCGCCTGGTAGAGGCGCGCCGAGTACACGGTGTTGGGGCGCGACGAGCGGCCGAAGCCGAGGAGGTCGATCGCGTAGACGGTGTGGTGGCGCGCGAGCTCGTGGACGTTCGCGCGCCACTCGTACGACGAGGCGGCGGCGTGGATGCCGTGCACGAGGAGCACGGCGGGGCCGCGCCCGCGCACGGTGTACGCGACCTGCCAGCCGCGCCACCCGAACCAGCGCTCGTCCCCGCCGATGAGGTTCTCCAGCTCGGGGACGTCGCGCTTGGCGAGCACGTTGTACGCCGCGGCACCGGCGATCGCCGCCGCGCCTCCCCCGAACAGCACGTTCCGCCATCGCATCGCGTTCACCCCTTCCCGTGGTTCGACGTGCGCGCCGGCCTCCCGTCGCACGACCTGTTCCGGCGCGACGGCGACTCTATCGCGACGGCGGACCCGCTCGACGAGGCAATCTAGCGGCCCGCGGCGCGCGAGTCCTGCGAGGTGGGTCACGAACGAGCACGGAGCAGGAAGCAGGGGAACCACGAATCCCTGCTCCCTGCTCCCTGCTCGTTCGCCGCCTCCTACCCCCGCACCGCACCACCGCCCCGTTCGTAGGAGGCAGCGCAGGCGAGCGCCACCCCTCCCCACCGCCCGGCGCGCCCGCGGCCCCTGCCGCCCGGGCTGACTCCGGCCGCGCGAAGCGCTACGTCACCGTGGCGCGGGCGCCGAGCGCGGTGTCGATCCCGTACCGTGACGCGAGCGCGGCGATGGCGCCGAGGTCCGCGGGCTTCTCGACGAAGTGCGCCGCGCCGAGGCGGAAGGACGCCTGGCGGTTGTCGTCGTCCGGGAACGCGGTGAGCACGACGACCGCCGCGTCGGGCGAGAGGAGCCCGGCCGCCGCCATCACCTGAAGCCCGCCGTCGCGCTTGCCGCCGAGGCGGAGGTCGGTGACGATGAAGTCGAAGGGGCGGACGGCGAGCGCCGCGCGCGCGTCGTCGAGCGTCGCGGCCGACGTGACCTCCGTGCCGTCCACCTCGAAGAGCTCCGCGAGGATGTCACGGATCGACTGCTCGTCTTCGACGACGAGAACCCTGCGTCTCGAGATCGTCCACCGCACCGTTGGAGTCGGCGGGGAGGAAGGCGAGATCCGGGCCGGGCGGTGGGCTGTCGGGTATCGTGTTCTGTTTCAGAAGCTTGCGCCGCATCCGATCACAAACACGCAATCGGGTCTGGCCGATATCCGGTCGGTCGGGCGGTCGCGCTGACCGGAATCCGGGCGCATCTGGCCTCCCGCCGAGCGTGAGATCAGGCCGACGCCTCCAGGCGCTTCAGCTTCTCGTTCAGCGTCGAGCGCGCGATGCCGAGCAGGGCCGCGGCTTTCACCTTGTTGCCGCCGGTATGGCGCAATGCTGCGGCGATGGCGCGCCGTTCGGCCTCCTCCAACGTCATCAGGCCCGTTCCCGCGGTGACGTCCGCCGCGCGCCCCTCCGACGGCTCGGCCGGGCCCAGCGCGAAGTGCTCCGGCGTGATCAGCTCTCCCTCCGCCAGGATCGCCGCGCGCCACAGCGCGTTCTTCAGCTCCCGGATGTTCCCCGGCCAGTCGTAGCGCGAGAGCGCCCCCAGCGCCGCGTCCGACAGCCGGGCCCCCCGCGGGAGCAGCGCCCGCGCGAGCCCGGGGATCCGCTCGCGCTGCGCGCGGAGCGGCGGCAGCGTGAGCGTCAGCACCTGCAGCCGGTAGAACAGGTCCGCACGGAAGCGCTTCTCCACCACCGCCTCCGCCAGCGGCTGGTGGCTCGCCACGACGACGCGCGCCTCGGAGCGCAGCGTCTGGGTGCCCCCCAGCCGCCGGAACGAGCCCTCCTCGATCACCTTGAGCAGCTTCGGCTGCACCTCCGGCGCGAGCTCCGCCACCTCGTCGAGGAACACCGTGCCGCGCGCGGCGACCTCCACCAGCCCGCGCTTCGCCTGCTTCGCATCCGTGAACGCCCCCTTCTCGTGGCCGAACAGCTCGCTCTCGAAGAAGGTGGCCGAGAGGGACGCGCAGTTGATCTCGACGAAGGGCGCGCGGGCGCGCGCCGACAGCTCGTGGATGCGCCGCGCCACCCACCCCTTTCCGGTGCCCGTCTCGCCGGCGATCAGCACCGGCGCGTCGTCGTTGCGGGCGGCCAGCTCGATGAGCCGGTCGAGCCGCTGCGCGTCGGACAGCACCGACGCCGGCACGCGCTCGCTCCACGCCTCGTCCGCGGTGTGCGCGCGCAGCACCTCGATCTCGGTCCGGAGGCGCGTCGTCTCGCCAGCGCGGAGCACCGCGGCCTCCAGCGTGTCGAGGTCCACCGGCTTCTCGAGGAGGTCGTCCGCACCCTGCTTCATCGCGCGCACCGCCGTGGCGACGTCGGCGTGGCCGGTGAGCACGACGATCGCCGCGCCGGGATCGTCCGCGCGGAGCGCCTCGATGAGCGTGAGACCGCTCGCGTCCGGCAGCCGCAGGTCCACCAGCACGACGTCCGGCGCGTGCTCGGCCATCGCCCGGCGGCCCTCGGTGGCGGTGCCCGCGGTGCGCACCGCATGGCCGGCGGACTCGAAGAACATCCCGAGGGTCTCGCGGATCGTCTCGTCGTCGTCAATGACGAGGATCGAGAGGGTGGTGCGCACTACGCCGCCGGCAGCGTCACGGTCAGCGTGGTGCCCTGGTCCGGCGCGCTGTCGATCGCGATGGTGCCGCGGTGCTCGTCGACGATGCGCTGGCAGAGCGCCAGCCCGATGCCGGTGCCGCCCGACTTGGTCGAGAAGAAGATCTCGAAGACGCGCGCGAGCGCCTCGGGCGGGATGGCCGGACCGCCGTTGTGGAGGCGGCAGCGCCACGCGCCGTTCGGCAGCAGCTCGGAGGCGAGCGCGAGGTCGCTCGCCTCGGGCGCCGCGTCGGCGGCGTTCACGAGGATGTTGACGAACACCTGCCCGAGCTGGTCCGCGTCGATGCGGCAGCAGGCGCCGACCGCGCGCGCGCGCCTGACGACGAGCGACTTCGCCTCGAGGTAGCCGCGGTTGTCCTCGAGGACGGCGTCCCACACGGCGTCGGGGTCGCCGGGGCGAAGGATGATCGGGTTCGGGCGGCCGTACTCGAGCAGCGAGCCCACCATGCGGTTGAGGCGCTCGACCTCGCGGAGGATGCGGCCGACGTTCTTCTCGACCACCGGGTCCTCGCGCGCGCGGAAGCGCAGCAGCTGCGCGGCGCTCGAGATGCCGAAGAGCGGGTTGCGCAGCTCGTGCGCGACGCCGGTCGACACCTCGCCGATGGCCTCGAGCCGCCGCTTCTGCTCCACGCGCTCCACGAGCCACGCGCGCTCCACCGCCGCCGCGGCCTGCGCCGCCAGCGTCGTGAGCACCCGCTCGGCCTCGGCGAGGCGCCGGAGCGACTCGGGCCCCTCCACCCGCGCGGTGATGGCGCCCACGACGCCCTCGTCGCTCGTCATCGGCGCGCTGAGCTCCACCACGTCGCCACCGTCGCCCACGTCGGTGTGCGCGGCGACGACGTGCCCGTTGGCGAGGGCGTCGAGCCAGTGCGGCGCGAGGCGGCGCTCGAGCGCCGCGCCGGCGTCGGCCTCGTCGTCGTAGCCGTCCCGGTAGCGCACGCGCAGGGCGGCGGTGGCGTCGTCCGCGAGCGCGACCGCGACGGCGCGACTGCCGAGGGCGCGCCGCGCCTGCCGCGTGACCTCCTGGAAGACGCGCTCGAGGGCGATGGTGCGCGAGAGCGCGATCCCCGCGTCGATGAGCGCCTCGCGCGAGCGGTGGCTCGTGGTGATGTCGACCGTGGAGAAGACGAACCCCGGCGCGCCGCCGCCGCCCGACGCACCGCGGAGCGCCGTCACCTGCATGAGGAAGACGCGCTCCTCGGTGGGGGAGCTGCACGGGAACTCCCACGACACGCACTCGGCCGCGCCGTCGCGCAGGACCGCCATGGCGCGCTCGACCTGGTCGCGCGCGCCGGCGTCGGTGATCGCGTCCCAGATGCGCAGCCCGCGCACCTGCCGCTCCTCGGAGAGGGCGGGCGCGCCGTTCGTCGCCGCGAAGCGCGACCACGCGCGGTTCGCCCCCGTGATCGTCCCGTCGCCGTCCACCGTCCAGATGGTCATGGGGAGCGCGTCGACGACGTCGCGGGCGAAGGCGTCCATGGCGGGAACCTACTCGGCGACGCAGCACGCCGCACTACGGCCCTCGGCCGAAACACCTCGGCCCTCGGCCGCCATTCAGCGAGCCGAGGGCCGAGGGCCGAGGACCGTGCGAGTGCTACCTGCGGCCGGAGCGACCTCCCTTCTTGGCCGCGCCCTTCTTCGCCGCGCCGCTGGTGCCGCGGCCGCGCGTGCCGGCCTGCGCGCCGCCGCGACCGCCCTTCGAGCCGCCGCGCGCGGTGCTGCGCTTGGCGGTCGAGCTGGTCTTCTTCGCGCCCGCGCCGCCGCCCTTCTTCGCGGCGCCGGTGCGGCCGCGCGAGGTGCCGCCCTTCTTCGTGGCCTGGCCGCCGCGACCGCCCTTGCCGCCGGTGCCGCCCTTCGCGGCCGACTTCTTCCCCGCGGCGCCCTTCTTGGCGGCGCCCTTTTTCGCGGCGCCCTTCTTCGCCGTGCCACCCTTCGCGGCGCCGCCCTGCGTGCGCTTGCCGGCGGCCGAGCCCGCGGTGCCCCCGCCGGCGCCGCTGGCGCCGCGACCCGCGGTCTTCATCGCGTTGCCGCCGGACATGCCGGTGTTCGCCGCGCCGGTGGCCATGCGCCCGCCGCCGGGCGCCGTCGCTCCACCAGTGCCGCGCGTGGCGCCGCCGCCGGTGCCGACCGTCGTGCCGCCGCGGCCGACGCTCGCGCCGCCCGCCGCGGTGCCGCCCTGGCCGGACGTCTTGGAGGCGCCGGCCGCCGGGGTGCGTGCGCCGCCCGTGGCCGAGGAGCCCGCGCCGCGCCCGCCGCCCATGCCGCCGGTCGCGCCGGAGCCGCCGCCGCCCTGCGCGGTGCCGCCGGTGACGGTGCCGCTCGTCGCGCCGAAGTTCGAGCCG
>JBJMNJ010000160.1:0-3344 GCA_045804325.1 Gemmatimonadaceae bacterium
AGGCGGGCTCGCCGTCGCGCGGGCGGCCGGTCGGGGGGCGGCGCGGCGTCACGCGGCGAGTCGCTTGGGGTAGGGGAGCCCGCCGCGCGCATGGTGCCGCACTGCGGCGCGCGCGACCGCGTCGAGCCCGAAGACGTAAGCGAGGTTCCCGGGGTGGCGCCGACGCAGGAAGCCGGGCGCTCGCAGGGCGCGTTCGACCCAGGCGGCGGGATCCTCGCCGAACTGCCGCGGCGGCGCGCCGGCGGCGAGCAGCTGCCGCGCCGCGTACTCGCACCCCTGTTCCTGCTTCCGGATCTTCGTGAGCGCGCGTCCCGACAGGACGCGTCCGCTCGGCGCGAGGATCTGCGTGCGCGGCGACGAGCGCCCGACGAAGGTCGCGTTCGACGCCTGGTAGATGATGCCCCAGTGCTGGGGCTTCACGACCAGGCCGCCAGCGTCGGCGCGCTCGAGCGGATCCGCGTAGCTCACGACGGCGCGGAGCTCGGGCTTCGCCTGACGCAGCAGGGCGAAGGCGCGCGCGAGGAACCAGGTCTCGCCGTTGTACGCGACCTCTGGCGCGAGCGCCAGTCGCCCGAGTTCCACGCCCTGCTCCGCAGCGAACCCGGTGCGCGCCGGCACGACGAGCTGCGTGATCGGATTGGAGAAGACGGCGACGCCGGCGACGGCGCGCCCGCGGAAGAGCGCGACTGCCAGCTGCGACGCGGGGTAGGTCCCCTCGTAGTGGTGCTCGACGACGAAGGCGCGCGCGAGGCGCTCCGCGCGGCCGTCGAGTGCGTCGACGGCGAAGTTGCGCGGGCTGAACACGTCGCCCGGCGCGACCCACCGCTGCGCGCGGCCACGCCAGCGCTTCGCGATCGCGACGGCCGCGCTCACGATGCCCTCCGCAGCCGGCGCGCAGGCGGCCTCACGCGTGCGTCGCGCTTGATGAGGTAGCCGCGGGCCGCCGTGCGACGCGCATCCAGGCGACCTGCCTTGATCCAGTCGCGCACGGTCTGCTGGGAAACCCGGTGATACGCTGAGTATTCCGGCACCGAGAGCTCGTGCGACGCGCGCTCGAGCTCCTCGACCGTCACGCGGATCTCGTCGGCGGCGTAGTCGAGCGCGTCGGCCGCGGGATCCGGCGCCGAGACCCTCCGGCGCTTCGCCGCCTCGGCCTTCAGCTCGTCGAGCCGCTTCCGCAGTGTCGTGAACGTGGCGTCCGGCATCAGTCTGCGGGCCGGGCCCGGTTGGCGAGCACCATGCGCTCGACGTCCGTGAGGTTCCACTCGCCGACGACGGCGTAGACGTCGCCGCCGAGCGGCTGCAGCAGGTACGGGTCGATGTCGGGCTTGGCGCCGATGCGCTGGTCGGCCCAGGCCTCGACCTCCCAGAGGATGAAGTGCTTGCGGAGGTCGCGGCGGCCGCGCACGTCAGGCGGCACGATCGGCACGAGCGCGAACCCGCGTAGCTCGCGCCCTCCGTTCGTCGAGTCGGGGCGCGGGCCGATGTCGTACGAGTGGAAGAGCCCCCACCCCTCGTTGCGGCGCGTGGCCTCGGTAATGTTGCCCCACGTCGGCAGGCCCCGGCTCGAAGCGTCGAACGTGGCGCGGCTGTCGTGGCGCCACGACCAGCCGAACATCACCTGCCGGCGGTCGGCGCGCGCCATCGCCAGCCGCGGCCGCCCCCTCTCGTCGCGCGGGGCCTGCCGCATCACCTCGGCCATGTTGAGGATCGGCGTGCCCTTCGCCAGCACCTCGTAGGCGCGCGCGATCTCGCCGTACTCCTCGTCGGCGCGCAGCCGCAGGCCGGCGCGGTACTTCAGCAGGGCGCGCTCGGCGTCGGCGCGCGGCATCGTGATCGTCGCGACATTCATTGTGACCAGCCCTCCGGGTAAGAGATCTCGTCCTCGACCTGTCCTTCGGGTGCGGGCGCGCGGCCGCTGCAGCCGATCGGCGGGCCCGAATACTCCCGCCGCCAGTGGCCGGGGCGCCCGCCGCCCCTCCGCGCGCAGAGGATGTGGACGACGCTCGGGCGCGGGCCCTCGATCCGGAGCCCGGGGCCGCCGTTGATCTGCGCGACCGGGCTCGCGCACGTGACGCCGGTCCGCCACTCGCAGCCGACGCAGATCCCCATCGCGCCCGGGTGCGGCTCGTAGCGCGGGAGGTCGTGATACATGCGCGGGTGCGGCTCGATCAGCCGCGCGCTGCAGCGCTGGCAGAGCACGACGGCGCGGGGCGTGAGCACGTCCCACTCGTCGCACTCGAGCCAGCGGCGCAGCTCGCGCGCGGGCGGCGTCGCCCGCTCGTCGACGTGGTCGAGCCACCCCTCGGCGCCGCACGACTGGCAGCGGAGGGGGTGCTTCGGCCCCGTCAGCGTCTCGGTGAGCCCGGGACGCTGACGCTCGGCGAGCGAGGGCACCGCCGGCGCCTTGCTAGGCACCGGCCGAGGCCTGCGCATGGTCCCGCTCGAGCAGCGCGTCCGCGACCCACTTCTTCGTCACGTCGATCGACCGGTCCTTCTTCGCGCGCGCCCGGAGCTCCGGCGTGACGTAGCCGAAGACCTGGACGAGCACGCGGTCCGTGTACGCCGACCGCGCGGCGGAGCGATCGTCCGCGCTGACGCCATCGCCATCGATGCCGGCCGCCTTCAGGCGCGCCATGTGCACTTCGACGATCGGCTTGCCGCCTACCGAGCGGCACGGCTCGCCCGCGCGCGCCTGGCACTGGGCGCACTCGTAGCGCAGTAGGTCGAGCGGATTGGCGTCGCGTGCCGCGGGTTCGGCCGACGTCGCGATCGCGCGCTCCTCCTCGATCGGCGCCGGGATCTCGGCGCGCTCCGCGGCCTCCTGGCGGTTGAGCAGCGCGACCCCCAGGCGGCAGCGTGCCTCGCTCGGCCAAGCGCCCTGCTCGTCGTCGCCGTTCTGGTGCGCGGCGACGTAGTACGTCTCGCCGAGTTCCGACTCCCAGCTCGTCTTCCACGGCCCGGCGGCGAGCCACTTCTCGGCCTCGTCGTCCGTGATCGCGAGCTCGTCGAGCACGAGCGGGCGCCGCGGGATCTCGATGTCGTGCGCACCGTCCGCGACGCGGTACGTCGCCTCCGCCCACCGGAGCACGTCCTCGCGCTCCTCGTCGGTGAGCAGCGCGAGGCGCGCGTCGGTCACCTCGACGGCCACGAGCAGCAGCGCGCCGCGCACCGTCTCGATCGACTTCGCGCGCTCCCCGAGGGCCTCCTCGAGCTCGATCTGCTCGCCGAGCGCCTCGCCCTCCTCGCTCCCGAACTCCGCGAACTTGCCGCGGAGCGACCGGCCCCACCCGTCGATCCCGTTGATGCACGCGCGGCGGGCGAGGATTGCGAGGTTCGGGGTC
>JBJMNJ010000161.1:0-2932 GCA_045804325.1 Gemmatimonadaceae bacterium
GCCCCACGAGTCGTCACTCCGCCCGCAGCGCCACCATCGGGTCCACCCTTCCCGCGCGCGCCGCGGGGCGGAGGCAGCCGACCACCACCGTCGCGACGCAGGCAGCGACCGCGACGCCGAAGGTCAGCGGGTCGGCGGGGCGGACACCGGCGAGCAGCGCCTGCATCCCGCGGCCCGCGGCCCAGGCGACGAAGATGCCGGGCAGCACGCCCGCCAGCGCGAGGAGGAGGCCCTCGCCGACGACCATGCGGACGATGCGCCGCGGTCGGGCGCCGAGCGCGAGGCGCACCCCGATCTCGCGCGAGCGGAGCGCCACGGTGAACGACAGCAGGCCGTAGATCCCTACGCCGGTGAGGAGCAGCGCGACCGCGGCGAGCGCGCCCAGGACGCGGAGCTGCGTGAGGCGGTCGGCGGTCTGCCTGGAGACCACGTCGCGCAAGGTGCGCACTTCGGAGATCGGCTGGTCGGGGTCCACGCGGCGGATGACGTCGCGGACGGCGGGAACGAGCGGCTCCGCGCGGCCCGCGGTGCGCACGACCAGGTCCTTCGGGACGTACAGCGAGCCCAGCGCGCCCCCCTGCGCCGCCGCGAAGTAGACCTGGGGCTCGCTGGTGCGCTCGAGCCCGCGCACCTTGATGTCGCGCACGACGCCGACGAGGGTGTACTCCCGCCCCCGCACGACGAAGGTCTTGCCGATGGGGTCCGCGTCAGGCCAGTAGCGGCGGACGAGCGCCTCGCTCACCACCGCTACCCCGGGGCGGCCGAGCCGGTCGCCCGCTTCCACGCCGCGCCCGCGCACGATCGGAATGCCCAGTGCGGAGAAGAACCGCGGCGTCACCCAGCGGAGGCTCACCCCCTCGACTCTGCGGTTGCGGACTTCCTCGCCGGGAATCTCCACTCCGCCGATCCCCCCGGTCAGCACCATCGGGAGGCCGCTGGTGTAGGCGGCGGCCTCGACGCCGGGGAGGGCGCTCACGCCCGCGAGGACGCGATCGTAGAACTCGAGGCGACGCAGCGAGTCGTCGGAGCGCGAGGGCGGAAGCGCGGTGCGCATCGTCAGCACGCCCTCCGTCACGAACCCCGGGTCGACCGCCTGCACCCGCGACAGCGCGCGGATGAGCAGGCCCGACGAGATGAGCAGCGCCACCGAGACCGCGACCTCGATCGCGACGAGCGCGCCGCGCAGCCGCTGCCGCCGCCCCCCGCCCTCGCGGCTCCCCTCGCGCAACGCGCTGAACCCCGTTCGCCCCGCCACCGCGGCCGGCACCAGCCCGAACCCGATGCCGATCAGCGTCGTGAACGCCCCCGCGATGAGGAGCGCGCGCAGGTCGAGCCGCGGCTCACCGCCGATCGGCAGCGTGATGGGAACGAGGTGCGACAGCAGCGAGACGCCGAGCGCCGCCACGAGCACGCCGGCCGCGCCGCCGAGCAGCGCGAGCACCACGCTCTCGGTGAGCATCTGGCGCACGAGACGCTCGCGCCCGGCCCCGAGCGCGGCGCGCACGGCCAGCTCCCGCGCGCGCCCCGAGGCGCGCACCAGCAGCAGGTTGGCCAGGTTGGCGCCGGTGAGCAGCAGGAGGCCCAGACTCGCTCCGCACAGCGCGAGGAGCATCATCCGGTAGCGAGGGAGCACGTAGTCGCGCTGCCGGAAGAACGAGAAGCCCGTCTCGGCATTGGTCTCGGGGTGATCGCGCTGGAGGCGCACCGCGATGAGGGCGAGCTCCGCCCGCGCCTGCTCGAAGGTCGCGCCGGGGGCGAGGCGGCCGACGGCCTGCAGGTACGTGTCGGTGCGGTCGGCGTAGCTCTCCTCGCCCAGCACGAGCGGCGTCCAGAGCTGGACACCCGGGTCCGGGAAGTTGAAGCCCGCGGGCATGACGCCGATGACCACCCGCGGCGTGTCGTCGAGCCGGATCGTTTTGCCCAGGACGCCCGGGTCGCCGCCGAACTGCGAGCGCCAGAGGCCGTACCCTAGCACGACCGAACCCTCGTCGCGGCGCCCGGCGTTGGTCGTGTCGAAGACCCTCCCCAGCATGGGAGGCACACCGAGCAGCGCGAGTACCTCCGCGGAGACCCTGAGGGCGGGTATCCGCACCGGATCGCCCATGCCCACGAGGTTGACGTCGCCGCCGGTGAACGCCCCCCAGCCGCGCACCCTGGTAGTCATCGCGACGACGTCGCGGTAGTTGGCGGGGGACAGCTCGTTCATGCATCCCCAGCCGCCGCCCTCCCGGGGCCCTTCGCAGAGCCTCACGAGCTTCTCCGGCTCCGGGAAGGGGAGCGGGCGGAGGAGCACGAAGTCGGCGACCGAGAAGGTCGCGGTGTTCGCGCCGACCCCGAGCGCGATCACGAGCACGCAGGTGAGCGCGAAGCCCGACGCGCGGCGGAGCGACCGGGCGGCGTACCGCAGGTCCTGCCGCAGCACGTCCCAGTGCGCCGCCGCGGCGTTCGGCACGACGTCGGCGATGGCCATCCCGGCGAGCACGAGCCATCGGAACGGGCCGGACACGCCGGCCGCCCGCCGGGCGAACACGAGCGCCATCCCGTCGCCCCACTCCTGGCGGAACGAGGCGGGGTAGAGGTGCAGCAGCGCGCGGTAGAGTCGCATGGGCATCCTCGCGGTGGTGGACGCGTCTACTCCGCCCTGAGCGCGACCATCGGGTCGACCCGCCCCGCCCGCGCCGCCGGGCGCAGGCAGCCGATCACCACCGTCGCGACGCACGCGGTCACCGCGACGCCGAAGGTGATCGGGTCCGTCGGACGCACGCCGGCGAGCAGCGCCTGCATCCCGCGGCCCGCGGCCCAGGCGATCAGCACGCCCGGCACCACGCCCGCCGCGGCGAGGACGAGCCCCTCGCGGAGCACCATGCCGACGATGCCCTGCGGCCGCGCGCCGAGGGCGAGGCGCACGCCGATCTCGCGCGAGCGGAGCGCC
>JBJMNJ010000162.1:0-17651 GCA_045804325.1 Gemmatimonadaceae bacterium
GGGGACACGAACGCTAAAGGGCCGCCCCGCAGGGCGGCCCTTCGCTTTGCTATCTGCGTGAAAATCAGTGCCTTACGGCGATGGCTAGGGACGGGATCGAACCGCCGACACCCGCATTTTCAGTCCGTGTGTCTCAGCACCAGCGCCATCCGACCAGTGCGGCGTAGGCCGCCTCATCGGGGCTTGAGGACGTCGGCGGTGAGACGAATTGGTGGCGTATCGTCGTACTCTCCGACGCAACGTCGCGCACTCCCTTCGGCGCCCCCCGCTACCTGATCGGCCGCGCCATTACCGTCGACAGTCGACCCGTCCGCCGCTCTGGACGCGGCGCGCCTGGCATTCGGCCGTCAGGCAATGCTGGGCGCCCTCACTGCGCCCCGCTACCCCCACCCACCACGATCGGCGCCGTCCACCGGAACGTCCCCCACTCCATCGCCAGCGTCCCGCGCCCCGCATCCACCGGCTCGATGGAGATCGTGAACTTCTCCACCGGTGCCCGCGTCGTGTCGGACGCCATCCGCGCCCGTCCGACGTCCTCCGAGCGCCGGTACGACGTGCCCCACTGCCCCGTCTCCCGGTTCACGATGAGCTCCGTGCCGTCCGCCCGCGGCAGCGTCCACAGGGTGTAGGTCCCCGCCGGCAGGCTGATCCCGGCGAGCGTGATCGGCGCCGACGTCGTGAGCTGCGTCGCCGCGTTCGCGCCCGTGCGCCACACGCTGCCGTACGGGATGACGTTCCCCAGCAGCTTCCGTCCGCGCGCGAGCGGGCGCCCGTAGTCCACCGTGAACGTCGCCGCGCCGATGCTCGCGCGCGTCGTGTCGCGCACGCTGAGCTGCTTCACGCCGCCGCCCTGCGCCTCGAGCGCCGCGAAGCGCGCCGCGACCGGCGGCACGTCGGGCGCTTCGCTCAGTCGCTCCACGTCCACCTGGTACGTCGTGCGCGCCCCGGAGTAGTGGAGCAGTCGTCCGGCCGTGTCGACCGTCGCCTCGCCGGTGCCCGCGAGCCAGTCGTGCTGGATCTCGGCGCGGCCGCCCGGGAGTCGGCGCACCACGCCGTGGTGGAGCGGGAAGCGGTCGAACTCGCGGTCGATGTAGAACTGCCGCGTGACGATCGTGTCGCCCGGCGCGCCGGGCACCCCGTGCGCCGCGGCCAGGCGCGCGAGCGACGAGGCGAAGTACAGCTCGTAGAGGCTGTACATCTGCGGCACGTGCGCCATCACGGTCGCGCCGCCGCGCGCGAACGCCCAGCGCAGGTTGCTCGTCCGGTCGCGCTTGACGATGATGACCGAGTCGCCCATCACGTCGGCCTCGACGTGGCGCACGCGCTGGTCGGGCGGCTCGCTCGGCGTCGTGACGTCCATGACGAGGCGGCGGATGCCGCCGTCCGGCGCGAGCGTGATCTCGGTGTGCCGCTCGCGCACGCGGGGAAATCGATCGACCGCGTCGCTCGTCACGGTATTGCCGCGGCGGGTCACGCGCTCGAGCGAGACGGTGTCCTGGCCGAGGCGGGAGACGAAGCCGTAACGCTCGGCCGGCTGGCGCGGGGCGCACGCGGTGAGCGCGAGCAGGGCGAGGGCGAGTCGCTTCATGGGTCGGAGGGGCGCGGGTGATGCGCCCAAGTGTGGCTGCCCGGGCCGCGCGCGCCAGAGCGCTTGCGAAAGCCGGACAACGGGCGGGGGGCACCCGCCGGCGGGCTCAGTCCCCCCGCAGCACGCTCGCCGGCGCCACGCGTCGAGGCTCGCTGGGCATCTCGACCCGCGGGGACGCGGAGGGCTGCTCTGGCCGTTGGGCGAACCACGGAGAACACGGAGAGCCGCCTTCCTTCGTGTTCACCGTGGTTCGGCTGACCAGCTACCACCCGAGCGCGCGCATCACTGGCCCGGCGGTCCGCCGAACGGAACGCTGCCGCCGCCCGTCTGGTCCGGGGCGACCTGCCGCACGCGCGGCGGCCGGCCGAAGTTGTACTGGTAGCCGAGGAACACGTTGCGAGACTCCGGGTTCCGCTCGGTCAGCTGCACGACCCGTCCGTCGCTCGCGCGGACGCGGAACCGCATCATCTCGAACGGGTCGGCGACGCGCAGCAGCACGGCGCCGCGGTCGCCCTGGATCTTCCGGCGCAGCACGACGTTCGCGATCTGCTGCGCGCCCATCTCGCCGCCCTCGATCTTCATCGCCGCGCGGTAGTTGTAGGCCGCCTGGACGGTGAACGTCTTCGTCAGCTCCGACGTCACGTTGATCCGGCTGGACCAGCCGACGCCGTTCGAGCCGAGGGCGCTGGCCGACCCGCCGTCGGTCACGAGCTTGAAGACGCTCCAGTTCGTGAGCGCGCTGAAGCGCGGCGAGAGCCGGAGCTGCCCGGTCGCGTCCGTCCCCCACGAGTCGCTGTTCGCGAGGTTCCGGTAGCTGATCGACGTCACCTCGCGGCCGTCGAGCGAGTCCGCCGGGTCGATGTCGATGCGGATGATGTCCGTCGTGCGCCGGTAGAACGGCGAGAGCTGCAGCATGCCCTTGCTGCCGGTCTTCGTCAGCCCGAGCTCGTACGCGCCCGTGTACTCGGGACGCAGGCCCGGGTTGCCGAGGAAGATGTTGTCCGCGTCGAAGTAGGTCGGGAACGGGTTGAGCTCCTGCGTCCCCGGGCGTCGGATGCGGCGCGAGTAGCTCGCCTTGAGCGTGAGCGTCGGGTCCACGCTGTACGAGGCGACCGCGCTCGGAAAGAGGCTCCTGTAGTCGTACGGGTAGCGCGCCTCGGCGAGGCTGAACGTCCGCTCGGCGTACTCGCCGCGCAGACCCGCCTGCAGCTCCCACTTCCCGACCCCCTGGCTCAGCACCCCGTACAGGGCGTGCACGGCCTCGTCGAACTCGAGGTCGTTGCTCATCGGGCTCGGCGAGAAGGTGCCGTCCCCCTCGGGGTCGACGGTGACGGCATAGCCGCGGTCGAGCCACCGCGCGTTGCTCTTCCACCCGGCGTCGAGCTTCGTGCGCGGGCGGAACGTCTCGAGGTAGTCCACCTGGCCGGTGAGCTGGCGCGTCACCGCGTCGTTGCGCTCGCGCCGCGCGTCGCGGTAGCCCGTGCTGAGCAGCCGGCGCTCGCCGTTCTCGTCCTCGTTGTGCGCGCGGTTGAAGCGGAATTCCGCCGAGAGCTCGTGCGCGCGCGGGGCGATCGTGCGCTTGAGCGAGACGTCGTAGTCGAGAATCGTCCCGCTCGCGTCGGAGACGCGCGGCCGCACGAACTCGTCGACCGTGGCGCCGTCGCCGGCGAGCAGGACGTGCGTGGTGGTCGACGGCTCGCCCGACGAGCGACGGCTCAGCAGCAGCGCGTTCGAGAGGACGTCGCGCGCCGAGAGCTTGTAGTCCACGGTGGCGTTGAGGTTCTGCCCCCGCTGGAACGGGTCGAGCGCGATGTCCTGGCCGGTGGCGCTCTGCAGCACGCCGGCCGCGTCGTAGCGCTCGCGGTCGTTGAGGCCGACGGCGCTGCGGTGGTCGGCGACGAGGCCGAGGCTGACGAAGGTGCTCCACGGGCCGCCCTGGTAGCCCAGGTTGCCGGAGCCGTTGTACCGATCGGCGTCGGACAGCGCGACGAACGTCGATCCGCTCAGCCCGAGGTCCACGTTGGACTTGAGCGCGATGTTGATGATCCCCGCCATCCCCTCCGGGTCGTACTTCGCGGAGGGGTTGGGGACCACCTCGATGCGGTCCACGACGCTCGCCGAGAGGCCCTTGAGGTACGCGGCGAGCTGAGTACCGCGCATCGGCGTCGGGCGGCCGTTGATCTGGACCACGACGTTCTCGTTGCCGCGCAGGCTGACCTTGCCGTCCACGTCCACCTGCACCGACGGCACGTTCTCGAGCAGCTCGCTCGCGTTGGCCGCGCCCGGCGCGAGGTCCTTGGCGCGGTACGCGTTCCGGTCCGCCTCCACGACGACGGCCGCGCGCTCCTCCCGCACCGTCACCGCCCCGAGCAGCGTGGCCAGGGGGGCGAGCTTCGCGACGCCGAGGTCGAGCACCGGCGTGCCCGCCCGGACGGTGACGTCCTGGTTGACCGGCGAGTACCCGATGTAGGCGGCGCGAAGCGCGTAGACTCCGGGGCGCAGCCCCGGGACCCGGAACGTGCCGTCAGGACCGGCGAGGGCTCCGGCGACCGGCACGCCGGACTCCTTGCTCCGCAGCGTGATCGCCGCGCGCGGGATGGCCTTGTTCGTCGTGTCGACGATCCGGCCGCGGATCTCGAAGGTCGCCGCGGACGCGGACGCCGCCGCGTCCGACGACGGCCGTGCGGCGGACGGCGCTCCGGAAGGTGCGGCGGACGGCGGTCCGGAGGGCGCTCCGGACGGAGCGGTGCGGACCTTCGGCATCGTCCGCTCGTTGCCGCCCTGACGCATGACCAGCCCCCCGACGCGTCCGTCCGGGTCGAGCGTGAACGTCAGGGTCATCGGCGATCCCTCGACCGCGTACGTCGTCCCGCTGGCGAGCGCGAGCTTCCGCCTGCTCCCGCTCGACGTCGCGCCGTAGAGCGACCCGCCCTCGAGGGTGATCGTCAGACCGCGCCCGGGCGCGAGCTCGTAGAAGCCGACCAGATCGTCGGGCGGCACCTGCGCGGCGGGGGCGGCCGGTGGGGCGGCCGGGGCGGGGGCACGGACGGTGTCGCCCTGCGCGAGTGCGAGCGACGTGGGCAGCGCGAGGGCGCCGACGAGCGCCACGAGGGAGGCGGCTTTCATGGCATCGGGTACCGGAGAGGGGGCGGGAGATGTAAGGAAGTCGTCAAGTACTCTATACTACAAAGTAATTTGCGCAGAGTGGGCCATCAACGGCTTCGTCCGAGGGCTGATGCAATCCTTACCTCCCCGCGTGGCGCCGCAGGGGGCGGAGACCGGGACTTCTGTAGACGTCTACAGGATGATGCTGCCTGCTCCTGTAGCTGTCAAGAGGAATACGACGCGCCCCGCGGACGGTTTCGCGTCGCGGCGCGTCACCGGGACGAGCTCGTCGCCGTGCCGGGCGGTGTAGGGGACGACGAGACGACGCCGGAGTAGCGCGCCGCGCCGCCGGCCACCGTGTTCGCCGGTGGAACGCGCCGTCCCGCGGACGGACGATCTCGCGCTCGTCAGGCGTCCCCTTACACCACGAACTCGTTGCGCGTGCTAGTGATGCACGCGGAGCGTCGCGCGCGCGCGCGGCACCCCGCGTGCCCTCTGACAGCGTGTCCCCGCAAGCCCCCGCTCGACGAGGTGCCCCATGCAAGCCCTCCTGGCCGACCTCCGACACGCCGCCCGCTCCCTCCTCCACACCCCGGGCTTCTCGACCGCGGCGATCATCACGATCGCCCTGGCCATCGGCATCAACACCGCCGTCTTCAGCATCGTCAACGCCGTCGTCTTCCGACCGCTCGCGGTCCACGACCCCGACCGCCTCATCGCCCTCTGCGAGCACGACCGCGGCGAGCGCACCGACTGGTGCAGCGCGTCCACGCCCGACGTCGCCGAGATAGCACGACGCGCCCACAGCATCACCGTCGCCGGCGTCGCCCGCTCCTGGCCCCTCGTCATGCGCACCGACCAGGGCAACGCGAGCGTGAACGGCGGCCTCGCCACCCCGGAAGCCTTCGCGGCGCTCGGCGTCCAGCCGCAGGCCGGCCGGCTCATCCAGCCGCAGGACATCGGCGGAGAGACCAGCTGGCGCCGCGTCGTCGTCCTCACCGACGCCTTCTGGCGCACCCGCCTCGGCGCCCGCCGCGACGTCGTCGGCCGCACGATCACGCTCGACGGCGAGCCCCACGAGATCGTCGGCGTCCTCCCGCCCGACGCGAGCTTCCCGCGCCTCGAGTACGTCGAGATGTGGCGCCCGCCGCACTTCGACCCGCGCAGCGAGGAGCGGCGCGACTGGCGCGGCTTCCTCGCCTACGCCCGTCTCCGCGACGGCGCGACGATCGAGCAGGCGCAGCGCGAGATCGCGACGATCGCGAATGACATCCAGCGCCAGCACTTCCCCGCCAAGCCGGGTTGGACCATCGAGAGCCACCGCTGGCAGGACGTCATCGTCGGCTCCGTCCGCCGCTCCATGTACCTCTTCCTCGGCGCCGTCGCCCTCGTGCTGCTGATCGGCTGCGCCAACGTCGCCAACCTCATGCTCGCCCGCGCCGCCGCGCGCCAGCGCGAGCTCGCCATGCGCACCGCCCTCGGCGCCAGCCGCGCGCAGCTCGTGCGCGGGATGCTGGCCGAGAGCCTCGTGCTCGCCCTCGCGGGCGCCGCGGCCGGCGTCGTGCTCGGCTGGTGGGCGACGGACGCGTTCGTCGCGCTCGCGCCGGGCGGCATCCCGCGCCTCGGGGACGTCGCCCTCGACCGCACGGTGCTCGCGTTCACGCTCGCGCTCTCCGTGGGCACGGCACTCCTGGTCGGCGTCGCGCCCGCCCTCCGCGCGACGCGCCTCGACGTCCACCGCGTGCTCTCCGCCGGCGGCCGCGGCATCGCCGGACGCACGCGCGGCGGGCTCGGCGCCGCGCTCATCGTGGCCGAGATATCGCTGGCGGTCGTGCTGGTCGTCGGCGCGGGACTGCTCGCGCGCACGTTCGCGACGCTCGTGCGCTGGGACCCGGGTGTGGACCGCGACCGCCTGCTCACCGTCTGGGTGCTCGCCTCCCCCGAGAAGTTCGCGACCAGCCGTCAGGTCGCCGCGCACCTCGCCGGCGCGATGGACGAGCTGCGCGCGATCCCGTCCGTCGTCTCGGTGGGCGCCGGCTCCGCCGGGCCGCTCTTCGGCGGCGACGGCGACATGACGTTCACCGTGGACGGCCGCCCCGCGCCGACCACCGGCACTCGTCAGGCGGCCGCCTGGTACGACGTGAGCCCCGGCTACTTCGCGACGCTCGGCGTGCCCGTCGTGCGCGGGCGCGACATCCTCGCGAGCGACGTGCAGGGGCAGCCCAACGTCGCCGTCGTCAACGAGAGCTTCGTCCGCCTCCACCTGCGCGACGTCGAGCCGCTCGGCCGGCGCATCCACATGAACGAGCACGACGCGGACTTCACCATCGTCGGCGTCGTGCGCGACGTGCCGCCGGTGCGGCCGAGCGACGCGGTGGCGCCGCAGATCTTCTGGTCGAACCGCCAGATTCCGCGGCCGGCGACGTACTACCTCGTGCGCACGACGGGCGATCCAGCGGCGGTCGCGCGCGCCGTCGTCGCGCGGCTCCAGTCCTACGACCCGGACCTGCAGGTCGGGAAGGTGCGCACGCTCGGCGACTGGCTCTCGCAGGAGCTCGTGCGTCCGCGCTTCGGCATGGCGCTCCTCGTCGCGTTCGGCGCGCTCGCGCTCGTGCTGAGCGCCGTCGGCACGTACTCGCTCCTCGCCTACGCCGTCGCCCAGCGCACGCGCGAGATCGGCGTCCGCATGGCCCTCGGCGCCCGCCGCCGCACGGTGATGAGCGGCGTCCTCCGCCGCGGCCTCGGCCTCGCCGCCGCCGGCGTGGCGATCGGCATCCTCGGCGCCGCCGCGTCCACGCGGCTCCTCGCGGGCATGCTCGCCGGCGTGTCGCCGCTCGATCCGGTGACGCTCGCGGGCACGGTGGCGGTCCTGCTCGCGGTGGCGACGGTCGCGTGCCTGGTGCCGGCGCTCAGGGCGAGTCGGGTGGACCCGATGGAGGCGATGCGGGCGGAGTAGAGGCCCTTACGGGCCGGTTCTCGGCCCTCGGCCCTCGGCCGCCGAACGGCGTACGCGGCGTGGCGGCCCTGTACGTCACTCGCGCCGCGAGGAATCCCGTGAGCAGGCCGAGGGCCGAGGGCTGTAGACCGAGGGCCGAGGGCCGTGGTCAGAACGCCACCATCGCGAACTCCGGCTCCGCACCGAGATACACCTGGCCGACCGTCTCCAGCCGGCTCTCGGAGAGGAACCCGTGGTGTCGCACGGTCTGCGCGTCGCGGAAGTGGCGCTCCAGCGGGCTCCGCGTGTAGATCCCGCCCGTGCCGCCCACGCGGTGCATGAGGTCCGCGACCCGCGCCGCGCTGCGCACCGCGTGCGCGGAGGCGAGCATGAGATCGGCCTTGTGCTCCAGCGTCGCCGCCTCGCCGCCGACTGCGCGCTGCCACGCCGCGGCCAAAGTGTCGTAGAAGAAGAGTCGCGCCGAGCGGAGCACCGCCTCGGCCTCGGCCACCGCGGCCTGCACCGCCGTCCGGTGGCGGAGCGTCTTCATCGCGCCCATCGGCGTCTTTCGCTCGGCCAGCTCGCGCAGCGCCGTGATCGCGCCGCGCGCGATGGCGAGGGCGGTCGGGGCGACGATCACGTCCGTCGACGCGGGCCCCGGGAGACGGTAGAGAGCGCCCGCGAAGTTCCCGCGGGGCTCGAAGACGGGGGTGAGGAGGGCGCTGCGCGCGGCGGGGACGAAGACGCCGTGGGCGGCGATGTCGTTGCTGTCGGTGCCGCGCATGCCGAGCGAGTGCCACGTGTCCACGATCTCCACCTCGCTCGTGGGCATGACGAGCATGACGACCACCGGACCGGCCGCCGTCATGCGCGGCTGCTCGCCGTCGCACACCAGCCCGGTCATCGTCACCCAGGGCGAGTCGTGGACGGTGCTCGCGAGCGGGCCGCGGCCCGTCAGCCGATAGCCGCCGGGCACCTCCTCCGCGCGGTGCGGTGGGGCGAACGACGCGGCCATCACCAGATCGGGGCCGTCGGCGAAGAGCTCCGCCGCGCCGGCCTCGGGAAGGCGCGACGCCCACCACGCGCCGGTGTTGCCGGCCTGCAATGCCCACGCGGCCGCGCTGTCGTAGCTCGCCAGCTCCTCGGCCACGCGTGCCACGGTGACGGGATCGGTCTCCGACCCGCCGAACGCGCGGGGCGCGAACATACGGAAGAGCCCCGCCTCGCGCATCGCGTCGATCACCGGACGCGCGAGCCGGCGCTCGCGCTCCGTGGCCTCGGCGTGCTCGCGGATGATCGGCCCGAGGGCGCGCGCGCGGGCGAGCAGCGGATCGGCCGTCGGGACGGGGCTGAGGGGAGCGGCGGGTGCTGCGGGCTGGTAGGAGACCGTCATCGGAAAACCCTCCAGGGCAGGGGCGCACAGCCACGACGGAACGCACCACGATGGGAGCGAGGGGCGTGGAAGACAAGCTGAGCGTCGACGTACGGCTCGTCCCCGCGCCGCGACCCCTCGTCCCGCGCGGCTTTCAACCAACCGCGCGATGGCGCCATCTCACCCTCGGCCACACCCGAGCCAGGGGACCCGACGATGCCCGCCATGCTGCCGACGCTCACCGACCTCCGCGCGGCCGCGCGCTCGCTGCTGCGCGCGCCGGCCATCTCCGTCTCGGCCGTGCTCTGCATCGGCCTCGGCCTCGGCGCCACCGCCGCGCTCTCGAGCGCGCTCGACCGCGCCCTCCTGCGCCCGCTGCCTTTCCGCGAGCCGGAGCGGCTCGTCACCGTCTACCGCACCACGCCGCACTTCGACACGGGGCCGTTCTCCGCGCCGAACTACCTCGACCTCGCCCGCGAGTCGAGGCGCATCGAGCAGCTCGCGGCCATCACGTACGCGAGCGGACTGCTCAACCTCCCGAACGACGCGCTCCGCGTGGACGTGAAGCGCGCGACGGGGAACCTCTTCCCGATGCTCGGCGTGCGCGCGCTGCGCGGACGCATGCTCGCCCCCGACGACGACGCTTCCGACCGCCCCGACGTCGCCGTGCTGAGCGAGGAGCTCTGGCGGTCGCGCTTCGGCGCCGACGCGCGCGTGGTCGGCGGCACGGTGCGCCTCGACGGCCGTCCGACGACCGTCGTCGGGATCGCGCCGCGCGGGCTCGGCGTGCCGCACGGGGCGCAGGTGCTGCGCGCCGACGTCTGGGTGCCCATGCGCTTCACGCCAGGGGAGCGCGGCCGGCGGCGCAGCAACTTCCTCCCGGTGCTCGGCCGCCTCGCGCCCGGGGCGACGCCCGCGGCCGCGTCGGCCGAGCTGAAGCAGCTGTTCGATGGAATCGTCTCCGCGCACCCGGAGCTGCGTGGCGAGGGCGTGCGCGTCCTCGAGATGCGCGCCGAGGGCTCGCGGGCGGTCCGGACGCCGCTGCTGCTGCTGTTCGCCGCGGTGTGCATGGTGCTGCTCATCGCGGCGACCAACGTCGCGAGCCTGCTGCTCGCGCGCGGCGTGCAGCGCGGGCGGGAGCTCGCGGTGCGCACGGCCCTCGGCGGCACGCGCTCGCAGGTGATGCGCCCGCTCCTGGTCGAGGCGCTGGTGCTCGCGGCGGCGGGCCTCGTCGTCGGGCTGCTCGTCGCGTGGATCGGCGTGCGGACGATCGGCCGCGCGGCCGGCGAGCGCCTGCCGCAGCTCGCGGGGCTCGCCGTGGACGGGCGCGTCGTGGCGCTCGCGGCCGCGCTCTCCCTCGTCGTGGTCGCGGTGTGCGGGCTCGTGCCGGCGTGGCGGAGCGCGGGCGTCGACCCGCAGGACGCGCTGCGCGGCGGCCGCGGCGGCGGCGCGGGCCGCGCGCATCATCGCGCGCTCGGGGCGCTCGTCGTGGCCGAGGTCGCGCTGTCGCTCCTCCTGCTGCTCGGCGCGGGGCTCGTGCTCCGGGGGTTCGCCGGGCTGCTCCGGCAGGAGCCCGGGTTCGATCCGGGGCCGATCCTCACCCTGCGCGCGACGGTGTCCGAGGACCGCTACCGCGACGGCACCGCGCAGCGGCGGTTCCTCGAGCCGGCGCTCGAGGCTGTGCGGCGCGTTCCGGGCGTGGCGGCCGCCGGCTCCATCTCCCTCCTGCCGTACGACAACTGGGGCTGGAACTTCAACATCCGCTACGAGGGCCAGCCGGAGGGCGATCCGACGGAGCGCCCGCTCGTCGAGAACCGGATCGTGACGCCGGGCTGGTTCGACGTGACGCGCCAGCGCCTGCTCGCGGGCCGGCTGCTCACGACGGCGGACGACGAGCGGCCCGAGGCGCCGGCCGTCGTGGTGGTGAACGAGGCGCTCGTCAGGCGCGACTTCAGAGGGAAGTCTCCAAGTGAGATGGTGGGTACGCGCTTCTACAGCGGCGACTCCTCGTTCACGACCATCGTCGGCGTCGTGAGCGACGTGAAGAACTTCGGGCCCTTCGAGGCGCCGCGGCCGGAGATCTACACGCCCTCGCTGCAGAACGGCGGCTGGAGCGCGTCGCTGCCGATCGTCGTGCGCGTCCGGAGCGGCGACCCGACCGCCGTCGCGGGGGCGGTGCGCGCGGCCGTCCGCGCGGTGGACCCCGAGGCCGCGGTCACCGAGGTGCGGCCGATGGAGGAGGTGATGGCGCGGAGCCTCGGCCGGCCGCGCTTCTACCTCACGCTGCTCGCGACCTTCGCGGGCGTGGCGATGGTGCTGGCGGTCGCGGGCATTTATGGCGTGCTGAGTTATGCCGTGGCGCAACGAACGCGCGAGTTCGGCATTCGCGGCGCCCTCGGCAGCACGGCGGGCCGCACGGCGGCGCTCGTGGCGCGCCAGGGCGGGCGGCTCATCGCCATGGGCGTCGCCGTCGGGCTGCTCGGCGGCTTCGCGGCGACGCGGCTCCTGCGCTCGATGCTCTTCGGCGTGAGCCCGCTGGATCCGGCCGCCTGGGCGGCGGCGACGCTCGCGCTCGCGGGCGTCGCGCTCGCCGCCACGGTGGTGCCGGCGCTGCGCGCGGCGCGCGCGGACCCGCTGGTCGCGATGCGGGTGGAGTGAGTCCTGGGCCGTGCGTCCCGGGTCGTGGGCGGCCGCGGAGCTGCGGCGGATCCCGCCCACGACCCCGGCCACGGCCCGCGACCAAAGACCCACTACCGCCCTGGTTGTGTGGCAGGCCATTTGCCCATAAATTCCGGCAATCTTGCCCACCCGCCCCAGGACCACCAATTGACCTCCGCCGCCATCGCCCGCTGGCTGGGCGGCACGAAAGTCCTCCGCGCCGGCGTGCGCTCGGAGCTCGAGCTCGTGCGGGTCGTCCGCGACGGCCTCCCCGTCGCCGCCCTCGACGCCCTCGTCGCGCTGGGCGGCCTCACCAGCGCCGAGGTGGAGAAGCTCGTCATCCCGCGCCGCACGCTCGCGCACCGGCGCAAGCGCCGCGAGCCGCTCTCGCTCGAGGAGTCCGACCGCCTCGCCCGCGTCGCCCGCGCGATCGCGCTGGCCGAGGAGACGATGCAGGACCCAACGAAGGCGCACGCGTGGCTCCGCCGCGCCAACCGCGCCCTCGGCGGCGAGCCGCCGCTCGCGCTGCTGGCCACCGAGGGCGGCGCGCGCCTGGTGGAGCAGACGCTGGGGAGGATGGCGCACGGGGTGTACAGCTAGGCGGCGCGAAGCGCCGCGGTTCTCTACCCCGAAGCCGCGTACGGCTCCTCGGCATCCGGTTCTCTACTTCGCGCCGCTGCGCGGCGCTCGTCGGTTCAGACCGGCCTGCGGCCGGTGGTCGCCCGTTGGCCGTCCGCTCACCGGCAACCGCGAGCGCAGCGAGCCGAGAACCGACGAGGGGCACGAAGTGCCCCGACGTAGAAAACCGACGAGCGGCCCGCAGGGCCGCGTAGTAGAGAACCGAGCGCTGAGGAGCCGTAAGGAAAGGGGGGTAGAAAACCGCGGCCGCAGGCCGCAGGCCGCGCCTAACGCGCGCCCGCATTGGACCGCTCCAATACAAGCGGCCTCTGGCGCGCCTGATGCCACGTGGTGTCACACCGAACGAGCTATGGGGTAGAAGGGCCCGAGAGCCGTTAGGCGCTGGGCCCCTGGCAAGCGGTCAGCCGTCAGCCGTCAGCCGTGAGCGATTCCCATGCTCCTCTTCCGCCTCTCCCGCCGCGTCCACCCGCCCCTCGATGGGGAGGGTGCGCGCCTGTACGGCGGTCGGTGGAACTCGCCGGGCGTGCCGGTCGTGTACGCGGCGTCGCACCTCTCGCTCGCGGTGCTCGAGCTCCTCGTGCACACGGACCCGGACCTGCTGCCGGCGGACCTCGTGGCGCACGAGGTCGAGCTGCCGGACGATCTCTCCGTCGAGCGCGTGGACCTCGCGACGCTGCCTGACGACTGGCGCGATGTCCCCGACCACCCGGCGTGCCGCGCGATCGGCGACGCATGGGCCGCGGCGGCGCGCGCCGCGCTGCTCGTGGTGCCGAGCGCGGTGGTGCCGCAGGAGACGAACTGGCTGCTCAACCCGCGGCACCTCGACGCGTCGCGCGCGCGGCTCGTCTCGACGCGACCGTTCTCGTTCGACCCGAGACTCCAGCGCGGCTAGCGGCGCACGCCGGCAGTCGCGTTGCGCGTCGCCCCACCCTCCCGCCGGTGCCATCCGCCGATTCCCAGGCGGCCGCGTACGGAAGCTTCGCCCCGCGGGGGGTGGGTCACGCGACGCGCGGCGCGACGCCGCGCGCGGGCCGCCTCGCTAGCGGCGCGGCAGCGGCGCGATGCGCGCCAGCAGGCTCGCGGCCTCGCGGCGCTCGCCGTCGCTCAGCACGTCGTCGCCGTGCGCGAGACGGTACGAGGCGAGCACCTCGTCGCACAGCTCGCGCAGACGGATGCGCGTGCGGCGCTCGGCGCGCACGGGGCGGACGGTGCGGCGGGACGTGACAACAGGAGTCATTGCGGTGAGGCTCATGGCTGTCGTTATGCGGCAGTCTTCGGACGCCGTATAAAGCAGCCATCGTGCCAGACGGCAGGGCCGGTGCGGAGACGTACAGTGAGCGCTTTCGAGCGTTAGGGGCCGCCCGGACCGCCGGGCACGTACGAGCTGGCGTCTGTCGCCGACGGATTGATGCCCGGTGGCAGGTAGGGCGCTACGAGCCTCCGCGGGGTCGCGATGTGCTCGGGCCGTTCGCTACCACCGTACCACCACCGCCCCACTCTCCTGTCCCACGCGATCGATCGCCGTCACCGAGACGAACTCCGTCCTACCAGCAGTCGGCACCGCCACCTCCTCACCCTCCGCCGGCCGCAGCGCCACCGTCCAGCGGCCGTCCGCGCCGCGCGCCTGCACCAGCCACCACGCCACCGGCACCGAGTCCCCCGGCGCGACGCGCAGTGAGCCCCGCGACTCGTCCACGGCCAGCACCTTCGGCGCCGCCGGCGGGCGGCCGCCGAGCCACGGGAACGCCGGCACCAGCGCGGGCTCCGCGTAGAGCGAGCGCGCGAGGCTCGTCCCGAGCGGGCCCGCCTCCGCGCGCAGCGCCTTCAGGCGGAAGTGCACGTGGCCCGGCGAGTCCTGCGTGCCCGCGCGCGCCTGGCGCACCCACGCGATCTCGTCCGCGATCTCCTCGCTCGGCCACCGCGCGCTCGACATCACCTGCGCCGTGTGCAGGCCGGGCCAGATGTGGCGGCCCATCGGGTTCACCGTGCGCCACCAGCCGTCCAGGCGCATGAAGCGACTCTGCTCGCCGCCGAGCTGCCAGTAGAGCTGCGGGACGACGTAGTCCATCCAGCCGCGCTCGAGCCAGAGGCGCGAGTCCGCGTAGATCTCGCCGTACGCGTCGAGCCCCGTGACCCCCTGCGGGACGCCCGAGCGCCAGATGCCGAACGGGCTCACGCCCACCGCCACCCACGGCTTCTCGGCCTTCACGCCCTCGTAGAGGCGGCGCACGAAGTCGTTGACGTTGTCGCGGCGCCACGCGGCGCGGCTCGCGAAGCGTGACGCGCCGTAGCGGCGCCACGTGCGGTCGTCGGGAAAGTCGATGTCGCGCTTCTTCGTGACGGTGCGCCAGCGCCTCCCGACCTTCACGCGCTGTCGATACGACTCCGATTCGCGGTACGGATAGAAGTAGTCGTCGATGTGGACGCCGTCGACGTCGTAGCGGTGCACGACGTCCACCATCGCGGCGAGGATGGCCGAGCGTGCGGCGGGGTCGCCGGGGTCGATCCAGGTCTGCGTGCCGTAGCGGCGGATCCACTCGGGGTGCGCGACGGTGACGTGGTTCGGCGCCGACGCGTCGAGCCGGTCGAGTCGCGCGCGGAAGGGGTTGAACCACGCGTGGAGCTGGAGCCCGCGCGCGTGCGCCTCGCGCACGGCGAAGGCGAGCGGGTCCCAGCCCGGGCTCGCGCCGGAGCGCCCGGTGAGCACCGCGGACCACGGCGCGTACGCGCTCGGGTAGAGCGCGTCGCCCGCGACGCGCACGTGCAGCACGATGGCGTTGAGCCCGATCGCGTGCGCGCGGTCGAGGAGCGCGAGGAGCTCGCGCTGCTGCTGCTCGGGCGAGAGGCCGGGCCGCGACGGCCAGTCGCCGCCGGTGTTGCTCGCGACGGGGCTCACCCACGCCGCGCGGAACTCGCGCGCGGGATGCGGCGCCGAGACGTTCGCGACCGTCGCGGGCGCGGTGGCCTCCGGCGCGTCCTTCGACACGGGAATGCCGCCGGCGCGCATCGGGCCGCCGGGGAGGAGCGCGCTCGCGGGAGCGGGCGCGATCGGAGCGGGCGCGATCGGAGCCGGCCCGATCGTGTCGCGCGGGACGGGTGCGGGAGCGACCGCCGCGGGCGCCATCGGTGCCGGCGCGACGGTGTCCTTCGGCGCGGGCGCAGCGACGGGAGGCTGGGCGACCGTATCGCGCGGCGCGGGCCGCAGCACGACCTGGGTCTCTTCGCGCGGTCGGGCGTAGCACGCGCTGAGGCCGGCGCCGAGCGCGGCGAGGGAGAGCGCCAGCGCGAGGGCGATGCGGCGCGGAGGGCTCTGCGGGCGGGCGGAGGAGTGCTGCACGGGACGGCTGCTGCGGCTGGGGCGGGACGCGCGGAAGTCGAGGGCAGCACCGGAGCGCGCCCTCGACCGGGTCATACCACGGCGGCGGGCGAATGTGCCGTAGGTCACCCGCTCCGGCTCGCGCCGCGAGCTCTGCCGTGGTGACGTAGCGGTATCGGTCGCCGAGCCATTAACGATGAGACATCTGTAGCGTCCAACAGCGGTAGACTCACAGCTTCTCCGGAGGACGCTACGATGAAGTCCGTCTTTCAGGGTGCCGCCCTGGCGCTGACCCTCGCCCTGGCGGGCTCGGCCGCGGTGCCGGAGACCCAGCACGCGTTCGCCGCGAGCGCCGCTTCGGCGCTTGCCGCGCCCGCGCCGTTCCGGCTCACCGAGAACGACGTGGAGGCCTCGAACCAGAAGATCGCCGCCGCGTACCAGCACCTCGTCGGCACGTGGACCGACGCGTTCCGGCAGGTCGGCGAGCGCTTCGTCCCGCCGCGCATCGCGCGCTACCGCGGGACCACCATGACGAGCTGCGGGCGCATGCCGGCGAACAACGCCGTCTACTGCCCGTCGCGCAACACCGTCTTCTACGACGAGGTCTTCGTCGCCGCGCAGGCCAAGGCCGCGGCCAACGAGCTCGGCACCGACGGCGACATGGCCGCCATCGGCATCATCGCGCACGAGACCGGGCACGCCGTCGCCCTCCAGCTCGGCTACCGCGGGCGCTTCACCTACGACAACGAGAAGGCCGCCGACTGCCTCGCGGGCGCGTTCGCGCGCCAGGCGGACAGGGACGGCGCGCTCGAGCGGGGCGACGTGGAGGAGGCGTTCTTCGGCATGGCCTCCGCCGCCGACCCCGAGCCGGAGCTCACCGGCGACGTCCGCACCGACCGCCGCATCGTGCAGCGCCAGGTGCTGATGGGCCACGGCACGCGCGAGCAGCGCATGACGAACTTCCGCACGGGCCTGCAGCGCGGCGCCCGCGCGTGCATCCCGCAGCTCGCTGCGCTTCGGTAGAGAGCGTTCGACAGGATGAACGGGAGGACGAACGTGTCCTCCCGACGCTCGGGCTCCGCATGGCAGACTGGCCACGCGGAGCCCGAAGCGCGTACGCCCATCCTCAGGAGATCGCGGCGAGGAACGGGGAATAGGGAGCCCGGGAGCCGGGAGCCGGGAGCCGGGGAAACTGCCTAACGCCCCAGCTCCCTCGTTTTCGATGCTCTTCGCCGCGATTTCGCTCTGGTTCCGCACGTCTCCATCTCGCACCAGCGCCGGAGGCCGTTGCGGCTGCGGTCCACGTACAGCCAGCCGCAGTCCGGGCCGGCGCAGACGCGGAGGCGGGCGCCGTCGGGGCCGGTCAAAAGAAGAGCGGCGCGCCAGGCGACCGGCCAGAGCACGGAGTCGAGGCGCCCCTCCCAGCCGCGCCAGCCCCAGCGCGCCGGTGCCTCGTCCTCGCCCGCGCCCGCCGGCGCGACCTTCAGGTGCTCGAGCACCTCGGCCAGGCGCGCGTTGAACTCTTCTGCACCGGTAAGACGGCGATCACCGGTGGCCGCAGCGGCGAGGACGCGTCGGAGCGCCTCGCGCAGCCGCTGCGCATCCCGCAGAGCCGCCGCGGCATCGCGCGGACGTTCGGCCGCCGCCGCCCGGAAGGCCGTCGCGGCGCCGGCGGTGAGGAGCCCCGCCCCGCGCGCCCACTCGGTGAGGCGCTCGTAGCTCGAGAGTCGCTCGTCCACGAGGCCGCGGGACGTCCAGTCCACCGTGTTGACGAAGTCCACGCAGGCGTCGCCGCCGACGTAGCGGAACTCGAGCGCTCGGGTCTCCTCTGCGAAGGATCGGGGCATGCGGCGAATCTAGCACCGGTATGAGCCGCTTGACAGGTGCAACGGGGCCGATGTATCTCTGCACCTGTATAAACGCATATACCGGTGCATCTTCTCGGGAGGGGACATGATCGCACGGACGTGGCGCGGGGCGACGCGGGCCGAGGATGCGCAGGTGTACCTGGAGCACCTCGAGCGCACGGGGCTCGCTG
>JBJMNJ010000163.1:0-3573 GCA_045804325.1 Gemmatimonadaceae bacterium
CGCGGGCCGCGCGTCAGCGCGGGCTCGCCGGCGTGCACGAACAGCCCCGTCGCGTCGAGCGTGTCGATCGCGACCGCGCCCGCGAGGTCGCCGACGTCGCGCACGCGCCCGCCGGTGCGCGCGACGGCGTCGTCGAAGTTCACCGCGACGTCGGCGCGCAGCGGCGGGCGGCCGGGCACGACGAGCTGCCCGCCGACGATCAGCAGGTCGCTCGCGCCGCCCGTGTTGTAGGGCAGCTGCTCGTAGCGCTGCGGGTCGGCCGCGAGATAGCGGCGGGTCGCGATCGCGTCGAGCGCGTCGAGCAGCGCCGCCACGTTGAGCGCGCGCAGCCGCTGCTTCTGCGGATCGTCGGGGAGCGCGCCGCTCTCGATGAGCACCGTGCTCGTTCCCCACTGCTGCATGAGGTCCCCGAACGCGCGCGGGTTGAACGCGTCGTCGTACTTCGACACGCGCCCGGGGATGACGCGCGCGAAGCCGTCGGCCAGCGTCGCGGCGACGAGCCGCGCCCGCGACCGCACGTCGTCGTACTCGCGGCGCTCGTCGCGCGGCGGCGCGAGCAGGGCGATGGCGGCCTGCGTGCCGCGCGGCCCCACACGCGTGCGGGCCTGCTGGTCGTGCAGGTTGAAGCCGAACTGCGGGCGCAGCCGGTCGCGCAGCGCCTTCAGTGCCCGCGCCTCCGGGGTGGCGAGCCGCCGCGCGTCGCGGTTGACGTCGATGCCAGCCGCGTTCTCGCGCTCGAACACCTCGGCGCCGTCGGGGTTGAGCATCGGCACCATCACGACCGTCAGCTCGCGCCGCAGCCGCTCGCGCAGCGGATCGTGCGTCGTGTCGGCCATCCAGCGCAACACGTCGGCGAGCGCCATCGTCGCCGTCGACTCGTCGCCGTGCATCTGCGACCAGAGCAACACGCGCGTGGCGCCGCCTCCGAACGTGACGGCGCGCAGCTCGCGCCCCTCGAGCGACTGCCCGATCTCCTCGGTGCGCAGCGCCGGCGACGCGAGCGCCGGCGCGAGCGCGCGCCACAGCTCCGCGTGCGTGAACCGCCGCTGCGCGAGCTCGGCCACGCGATGCCGCTCCGCCACGCGCAGCCCCGCGTCGAACGCCGAGCCGCTCGCACTGCTCGCATCACGGACCGGCGCCGGCGGCGTCACGGCACGACCGCCACACGCCGCGAGCACCGAAGCGGCCATGAAACCAGCGAGCGCTCTCATCGTCGCTCCGAATAGTGATGTCGCCGCAGGCTCTGGACGCGATTCACCGCAGAGAGCGCAGAGGTCGCGGAGCCATTCCTTGGTGTGTCACCGCAAAGGTCGCAGAGGTCGCAGCGCACCGCCCTCGTGCAGTCCATTGCGACCTCTGCGACCTTTGCGGTAAAGAGCTCGAGCGACCGTCGCGTCAGCGCGCCCTCGCCACCGCGCTCGCGAGCGAGTCGTACGCGGCCTCGCTCAGCGCGTTGAACTTCAGGTCGCGGTAGGCCACGCGGCCGTCCCTGCCGATGACGAAGACCGTGCGACTCGCCATCGGGCGTCCCTCCATGCGCGAGCCGTAGCGCGCGGCGACGGAGAGATCGGTGTCGGCGCCGAGGACGAACGGGAACTTCATCTCCTGCGCCCACGCCTCGTGCGTCGCCAGGTCGTCGGCCGACACCGGGAGCACGAGGACCCCGTCGCCGAACAGCGTCCCGAACTCGTCGCGGAACTTCGTCAACTCGGCCGTGCACCCCGACGTGCGGTCCTTCGGGTAGAACGCGAGCACCACCACCCTGCCGCGCTGCGCGCCGAGCGACAGCGGCTCGGCGCGCGGCCCGCTCGCGTCGGCCACCGGGATCGCGAAGTCCGGTGCCGCGTGCCCCACCTCGGGCGCCGAGGTGACGGGCCCCGACGCGGACGTCGCGACCACGGTGGAGGTGGGCTCGACGGCGGTGTGCTGGGCGCGGGCGACGACGGGTAGCGCGATGAGCGCGAGCGGGAGCAGCGTGAGCGGGCGACGCATGGATCCTGGTCTGCGAGGGGTCGGATGGCGGAGCACGTCGCGCCCCGGCACCCGCGAAAGGTGCATCGTCACGCACGGGAATGCACGCCCCCACGACGCGCGGCGTGTCCGCGCGGTCGTCCGCGGCTCCCTCGTGGCTGGATGTGGGGTGAAAATGAGACGCATGAGGCGCATCCATAATCCATCGGGTCCAAGAACAACAAAGCTCCTCACCGCCGCGGCGATGAGGAGCTTTGATCGGTGAGGAGCGATCGAACGCATGCGTCTCATGCGTCTCGTGCGTTCCCCACATCCCTCGCGACGACCCGTCCGCGCGCGTCTACCAGCCGATCTACCAGCCGATCGCGGCCCCGTCGCGGCGCGGATCGGCCGCGCCGACGATCGTGCCGTCGTCGCGCACGACCGCCGCGTGCACGCCGGCGAACTGCAGGTTCGCGACGCGGTTCGATGGGAGGTAGCCGTGGGCGCGCAGCGCCGCGTACGCATCGAGCGCGAAGCCCTGCTCGATCTCGAGGCCCACGCCGTCCGCCGTCGGATGCAGGCGCGGTGCGGCGAGGGCGAGCCACGGGTCCTGCCCGAGCCCCACGAGGCGGTACAGCACCTGCGCCACCGCCGTCGGGATGTACGCCGCGCCGCCCGCGCCCGCCGCGGCGCGCACGCGCCCGTCGCGCAGCAGGATCGTCGGCGACAGCCCGCTCGCCGGCTTGCGGCGCGGCGCGCGCTGCCCGGGCGAGAACAGGTTGCCGCTCGAGTTGAGGAAGATGCCCTCGGCGTACACGCCCGAGCCGAACAGCACGCCGACGCTCGACGTCAGCGACACCGCGTTCCCGGCGCCGTCGATCGCGACGAGGTGCGACGTCTCGCTGCCCACGGTCGCCGGATCGGCGCTCGCCGCCGCCTCACCCGAGCGCTGCGGCGCGGGCGCCGGCATCGCCTCGTACGCGTCGATGGGCGCGCACGGCGCGGGGAGCGCCGCCGTCTCGTACGCCCTGGCGCTCGCCATCGCGATCGTGTCGCGCACCGGCGCGCCGACGAGCGACGTGCGCGTGGCCGCGAACGCGGCGCTCGCCACGCCGCGCGCCGGCCCGCGCGCCCAGTCGGGATGCCCGCGCAGCTGCTCGCGGTCGGTCAGCGCGACGCGGATCGCGTCGGCCAGGCGCACCGTCGCCGCGGCGTCGCGCGTCGGGTCGCCGTAGCGCGGCAGCTCGGCGCGCTCGGCGAGGTTCAGCACCTCGGCGATCGTCGCGCCGCTCACCGGCGGCGGCGCCCCGAGCACCGCGTGGCCGCGGAACTCGCTGCACAGCGGGCGGCGGAACTCGGGCCGGTAGGCCGCGAAGTCCGCCGAATCGAGCAGCCCGCCCACGCCGCGCACCTTCGCCGCCACGCGCGCCGCGACCGGGCCGGTATAGAACGCCGCCGCGCCGTCGCGCGCGATCGCGTCGAGCAACGCGGCGAGCCGCGGCTGCACGAGCCGCGCGCCGACCGGCACCGGCTGCCCGCCGGGCAGGAAGAGCGCCGCCGCCTCCGGGTCGGCCGCGAGCTTGTCGCGCGACGCGGCGATCAGCCGGTAGTTGAGCGCCC
>JBJMNJ010000164.1:0-3485 GCA_045804325.1 Gemmatimonadaceae bacterium
GCGCTACGAGCGCAGCGCGCAGGACAACCGGCAGGTCGGCCGCGAGCGCGCGGACCTCGACGGCGCGGCGGCGACGCTCACGCTTGGCGGCACACCCGCGCGCACGCTCGACCTCGCGCTCGACCTCACGGACGAGCGACAGCACAACCACGAGCTCGCGCAACACTCGCGCGTGCGGCGGCTCGGCGTCACGGCGGACTGGCGGCCATGGAGCGTGACGACGCTCGGCGGCGCGGTCACGCTCAACCGCACGGCTGACGACCCGCGCACGAACGAGGCGACGACGACCGACGTGCGCGCCGAGGTCACGCAGGCGGTGGCGCTCCGACCCGGCGCGCTGCGCGCCGAGGCGAAGGGCGGGCGCGGACAGCTCTTCCTCCGCTACTCGCGGCAGGCGGTGCGCACGCTGCGCGTCGCGGACCCCGCGCGCCTCGACCTCGAGCTCGCGCCGCGCGACGTGCGCGACCTGTGGACGCTCGCGTCCGGGCTCACGATCACGCTCTTCTGAGGACGCCCATGCCTCGCATTTCGATCGTCCTCGCGCTGCTCGCGGCGGCCTTCGCGCCGGGAGCGGCGCAGATCAAGGTGAACCCAACCGGCGTGAACGTGAACGCGCAGGGCGCGACGACCGTGCTGCTCACCTTCGGCCCCCTGCGCGGGCAACAGGCCGTGGACGCGATCTGGTGCGGGCGGCTCGTCTCCGCCGCACCGGACCGCGGGCTGCGCTGCGACCCGGCGACGATCTTCGGGCGGCTGCCGCTGCGCTACGATCGCGCGCGGTCGAGCGGAGCGGGAGGCTTCAGCGACGTGATGAGCATCCCCGCCTCCGTGGCGCGGCGCGCCTATCAGGCCGCCGAGCGCGGCGAGACGTCGAGCTTCTTCTACGTGCGCCGATTCGTGAGCGCCGCCGGTGGGCCCGACGAGTACGTGGCCGTCACCTGCCGGCTCACCGGCGGCGGCGCACGCTCTCCGCTCTCGCTCACGGACGTGCAGCTGCTGTCGGACGATGCGGCCGCGCCGGTGCTGTGGGTGCGGCCCGGCGCCGCGCCGACGCCGTTCAGCGCGGACATCACCTACACCGGCACCGGCCGGCTCGCGGGACGCTGGGAGGTGGTGCTTCCCGGCGAGGATCTCCCGACCGAGGCGGACCTGCTGACGGAAGGCTCGCTCCCGCTCGAGCAGCGCGGGCTGCAGCGACGGTACCGGCAGGTCGAGCGCTTCAACGTCTTCCTGCCGCCGACCGGTCGCATCACGATCCCCGGCCCGGACCCGCAGCGGCTACCGACCGACGCCGAGGGGGCGTACCTCGTGCTCCTGCGCGTGGAGGCCGCGGACGACAAGGAAGGGGACACCGATCCGCGCGCCGTGGGCGTGGGCGATCGGGTCGTGCACGGCGGTGCCGCCGCCGGCTTCCCGATGCCGGCGCTCCGCTACGTCGTCTCGCAGTCGGGCGAGGCGGCGACGTCGGTGCCGCGCGCCGCGCGGGAGCTGGCGCTCCTGCGGCCGGTCGATGGCGCGACGCTCGCCGCGGACTCCGCGCTTCGCGTGAGCTGGCTCCCCGAGCGCACGGCGGCCGCCTACCGCGTGGAGCTGACGGGCGGCGACGGCGCGTCGCTGCTGCGCGCGGTGCTCCCCGCCTCGGCCGTCGCGTACGACGCACCCCCCTGGCTCCGCGAGCGCACGAATGGCGGCGCGGTCAGGTGGCGCGTGCTGGCGATCGATGCGACGGGACGAGAGGTGCGCGCCAGCGAGTGGAGGAGCGTGAGCTGGGCGCCGTGACGGCTCAGTGCGCGGCGGACGCGTGCACGGCCGACTGCCAGGTCGGGTCGGTGGGATGCTTGTAGGTCTTCTGGTACATCACCGTCGCCAGCGCGATGCAGGCGACCGTCAGGAGGCCGACGAGGGCGGCAACGCTCCAGCCCTGGTTCGTGTTCGCGGGGACGTACTTCTTCGGCGCCTCGTGCATGTAGTGCATCGCTGCCACTCCTCGTAACTGCGGTTGGGGTACGGAAAAATCTAATCGAGCCGACCCACGCGCGAAGGCCTCGCTCACCGGTCACCCGAGGGGCGAGTACATTCCGGGCATGACCGCCGCCCTTCCCGCCGTGGCCATCGTCGGCGCCGGCCGCCTCGGTACCGCGCTCGCCGCCGCGCTGCGCGCCACAGGAGCCGCCGTCGAGGGACCACTCGGCCGCGACGACAGATTCGGGTCGGCGGAGGTAGTGCTCCTCTGCGTGCCCGACGCGGCCATCGCCGGCGCGGCCGCGCAGCTTCCGGCGGGGCGCCTCGTCGGGCACTGCTCCGGCGCGACGACGCTCGACCCGCTCGCCCCGCACGAGGCCTTCTCGCTGCACCCGTTGATGACGGTGTCGGGGGGCGAGGCACTGTTCGCGGGTGCGGGGTGCGCGATCGCGGGAACGACGCCGCGGGCGCGCGAAACGGCGCGCGCGCTCGCCGCGGCGCTCGGCATGCTCCCCTTCGAGGTGGCGGACGACGTGCGTGCGCTCTACCACGCCGCCGCGTCGGCGGCCTCGAACTTCGTCGTCACGCTCGCGGGCGTGGCCGAGGCGCTGGCGGCGCGCGCCGGCGTGCCGCGCGAGCGGCGCGCACCCCTCGCGTTGGCGGCCGTGGAGCACTGGGCGACGCGCGGCGCCGCGGCGGCGCTCACCGGTCCGATCGCGCGCGGCGACGAGGAGACGGTGCGGCGACAGCGCGCGGCGGTCGAGGCGCACGCCGGCGATGCGCTCCCGCGGTGGGACGCGCTGGCCGATCGCACGCGGGCGCTCGCCCGCACCGGCGCGCCGCTCGCCGAGGCGCGTGGCGCGGAGGCCGGCGCGTGAGGATCGTGCGCACGATCGCCGAGGTGCGCGCGGCGGTGAAGGAGGCGCGCGCGGCGGGCCGTTCCGTCGGCTTCGTGCCGACGATGGGGTGGCTTCACGAAGGGCACCTATCGCTGATGCGCCGCGCCCGCTCGCAGTGCGGCTACGTGGTGGCGTCGCTGTTCGTGAACCCCACGCAGTTCAACGATCCGGCAGACCTCGCGGCGTACCCGCGCGACGAGGAGCGGGATGCACGCATGCTGGAGGCGGAAGGGGTGGACCTGCTCTTCGCCCCCGAGCCGGCGGAGCTCTATCCGCCCGGCTTCGCGACGACGGTGAGCGTGACCGGCGTGAGCGAGCCGCTGGAGGGCGCGCAGCGCGGCCCCGGCCACTTCCGCGGCGTGGCGACCGTCGTCACGAAGCTGCTGAACATCGTCGCGCCCGACGTGGCCTACTTCGGCCAGAAGGATGCGCAGCAGGCGCTCGTGATCCGCCGCATGGTGCGCGACCTGGACGTCCCCGTGGCGATCGAGGTCTGTCCCACGGTGCGCGAGGCGGACGGGCTGGCGATGTCGAGCCGCAACGTGCGCCTCGGCCCCGACGACCGTCCGCGCGCGCTCGCGCTCAAGCGCGGCCTCGACGCCGCGGCGGCGGCGGTACGAGCGG
>JBJMNJ010000165.1:0-18162 GCA_045804325.1 Gemmatimonadaceae bacterium
TGGCGCGGCCGCAGTGCGGTGCGCGACGCGGCGCGCGCGCTCGGCTTCACGGTGGAGCAGGCGGCGGCGCTCGCGGCACTGAGCGACCGCTTCTCGGCGAAGGCGACGGCGGCGGCGCTCAGGGGGCACGGGACGGCGGACGCGTACACGCAGGCGGCGGAGGGGTGCGGGTCGGGGGAGGCGGCGCCGGGCGCCGGTGCCGCCCCCGGCGCCCGACGTCGTTCGGCGCCGGGGGGGGGGCCCCCCCCGCGACGCCGCCACCGACGCCCACGTCGCCGCCGCCCTCGGCGGCGCCATGGTGCGGGGCACCGAGGCGACCACCCGCGCGCGCGAGGAGAAGTACCAGGCGCGCGCCCTCGACCGGAAGCGCGAGCGCCAGGTCGAGCGCGAGGCGGCGGCGCGCGCCGCGCAGGCGGCGGGCGCCCCGCCCCGCCTGACGAGTCGCGACCGCCCCGTTCCCGCGGCCGCCTACGAGCCCTACGGCAGCCCGAGCGCGCGCTCGGCGCCCGCGCGCGCCGCGCCACCCGCCGGCGCGCCCGTCTTCGACCCGCACGCCCCCGACACGCACAACGAGCGCCGCAACCCCACCACGTCCCTCGGCCCCGCCGCCGGCGCGGACGCGGCGGACGCGGCGGACGCCGCCGACAGCGTCCTCGCGCGCGCGGGCCTCGACCCGCGCGACCGACGCGTGCGCGCCCTCGTCGAGGTCGTGGACGGGCTCCACCAGGTGCCGCGCCACCGCTCCATCCACGTCGGCGGCTTCGTGCTCACCGCGGAGCCGCTGCACACCGTCGTCCCCGTCGAGCCCGCGGCGATGGCGGACCGCACGGTCATCCAGTGGGAGAAGGACGACCTCGATCCGGTGGGGCTCGTGAAGATCGACCTCCTCGGGCTCGGCATGCTGACGCTGCTGCAGGACTGCCTCGCCTACGTGCGCCGCACGCGCGGCGTCGACGTCGACCTCGGGCAGCTCGACTTCGCGGACCAGGCGGTGTACGACGACCTGTGCCGCGCCGACACCATCGGCGTCTTCCAGGTCGAGAGCCGCGCGCAGATGAACACGCTGCCGCGCCTCAAGCCGCGGTGCTTCTACGACCTCGTCGTCGAGGTCGCGCTCATCCGCCCCGGGCCCATCCAGGGCGACATGGTCCACCCGTACCTGCGCCGCCGCGCGGGCGAGGAGCCGGTCGAGTACCCGCACGAGTCGCTGCGCCCGATCCTCGAGCGCACGCTGGGCGTCCCGCTCTTCCAGGAGCAGGGGATGAAGGTCGCGATCGCCGCGGCGGGGTTCACGCCCGGCGAGGCCGACGCGCTCCGGCGGGCGATGGGGCACAAGCGCAGCCGCGAGCGCATGCACGCCATCTGCGAGCAGCTCGTCGCGGGGATGGCGCGCAACGGCATCCCCGAGGAGACGGCGCGCCGGATCTACAACCAGATCAACGCCTTCGCCGACTACGGCTTCCCGGAGTCGCACGCGGCGTCGTTCGCGCTGCTCGTCTACGCGTCGGCGTACCTCAAGCACTACTACGCGCCGGAGTTCACGGCGGCGATCCTCAACGCGCAGCCGATGGGCTTCTACGCGCCCGGCACGCTCGTGGAGGACGCGCGCCGGCACGGCGTGGTCGTGCGGCCGGCGGACCTCCGCTGGTCGGACTGGGACACGACGCTCGAGGCGGCGCCGGGGCGCATGGCGTCGGCGCGCATGGCGTCGGCGCCGCCCACGCCGCCGCCGCCGCGGGGGGCCCCCCCCGAGGTCCAATCTACGGCGCCGGCGCCCGGCCGCCGTCACCGCGCCGTCGCGCCCCGCATCGCGGCGCCGCCCGCCCCCGCCGTCCGCCTCGGCCTCCGCTTCGTCCGCGGCCTCGGCGCCGGCGCGCGGCGCCGCCTCGAGGCCGCCCGCGCGGAGGGCCCCTTCACCTCCGTCGCCGACGTCGTGCGCCGCACGGGGCTCGACCGGCGCGCCCTCCGCCACCTCGCCGAGGCGGGCGCGTTCGACTCGTTCTTCCCGCAGGAGCCTAACGAGCGCCGCCGGCGCGCCGCGCTCTGGGCGGTCCTCGCCGAGCTCCGCGGCGCGGCCGGCCCCCTCGCCCCGGCCGCCGGCCCCGCGCCCGACGCCCCGGACGCGCCGCCGGCCCCGGTCCCCGCCATGGGCGTGCACGAGCTCACCGAGGCCGACTACCGCATGACCGGCATCCCGTTCAACGGCCACCCCATGCGCCACCTGCGGGGGCTCATGCGCGAGAACGGCGTCCGCACCGCGCGCGACCTCCAGCGCGGCGGGCGCGACGGCCAGCACGTGGGCGTCGCGGGGCTCGTCATCTGCCGCCAGCGCCCCGGCACCGCGAAGGGCTTCGTCTTCCTCTCGCTCGAGGACGAGACCGGGATCGTGAACGTCGTCGTGACGCCGCGGCGCTTCGAGCGCCAGGCGGCCCTCATCTCCACCGAGCCCCTGCTCCTCGTGCGCGGCGTGCTCCAGGTGGAGCAGCGCGTCGTGAACGTGCGCGGCGAGCGCTTCACGCCGCTCCGCGCCGAGGTGGGCGCGGAGCACGCCAGGTCGCACGACTTCCACTGAGCGGCCGGCGCCCCGTGGCCCGTCGAATGCGTTTCGTCGCCACCGGTCGGCGGTCCGTCCCGCGCCGGCGGCGTCCGCCGCATTGTGCTGGACGACGCCGCACGCGGCCGCATATTGGCACCACCCTTCGCCGGAGCTCGCCATGCGCGCGCGCCTCCCCGCCCCCGCCCGCGGCCTCGCCGCGGCGGCCGTGCTCCTCGCCTCGGCGGCCCGGCACCCGGCCGCCGCGCAGGACGTGGTCCTCACCTCCGCCGTGGCCTTCGTCGTCACCGACTCGGCGGGCGCGCCGGTTCCCTACGCGCAGGTCCTCGACGCGCTGACCGACCGGCTGCGTGGCGTCGCGAACGCGCGCGGCGAGCTCAGCGCGGGCCGCTGGGCGCTCGGCGTCTACCAGCTCGTGGTGCGGCGCGTGGGCTACCGGGCGCGCGAGTTCGCGCTGGACCTCCGCGAGCCCGACTCCGTGCGCGTGCGCGTGCAGCTCGAGCCCCTCCCGCAGCAGCTCGCCACCGTCGCCACCGCCGCGACGCGCTCCCGCCTCGCGGACTTCGAGCGGCGGCGCTCGGGCCCGGGCGTCTTCTACGACCGCGCGGAGATCGAGCGGCGACGCCCCGCGCTGCTGACCGACCTGCTCCGCACCACCCCGGGGCTCACGTACAGTCGCGACGCGTCGGGCCAGATGCGCCTCCTCGGGCGCGACGTGAGCCTGAAGGGTGGGTGCCCCATGGAGTTCGTCCTCGACAACGTCCCCATCGGGGACAACAGCTCCGCCGACCGGATGATCGACCTGGTCAACGTCGCGGCGGTGGAGGTCTACCGCGGGCCCACCGACGTCCCGGCGGCCTACCGGGGGCACCACTCGCGCTGCGGGCTCGTGCTCGTCTGGACCCGCATCGAGTAGCCGGCGTGGCCGGAGGGGCCTTCAAACCCTCGGCGGCCGGCGGGTGTCCCACCTCACGACCGCACCCGCCACACCCTCCGAGAGACTCACGATGCCGACCCGCACCCGCGCCCCCCGCGCCGGCACTCCCGCCGTGCTCGCGGCGCTCGCCGCCCTCGCCCTGCTCCCCCTCCTCGCGCGGCCCGCCGAGGCCCAGCGCCGCGAGCGCGACCGCGAGCGCGACCGCCGCTCGTGGGCGGAGCGCTGCGAGGACAACGACTGGGGCGACGACAACCGCGCCCGCCACTGCGAGACCCGCGCGCTCGGCGCCCGCGGCGCGGCGATCGCCGGGCGTACGCTGCGCATCGACGGCGGCGGCAACGGCGGCGTGGAGGTCGAGGGCTGGGACCGCGACAGCGTCGACGTCCAGGCGAACATCGGCGTGACGGCGCGCACGGAGGAGGACGCCGCGGAGATCGCGCGAGCCATCACCGTCGAGCTCAAGGACGGCGTCCTCAGCGCCGACGGCCCGGCCTCCCGCCGCGGCGCGTCGTGGTGGGTGAGCTTCGACGTCCGCGTCCCGCGCGCGACGAACCTCGACGTCGAGTCGTCGAACGGCCCGGTGAGCGTCGCGGCCGTGCGCGGCCGCATGGATCTGCGCACGTCGAACGGCCCGCTGACGCTGAGCGACGTCTCGGGCGAGGTGCGCGGCCGCACGTCGAACGGCCCGGTCTACGTGCGCCTCGCCGGCTCGCGCTGGGAGGGCGAAGGCCTCGACGTCTCGACGAGCAACGGCCCCGTCGACCTGATCGTCCCGGCGGACTACGCCGCGCACCTCGTCACGGGCACCGTGAACGGCCCGATCCGCATCGACTTCCCCGTGACGGTCCAGGGGCGCATCGACAAGCGCATCGAGACCGACATCAACGGCGGCGGCAAGACGGTGCGCGTCGTGACGACGAACGGTCCGGTGGACGTGCGGCGGCGATAAGGCGTCGCGGGTCGCGGGTCGCGGGTCGCGAGCTGGAGACCAACGGCTACAGACGATCGACCGCGAGCCACAGGACCGGTCCGGACCGGTCCTGTGGCCTTTGGCTCTTCGTCTGTGGCCCGTGGTCGTTGGCCCTCGACCCACGCCGGACGACCCACGACCGCGACCCGATCAGACCTCGTCGTTGAGTACGCGCCTCAGCGTCTCCGCGTCGATGTTCGCGCCGCTCAGCACCACCGCCACGGTCCGCCCCGCGAGCTCCTCGCGCAGCCGCGCCACGCCGGCCACGCCCACGGCGCCTGCGCCCTCCGCCAGGTTGTGCGTCGTGCGCAGCAGCGTGCGGATCGACGCCGCGATCTCGCCGTCGGTCACCGTGACGAAGCCGGCGAGGCCGGCGCGCAGCGCGGGGAAGGTCATCGCGTAGGCGCTCCGCGTCGCGAGCCCGTCCGCGAACGTGTCCGCACGCTCGACGCTCACCATGCGCCCCGCATGCCACGAGTCGTGCGCCGCCGCGGCCCCCGCCGCCTGCACCGCGTACACGGGCACCGACGGGCGCAGCGCGCGGAGGACGACCAGCGCGCCGACCGCCTGTGACCCACCGCCGACCCCCACCACCACGGCGTCGAGCTCCGACGCCTGCTCCACCACCTCGAGCCACAGCGTCGCCGCGCCGGCGAGGACGTTGCGGTCGTTCGTCGAGTGGACGAGCGTGAGCCGCCGCTCGCGCGCGACCTGGTCGGCCGCCGCCGCCGCCTCGTCGTAGTCGTCCCCCTCCTCCAGCAGCTCGGCGCCGAGCGCGCGCATGCCCGCGTTTTTCTCGGGGTTGTTTCCCCGCGGGACCACGACGACGACGGGCACGTCGAGGATCCGCCCCGCGTACGCGAGACCGAGCCCGTGATTGCCGCGCGTCGCCGCGCACACGCCGCGCGCGCGCTCCGCGCTGTCCAGCGCCGTGAGTGCGGAGAGCCCGTTCCGCACCTTGAAGGCGTTCGTGGGGTGGTGGTTCTCGTGCTTCACCAGCACGCGCGCGCTCCCGCCCACCGCCTCGTCGAGCTCCGCGTAGTGCCGGAGCGGCGTCGCCGTCAGGTACGGGTCGATGCGCGACCGCGCCTCCTCCACGTCCTCGAGCGTGATCGGCCAGACGTCGGCCCCCGGCGCCTCCGCCGAAGCGCCCCGGGTCATCGGCTCCATGCGCCCCTCCCGTCGTATTCCATGTAGCGCGCCGTCTCCCGCGCGTGCGCCTCTCCCAGAAAGCGCGCGACGAGGTGCAGCGCCGCGTCGATGCCGGCCGAGACGCCCGCCGACAGCACGACCGCGCCGTTGTCCACCACTCGCAGGTCGTCGCGCACGCGCGCGGCTGGCGCCGTCTCGCGCAGCAGGTCGAGCGCGCCGAAGTGCGTGGTCGCCTCGAGCCCGTCGAGCAGCCCCGCGCGGCCGAGGAGGAGCGCGCCGGTGCACACCGAGAGCGCGACCTCCGAGGCGCGCGCCGTGCGCCCCACCCACTCCACCAGCGGCGCGTTGTGCATCTCGCGCCGCGTGCCGTAGCCGCCCGGCACCACCAGCACGTCCGGCGCCGGGCAGTCCGCGAGCGTGTGGCGCGGGTTGACGCTCAACCCGTTGCGCGCCGTCACGGGTCCCGCGCGCTCGGCCACGGTGTACACGTCGAACGGCACCAGCCCGTGCCGCCGCCCGGCCACGCTGAACACCTCGAACGGCCCGGCGAAGTCGAGCACCTCGACCTCGTCGAACAGGAGCACCGCGACGCGGCGCGTCCGCGTCGCCGCTCCGTCGCTCGCGACCGCGCGCACGACGTCGCTCACAGCGAGAGCGTCCCGCGCACCACCGTCACCGCGCTCCCGCCGACGCGCACACTCGTGATCGCGTCGCGCGACCCCTCGACCTCCACCGTCGCCTCCCCCGGCCGCCCCATCCAGTGCCCCTGCTCGGCGACGAAGCGTGGAGCGTCGATGAGCCCGTGCCGCCAGAGGTACGCCGCCATGCACCCGGTGGCCGAGCCGGTGAACGGGTCCTCGGGGACGTCGGGCGGCGGCGAGAGGTGCCGCGCGAACGTGCGGCCGCCCGGCGTCGCGCCGCCGAGCGCGAAGAGGTGCGAGCCGAAGAAGTCGCCGCGCGCGCGGATCGCCTCGTAGGCCGGCGGGTCGAGCCGCGCGCGGCGCAGCGCGTCGTGGTCGCGCAGCGGGACCATCAGCATCCGCGTCCCCGTGCTCACGGTCTGCACCGTCGCGCCGGGGAGCAGGTCGCCCGGCGCGAGCCCGAACGCCGCGAGCACGGGCGCCGCGTCGTGCTCGGCGTGAAACGTCGGCCGCCGCTGCGTCATGACGATGCGGGGCGGACATCCGACCGCCGCCTCGACGTCCACCGTGATGGGCCCGTCGCGCAGCTCGAGCGAGTAGCGCCCGCGCCCGCCGGCGAGCGGCAGCCGCCCCGCCTCGAGCAGCGCCCACACGGTGGCGACCGTCGGGTGTCCCGCGAGCGGGATCTCCTCCGCCGGCGTGAAGTAGCGTACGCCGACGTCCGCGGTCGCCGAGCGGCGCACGAACGCCGTCTCGGAGAGGTTCATCTCCCGGGCGACGGCGAGCATCGTCGCGTCGTCGAGATCGTCGGCGTCGAGGACGACCGCGCACGGGTTGCCGTGCAGCGGCCGGTCCGCGAACGCGTCCACCTGGAAGAAGGGGTGCGTCGTCATGGGCACCCCGTCGGGGTCAGCCCCCGAAGGCGCGCTCCACGGCGCGCGCGATCGCCCGGGACGCACACTCGGCCGCCCGCGCGTCGGGGATGCGCGCCGCCGCCGCCCGGGTCACGGTGTCGTCGGGGTGGCGCCCCATCAGCGCGCGCTCCACGGCGCTCGCGCGGGACGCCGTGCACCCCGGCGCCGCGACCGCGACGCGCGCGCTCCGCGCGACCGACGCCTCGCCGATGCTCACCTGCACCGCGACGAATCGGCCGTCGTCCGTCCGCTCCACCGCGCCGCCCGAGCGCACGGCGGGGTCGGGCACGCGCAGCTCGACGATCGTCTCCGACGCCACGTCCGCGTGCGGGAGCTCCTCGAGCGGCAGAACCCGCTGGCCGTCGGGACCCAGGAGCACGACCTCCGCGCCGAGGGCGACGAGGGTGGCGCAGAGCGCGGCGTGGCCCGCGTCCGCGGACGCGCCGCCAGCCGCGGCGACCGCGACGCCCAGCGACTCCTCGCCGCCGGAGACCGGGGCCGCGAGGGCGGCTGCCTCCGACAGCACCGGGAGCCGCCGCGCCAGCAGCGGGAGCGCTGCGAGCTCGCCCAGCTGGATGGCGGCGCCGATCACCAGCGCGCCGTCAGCTTCCCGTACCCCGGTCGGTGCGACGCCGGTGAGCGCGATCCCCGCCTGGACCATGACGGACCTCCGGAGCTCGAAATGGCGAACGCCCCTCCCCGCAGACGCCAGCGCCTGGGCGGGTGGGGCAGCATAAGTCCGACGGCGAAAGCATGCCCCGCCCCGGCTGGGTCGTCAAGTCGCCGGGCTGATCGGTAGCGTGCTCAGCCGACGAGCGCCGGGTCGATCCCGCGCGTGGCGAACACGCGCGCCACCGCGTCGCCGATCTTGTTGTTCGGCGTGCTCGCGCCCGCGGTGATCCCCACGCGGACGGTGCCCGAGGGGAGCCACCCGTCCTTCACCGCCTCCGAGGCGTGCTTCCCGGCCGGGCGGTAGCGGACCCGTCCGGTGGCCACGTCGATCGCCTCCGGGTCCTCCACGTGGTACGTCGGCACCCGCTCGGCGCAGAGCGCGGCGAGCGAGATCGTGTTGCTCGAGTTGTAGCCGCCGACGACGAGCATGACGTCGAGCGGCTCGGCGAGCAGCTCGTTCACGGCGTCCTGCCGGTCCTGCGTGGCCGAGCAGATCGTGTCGAAGGTGCGGAAGTTCTCTGCGGCGTACGCGTCGCCGAAGGCGCGCGCCATCGCCCGCCCCACCTCCTCGCCGATCGCGAGCGACTCGCGGGCGAGCATCGTCGTCTGGTTCGCGACGCCGACGCGGCGCAGGTGCGCCTCGGGGTCGAAGCCCGGGCTCACGCAGAGGGCGAAGCGCCCCCGGAAGGCCGCCGCGTCCGCCGCGCGGTCGCCCGCGCCGCGGCCCATGCGCTCGACGTACGCGCACACCTCGCGCGCCTCGTCCATGTCGCGCACGACGAGGTAGTGCCCGCCCGGATACTTCTGCACCTGCGAGGCGGTGGCGCGCGTCTCCTCGTGGTAGTACTTGCCGTGGATGAGCGCCGTGAAGCCATCCTTCGCGTAGCTCTCGACGCGCTTCCAGACGTTCAGCACGGAGCCGCACGTCGTGTCCACGACGACGCACCCCTTTTCCCTGAGCGTCGCGAAGTCGTGGATGGTCACCCCGAACGCCGGGAGGATCACGACGTCCTCGGCGGCGACGTCCGCGTAGTCGAACGCCGGCTCGCCGGCCACCTGCGGGCGCGGGGCGAGGAAGTCGATCCCCATCTCGCGCAGCTTGCGGTTGACGTGCGGATTGTGAATGATCTCGCCGACGAGCCAGATGCGCCGCTCGGGGAACTTGCGCCGCGTCTGGTAGGCGTACTCGACGGCGCGCTCCACTCCGTAGCAGAAGCCGAACTCCCGCGCCAGCCGCACGGTGACCCCCCCGGCGCTGAGCGTGAAGTCGCGCTCGCGCAGGAGGTCCACCAGGCGCCCGGTGTAGTCCGCGTCGAGCGTCGCGGCGACCTCGGCCTTGAGCCCGAAGCCCTTGCGGAAGTAGGAGGCGTCCTGCTGAGTCATGCGCGAAATCTATCCACCGGCCTGCTGAAACGCATGACGCGGTGGGTCGTATTCCCCGGGGTGCGCGCTGCGCCCCCGCGCGCCCTCGAGTGACCCGACATGTCCGACCCCACGCACGACGCCGACTTCATCGCCCTCCAGGCCGCCCTGGCAGGCGAGTTCTTTCTCGAGCGTGAGCTGGGGCGCGGGGGGATGGGCGTCGTCTACCTGGCGCGGGAGAGCGTGCTCGAGCGCCCCGTCGCCATCAAGGTGCTGCCGCCGGCGATGGCCGCGCGCCCCGAGCTCCGCGAGCGCTTCCTGCGGGAGGCCCGCACCGCGGCGAACCTCTCGCACCCCAACATCGTTCCCGTCTTCCGGGCGGAGGTGCTCGGCGGGTTCGTGTTCTTCGCGATGGCCCACGTGGACGGCGAGACGCTCGCGCAGCGCGTCCGCGCGCGCGGGCCGCTCCCGCCGCACGAGGCGGCGCGCATGGTGCGCGAGGTCTCCTGGGCGCTCGCCTACGCGCACGCACGCGGCGTCGTGCACCGGGACGTGAAGCCGGACAACATCATGGTCGAGCGCGAGACGGGGCGGTGGATGGTGACCGACTTCGGCATCGCGCAGGTCGCCGCCGCGGCGCCCATCACCGACGAGGGGCTGGTGATGGGGACCGCGCACTTCATGAGCCCCGAGCAGGCGGCGGGCGAGTCGCTCGACGGCCGCAGCGACCTGTACTCGCTCGGCGTGGTGGCCTTCCTGGCGACGACGGGCCGGCTGCCATTCGAGGCACCGACCGCCGCCGCAGTGCTCGCGCAGCACCTCACCGCCCTGCCCCCCTCCTGTGGGGCGCTCGCGCCGGCGCTGCCGCGCACGCTGGCGAACGCCATCGACCGCTGTCTGGCGAAAGACCCCGCCGCGCGCTTCCCGAACGGCGAGGCGCTCGCCGAGGCCGTGACGCGCTCCGGCGCGGAGGCGCCGCGGCTGCCGGCGCCGCTCCGCGTGTGGCTCACGAAGCGCGACGTCTTCATCCCGGCGTACGTCGTGTGCTGGCTCTTCGCCCTCTCGTACCTCACGAGGCTCAACCCGTGGGGGTTGGTCCTGGCGGGGATTCCCGTGCTGTTCCACGGCGCATTCCTCATCTATCACACGCGCCGCGTGCTCGGCGCGGGCTACGGCCTCGACGACATCCGCCGGGCGCTCCGCCAGTACACCGAGCAGCGCCGCGAGGAGCTCCTCTTCGACGTGGACCGGCGCCCGCCCGTGCTCGCGCGCGTGGTGCGCGCGCTGACGTACGCGTGCGTGCTGGGCCTCGTCGGCATCGCCGTGCTCACGATCGTGAGCCCCGAGCGGGTGGTCGCCAATACCAAGCGCTACCTCCAGGTCGCGAGCCTCCTGTGCACGGGATTCGGCGTGGGCGGGGTGATCGGGCTCGCGTACCCCGGCCGGCGCATCCGGTCGGAGCACTGGTTCAGCCGGCTGCGCGGGCGGTTCTGGGAAGGGCGCGGCGGCGCGATGATGGTGCGGCTCGCCGCGTGGCGCCTGCGCCGCGGGTCGGGTGACGCACTCGTCCACCGCCCCACCGAGCTCGCCATCGGCGGCGCGGCCGGGGCGCTCTTCGAGTCGCTGCCGAAGACGGTGCGGAAGCGGCTCGGGGACGTGCCCGCGGTCATCGGCGTCCTCGAGGAGCAGGCTCGCATCGCGCGCGCCCGCGTGTACGACACGGAGGCCCTGCTCGCCGACGCGGTGGCGTTCGACGTGCCCGGTGACGCCGACGACCGCCACCGCCACCGGGTGGTCGAGGACATGCGCGGCGCGCGCGACGCCGCGGCGGCGCGCCTGACGACGGTGCTCGCCGCGCTCGAGGGGATCCGCCTCGACCTGCTGCGCCTCAAGGCGGGGGCGGCCGGTCCGGAGTCCATCACCGCCACGCTCGACGCCGCGCGCCGCTTCGGCGAGGACGTGGACCGCGCGGTCGAGGCCAGCGCGCAGGTGGCGGCGATCGTCTCGTCCCCGTCGCCGCCGAGCGCGCGGCGCGCCGGGCGCCCGGCGTGAGCGCCACGAGCCCGGTCTCGCCGCCGGACCCGCGCGCGGCCCTGCGCCCGGGCGCGACGCGCGCCGATGCGCCGGCGGCACCCCGCGCGACCGAGGTCTCGTTCATCGAGCTGCAGACCGCGCTCGCCGGCCGCTACTCGCTCGAACGCGAGCTCGGGCGCGGCGGCATGGGCGTCGTCTACCTCGCGCGCGAGGTGCGCCTCGACCGCCTCGTGGCCGTCAAGGTGCTGCCGCCCGCGCTCGCCGCGCGCCCGGAGCTCCGCGACCGCTTTCTCCGCGAGGCGCGCACCGCCGCGAGGCTCTCGCACCCGAACGTCGTCCCGATCTTCGACGCGGACGAGGCGGGCGCATTCGTGTACTTCGCCATGGCGTACGTGGACGGCGAGACGCTCGGCGAGCGCGTACGCGCGCGCGGGCCGCTGCCGGCGCACGAGGCCGCCCGCGTGCTGCGCGAGGCCGCCTGGGCGCTCGCGTACGCGCACGCGCGCGGGATCGTCCACCGCGACGTGAAGCCCGACAACATCATGCTCGAGCGCGGCAGCGGGCGCGTGCTCGTCATGGACTTCGGCATCGCGCAGGTCGCCGCCGACGGGGCGGTCACCGGCGAGGGGCTGGTGATGGGCACGGCGCAGTTCATGAGCCCCGAGCAGGCCGCCGGCGAGCCGCTCGACGGGCGCAGCGACCTGTATTCGTTAGGCGTCGTCGGACACTACGCGCTGACCGGCCGCCTCCCGTTCGAGGCCGCGGACGCCCGCGCCCTCCTCGCGCTGCACATCGCGACGCCGGCGCCGCCGGTGGCCTCGCGGGCGCCCGGCGTGCCCCGCGCGCTGGCGCAGGCCGTCGACCGGTGCCTGGCGAAGGACCCGGCGGCCCGCTTCCCCACCGGCGAGGCCCTCGCCGAGGCCATCGACCTCGCGGGGCAGCGCGCGCCCGACATCCCGGCGCCGCTGCGCGTGTGGCTCGCGCAGGCCGACCGCATTCGCGTGCCGATGGTCGTCGGCGGCGTGTACTCGGTGCTGGGAGCGATCGGCATCGCCGTCGGCTCGCCGATGCCCTGGCTTGCGCCCCTCCTGCCGCTCGGCGCCGGCGGCATCTTCGCGCTCGCCCGCCTCGTCGATACGCGCAAGGTGCTCGCGGCCGGCTACGGCCTCGACGACCTGCGCGTGGCCATCGACCGGCACCTGCAGCGGCGGCGCGAGGAGCTCGCCTACGAGCTCGCGAGCGGGCCGTCCGTCATGGGGCGGGTGCTGCGCTACACGGGCCTCGCCGTGGCCGCCGTCGGCGCCGCGATACTCGCGGTCGGCCCCCGCGACTTCGCGCTGCCCGTGCTCGCGGGCGGCGCGAACCTCTTCCTCGCCGGCCTGATCGCGGGCGGCGCCCGCCGCGCCAAGGGACGCGTCCGCGAGCGCTTCGCGGCCCTCGTGAGCCGCTTCTGGAACAGCGAGCGCGCCGAGGGCTACGTGCGGCTCGCGGCCTGGCGCCTGCGCCGCACCGCGCACGCGCCGGCACTCCCGCAGCCCACCGAGCTGGCGCTCGGCCGCGCGACGGAGCACCTCTTCGACGCGCTCCCGAAGGCGCAGAAGCGCCTGCTCGCCGCGCTCCCCGACACCGTTCGCCGCCTCGAGGGCGACGGCCGGCGGCTGCGGGTGGCGATGGACGAGCTCGACGCCATGGCCGTCGCGGCCGAGGGGAGCGGGGCCGCCCCGGGAACCGACGACCGCCGTGCCGCGCTCGCGGACGAGCTGCGCGCCCGCCGCGCGGGGCTCGCCGACCAGCACGCGAACCTCGTCGCCGCGCTCGAGGGGATCCGCCTCGACCTCCTGCGCCTCCACGGCGGCGCCGTCGGCGTCGACTCGCTCACCGCGACCCTCGAGGCCGCGCGACGCCTCGGCGACGACGTCGCGGCGCTGGCGGAGGGGAAGCGCGAGGTGGACGAGCTGCTGAAGAAGGGGGACTAGGAGACGGGCGGCGAGAAACAGGTGCCGAGCCGCCCGCCGTCGTCCTGCTTCCTGCTTCCTGCTCCGTACTCCCTTAGATTGCCGCCATGCCCCCCGAAGACGCACCATTGCCGCCCGCGCCGCTCGCACCGCCACCAGCGATCCAGAAAGGCGACACCATCGGCGTAGTCGCTTCGTCTTATGCGCCCCGCGAGGGGTGGCTCCTCCGCGGCGTCCGGGCGCTGGAGCGCGCCGGCTACCGCGTGCTCATCGACGCCGAGCTTCGCACGATGCGCCGATTCCAGCGCGCGGAGGACGAGCGGCGGGCGAACAACTTCATGCGCATGTGGCAGGACCCCCAGGTGCGCGCGGTGATCGCCGGCACGGGCGGCTACGGCGCGGTGCGCATGATCCCCTACCTCGACCCGGAGATCTTCCGGGGCGACCCGAAGCCGTTCTGCGGCTACTCGGACGTCACGGCGCTGCACCTCTGGCTCATGCGTCGCTCGGGGCTCCGCGTCTTCCACGGGCCCACGGTGGACGACCTCATCCCGAGCGGGCGCGACCCGACGATGGCGTCGCTCCTGACCGCCTTCAGCACGCCGCGCCCGCGCGCCCAGCTCGGGCGTGAGATCGCGCGCACGGTGCGCCCGGGGCGGGCGACGGGGCGCCTCGTCGGCGGCAACCTCTCGCTCGTCCAGCAGAGCATCGGCACCCCGTACGAGATCGACACGCGCGACGCGATCCTCTTCCTCGAGGAGACGCGCGACCCGATGTCGTACGTGGACGAGCGTCTCGTCCATTTACGCAACGCGGGGCTGCTTCGTCATGTACGCGGGGTCGTGTTCGGCCACCTGACGCTGGAGCGCTCGGAGGAGGACGAGTTCGAGGACTTCCTCCTCGACCTCGTGTCGGACCTCGAGGTGCCCATCGTGATGGACTTCCCGGCCGGACACGAGATCCCGAACCTGACGCTCCCCCTCGGGACCGAGGTCGAGCTGGTGGCCGAGGAGCTCACCGGCTGGCTCGTGTACCGCGAGGACGCGCTGACCGTGCCAGAGCCGGCGGCGGCGTCCGGCACGCCCGCCCAGCCGCCCGTCACCTCGACCGCATGACCGAGCACTTCGACCTCGTCATCATTGGCGCCGGCCCCGCCGGCGAGAAGGGCGCGGCGCAGGCGGCGTACTTCGGCAAGAAGGTGTGCATCGTCGAGCGCGCCCCGAAGCCGGGCGGCGCCGCCGTCAACACGGGCACCATCCCGTCGAAGACGCTGCGCGAGACGGCGCTCTACTTCTCCGGCCTCCGGCAGCACGGGCTGTACGGCATCGACTACGAGGTCCGCCCCAGCATCTCGATCTCGGACTTCATGTACCGGGAGCGCACGGTCGTCGAGGCCGGGTGGCATCTCATCGACGAGAACCTGCGCCGGCACGGGGTGACGGTCGTGCAGGGGACGGCGCACTTTCTCGACGCGAGGACGGTCGAGGTGCAGCGCTTCAAGGAGGCGCCGCGGCGCATCACCGCCGACGTCTTTCTCGTCGCCACGGGCTCCCAGCCCCTGCGCCCCGCGGGGGTTCCGTTCGACGACACGGTCGTCGTCGACACCGACTCCCTCCTCCGCCTCCCGGCGATCCCACGCCGGATGATCGTCGTGGGCGGCGACGCGGTGGCGTGCGAGTACGCCTGCACGTTCGCCGCGCTCGGCACGCGCGTCACGATCCTCAACGACCGCGCGCGGCTCCTCGCGCAGATCGACGGCGAGGTGAGCGAGGCGCTGCGCGGCGACATGACGCGCCGCCTCGGCATCTCGGTGCACAACGACACCAGCCCCGAGGAGATCGCCGTCGAGAGCGGGCTCGCGCACGTGAAGCTGGCCGACGGCCGCCGCATCTCGGCCGAATGTCTCCTCTACAGCGCGGGCCGCATCGGCGCGACGGCCGGCCTGGCCCTCGACCTCGCCGGGGTGCGCGTGACGCCCGACGGGCACGTCGCCGTCGACGACCGGTTCCGCACCTCGGTGGCGCACATCTACGCCGTCGGCGACGTCATCGGCTTCCCCGCCCTCGCGTCGGCGTCGATGGAGCAGGCGCGCGTCGCGATGTGCCACGCGTTCGAGCTCAAGTACAAGGAGCGCGTCTCCGCCGTGCTCCCGTACGGCGTGCACACCATCCCCGAGGTCGCCATGGTCGGCGAGACGGAGGAGTCGGCGCGCACGAAGGGGATCAACTACGAGGTCGGCCGCTCGCGGTTCGGCCTCAACCCGCGCGGCCAGATCATCGGCGAGGTCGACGGGTTCGTGAAGCTGATCTTCCGCCCGGAGGACCTGCGCCTCATCGGCGTGTCGATCATCGGCGAGAGTGCCTCGGAGATGATCCACACCGGCATGGCGTGCATGATGTACGAGGGCACGATCGACTTCTTCATCCAGGCCGTGTTCGGCTACCCGACGCTCTCGGACGCGTACAAGTACGCGGCGTACGACGGCCTCCAGCGGGTGTCGAAGCGGGTGGCGGGCAAGACCGGGCTGCCGAAGATCGGCTGAGAGCGGGGCGGTCGCGCGGTCCGCCGGACGGCGGCGCGCGGGCAGTGGACGGGCCCGCCCGGCGCGGCGCGCTGCGCGCACGGCCGCGCGCCAGCGCGTTCCTTGCGACCCCCCGAGGGGGGGGATAAGCTAGGCGCGCCATGAGCGACGACCTGCCGGCCGCCCCCACTCCCACCCGCGACGTGCACGCCGCGCACGACGGCGCGCCCGCGCGGGCCGCGCTCGTGGGCGAGCGGCTCTGGCTCGACTTCGTCAACACCGACGACGTGCGCGCGCTCGGTCTCGCGCGCGACACGCCGGCCCGCGGTCGCGCGCCCGACGTGCTCGCGGACTTCGACGCGTTCGTGAGCTGGCTGCAGGCGGCCGGCGTGCTCGACGCGGAGCGCGCGGCGGGGATGCGCCGCCGCGCGCTGCAGCAGCCCGCGGGCGCGGGCGCCGCGCTCGTCGACGCGCGACGCGTGCGCGCCGCCCTCCGCGCGCTCGCCGAGCGCGGGGCGCGCCACGACGGCGTGCGGCGCGACGCGCTCGCCGAGATCAACCGCGTGCTCGGTCGCAGCGCCGGGACGCGCCGCCTCGAGCTCCGGGACGACGGCTCGTTCGCGCGCACGTTCGTCCCCGTGGGGGACGCGTTCGCCGGGCTCCTCATCGCCGTCGTGGAGTCCGCCGCCGACGCGCTCATCGACGGCGAGCTGGAGCGCGTGCGCCGCTGCGGGGACCAGCGCTGCGCGCGCGTGTTCTACGACGCCACGAAGAACGGCCGCCGCCGCTGGTGCGACATGGCGACGTGCGGCAACCGGGCGAAGGCGGCGCGGCACCGGATGCGGAGCTCCTCGGCGCGCGTGTGAGTGCGCTCCGGGCCCTCGGCCGCGGAAGGGCGTACGCGGCGTGGCGGCCCTGGACGCCCTTCGCACCGCGAGGAAGCCCGTGAGCAGGCCGAGGGCCGAGGGCCGAGGGCGGCTCGTACTCAGCTCGCCAGCGCCACCGCCGGCGACACGTACCCCATGTCCACCGCGTAGCGCGCGAGCTTGCGCTGGAGGATGCGGCGGCCCCGGAAGAGGCGCGACTTCACCGTGCCCTCGGGGACGCCCAGGATCGCGGCGATCTCGGCGTAGCGCAGCTCGTGCACGTCGCTGAGCACGACGGCGCTCCGGTACTCCTCGGGGAGCGCGTCGATCGCGCGCGTCACCTCCTCGTCGAGGAAGCTGTCGTAGAAGCGCCCCTCGGGGTCCGCCTCGCCGACCGCCTCGTGGCGCGGGCGGCCGTCGGCCGTGCCGCCCGTCGACACCTCGCGCGCGTCGATGCGACGCCGGCGGCTCACGAACCCGCGGTAGAGGATCGTGAACAGCCACGCCCGGATGTTCGTCCCGAGCCGGTACTGCTCCCAGCGCTCCAGCGCGCGCAGGATCGTGTCCGACACGAGATCCTCGGCGTCGTCGCGCGAGTGCGCGAGCTTCAGCGCGAAGCCGTAGAGCGCGTCCAGGTGCGCGAGCGCCTCGCGCTCGAAGCCCCGGCGCGGCTCGCCGTCCAGCGACGGCACGTGCGCCCCCATCCCCACCTCCCCGTGTTCGCGGCCGCCCGCACCCGGGCCTCAGGCCGCCCCGTCCTTCAGGTGCACGCCGACGAACCGCTTGAGGTCCGCCGCGATGCCGTGCAGCACGCCGACCTCGCGCGTGACGCGCGACATGAGCAGCGCGCCCTCGAGCGTCGCGATCACGAAGCGCGACAGACGATCCGCGTCCGCCCCCTCGACGAGGCGCCCCCGCGCCTCCCAGAGGAGCGAGCGGATCTGCGTGGACCAGCGCTCGAACGCCGCCGCCAGCCGCAGGCGGAACCCCTCGTGCGCGTCGGCCATCTCGGCCGCCAGCGCGCCGAACGGCGAGCCGCCCTTGAACCCGCGCTCCACCTGCCCCGCCACCAGCGTGTCGATGAAGAGGTGCAGGCGCTCGATCGGGTCGATCATCGGCTCGCTGAGCAGCGCCAGCCCGCGCTCCGTGAAGCGGTCCACCTGCCGGTCGAGCACCTCGTAGCCGAGCTCCTCCTTCGACCGGAAGTAGTGGTAGAAGTGGCTCTTCCCACTGAGCCCGGCCGCGCGGATGACGTCGTCCACGGACGTCTGCACGTACCCGCGCTCGCCGATCAGCCGCGCGGCCGCCTCGAGGATCTGCGTTCGGCGCTCGCTCGTCACGGGGCGAATGATAGGACCGATCGGTCCTATTGGCAAGGCCCGCGGCGAGGATGGAGCCAATTGCTGAGGTGACAACGTGTTGCCTCCGTATTCGCTCGCCGACGGCGGAATGCACGGGCCTATTTCGGACCCTGCGGTCCGAACGCGTGGGCGCCGCTGGCGGTTCCCGCCCGCTTCGCGCCATCTTCCGGCATGCCCGAGATCGACGTCGTGCGCACGTACCTCGAGATGCGCGACCCCGCCG
>JBJMNJ010000166.1:0-13584 GCA_045804325.1 Gemmatimonadaceae bacterium
ACGTCGCCTGCCCGGGCGGACGGATGGAGCCGGGCGATCGCGATCTCGAGCAGACGGCAGTGCGCGAGACCTGGGAGGAGACCGGCGTCGACGTGTGGCGCGACGGGCTGGTGCTCGGCACGCTGGACGACCTCTGGCCGCGCACGCCGCGGCTCCCGCCGATCGTGATCCGCCCCTACGTCGCGGTGGTGCGACCCGACGTATCCATCGTGCCGAGCGTGGAGGTGGCGGATGCCTTCTGGGTGCCGCTCGCGGCGCTGAAGGAGCGGGCCCGCTGGGCGGTGCGCCCGGTCCAGGTGCGCGGGGAGGGCGAATGGCAGACCTCCACCTTCCTCCACGGCGACTACACCGTCTGGGGCCTGACCGAGCGCGTGCTGCGCCAGTTCCTCGAGCGCCTGGGCGAGCCGGTCGACTGAAGGCGGACCTTGCGCGGGTGGATTGCGAGGCATAGTTTAGGCTCACCTAAAATATGCTTTCGCCGGGCGACGATTTACGCCCTCCCTCGACCGCGACCATGGCTCTTCCCGAGATGGCTCAGACGACCGAACCGCTTCCACCGGCCACCGGCGAGCACGGCTGGCGGCGGGCGCGCGTGGCGCCGAGCCTCGCCGAGGTCTACCGCACGATCCCCGTCAGCGGGACCAGCAAGTGGCGGAAGCTTCTGGCGTTCGCGGGGCCCGGCTACCTGGTGGCCGTCGGCTACATGGACCCCGGCAACTGGGCGACCGACCTCGCCGGCGGCTCGCAGTTCGGCTACACGCTGCTCTCGGTCATCCTCCTCTCGAACATGATGGCCGTGCTCCTCCAGGGGCTCGCGGCCAAGCTCGGCATCGTCACGGGCCGGGACCTCGCGCAGGCGTGCCGCGACCACTACTCGCGCCCGACCAACCTCGCGCTCTGGTTCCTCTGCGAGATCGCCATCGCGGCCTGCGACCTGGCGGAGGTGATCGGCGCGGCCATCGCGCTCAACCTGCTGTTCGGGATCCCGGTCGCGTGGGGCGTGCTGATCACCTCGCTCGACGTGATGCTCGTGCTCCTCCTGCAGAACAAGGGGTTCCGCCTCATCGAGGCGCTCGTCATCGCGCTCGTGGCCACGGTGGGCGTGTGCTTCGTCTTCGAGATCGTCCTCGCGCGCCCGGACGCGGCCGGCGTCGCGCGCGGCTTCGTGCCGACCGCGGAGATCCTCCGGCGGCCGGAGATGCTCTACGTGGCGATCGGCATCCTCGGCGCGACGGTGATGCCGCACAACCTCTACCTGCACTCGTCCATCGTGCAGACCCGCAGGTACCGGGAGGACGCCGACGGCAAGCGCGAGGCGGTGCGCTACGCGTTCGCCGACTCGACCATCGCGCTCTCGTTCGCGCTGTTCATCAACGCGGCGATCCTCATCGTCGCCGCCGCGACGTTCCACACGTCCGGGCACGCCGAGGTGGCGGAGATCCAGGACGCCTACAAGCTCCTCACCCCGCTCCTGGGCGCGGGGGCGAGCACGATGTTCGCGCTCGCGCTGCTCGCCAGCGGGCTCAACTCGACGCTGACGGGGACGCTGGCCGGCCAGATCGTGATGGAGGGGTTCCTCAACATCCGGCTGCGCCCCTGGCTTCGCCGGCTCATCACCCGGCTGATCGCGATTGTGCCCGCGGCCCTCACGGCTATCTTCTACGGCGAGCGCGGCACGGCGAAGCTGCTCGTGCTGAGCCAGGTGATCCTGAGCATGCAGCTCTCGTTCGCCGTCGTCCCGCTCGTGATGTTCACGTCCGACCGCCGCAAGATGGGCGCGTTCGTGAACGCCGCCTGGGTGAAGGTGCTCGCGTACCTGGTGGCCGCCGTGATCGCGGCCCTCAACGTCTGGCTCCTCTTCCAAACCTTCCGGAGGTGGGTGGCCTGATGTACGAGCGCATCCTCGTGCCCCTCGAGCACTCGGCGGCCGACGACACGATCCTCGCGCACGTGCGGTCGCTCGCGCGGCTGTGCGACGCGGAGCTCGTGCTGATCCACGTGGCCGACGGCTGGGCGGCGCGCAACCAGGAGCAGCTCCACCTCCGCGAGTCGGAGGAGATGCGCTCCGACCGGGAGTACATCGAGCGCGTGTGCTCCGAGCTCGAGGCGGAGGGCTTCCGCTGCGACGCCGTGCTCGCGAGCGGCGACCCGGCGCGCGAGATCGCCGCGGCCGCCGCGCGCGAGCAGGCCTCGCTCATCGCGATGTCCACGCACGGCCACAAGCTCCTCGGCGACATCATCCACGGGAGCGTCGCGAACGAGGTGCGGCACCAGTCGATGGTGCCGGTGCTGCTCGTGCGGTGCCCGACGGCGAAGGACGCGGGGCGCCCCCCCGCGGCCGGGGGCGGGCGCCAGGCGCCGACGGGGCGCGGGTGACGGCGGCGCGCGCGAGCCAGCCGGCGGGGGACGACGCCGCGCTCACCGGCCCGGTCGAGGACTACCTCAAGACGATCTACGCGATCGAGCTCGGGGGCGACTCGGCGGCCACGAACGACATCGCGCAGCGCCTCGCCATCGCGCCGGCGAGCGTCAGCGGCATGGTGCGCCGCCTCGCGGAGCAGGGGCTCGTGACGTACGAGCGCTACCGGGGCGTGAAGCTCACGGCGAGCGGCCGCCGCCTCGCGCTGCGCACGCTGCGGCGCCACCGCGTCATCGAGGCGTACCTCGTGCGCGCGCTCGGCTATCCGTGGGACCGGGTGCACGCCGAGGCGGAGCGTCTCGAGCACGCGGCCTCCGACGAGCTGATCGACCGCATGGCGGCGGCGGTCGGCGAGCCGCACACCGACCCGCACGGCGCGCCGATCCCGACGCGCGAGGGGGCGGTGGACGAGACGCGCTACCGCTCGCTCGCCGAGCTGCCCGTGGGGCACGACGCGCGCGTGGTGCGCGTGAGCGACGAGGACGCCGAGATGCTGCGCTACCTCGCGGAGCTCGGCCTCCGTCCGGGCGCGGACGTTCACGTCGTGGGTCGGGCCCCCTACGAGGGCCCCATCACGCTGCGGGTGGCCGGCGCCGAGTGCGCGGTCGGGCCGGCGCTGGCGGGGCAGGTGCTGATCGAGAGCTCGGCTCCTCTCGGCCTGCAGTCGTCCGCGGTCTCGCAGAAGGCGCGAGGCAAGGGCCGGTAACGGATCGCGCGGCCGTCGCGAGGGAAGCTCGTCCATGGCACCCCGATTGCTGATTCCCGCGCGGGGATACCTGGGGAGGGGACCGTGGAGATCGACCACCGGCCGCACGTCGACTCCGACGTCGGAATACCGGACCTGATTCACCGTCTGACCGACGACTCCAAGCGACTCGTCGGCGACGAGATCCGTCTCGCGAAGCTCGAGATGCGCGAGAGCCTGCGCGCGGGCGCGCGCGGCGCCATGTGGCTCGGTCTGGCCTTCGGCGTCGGCGTCGTGGCGGCTATGGGGCTCACGATCTTCCTGGCCGCCGCCATCGGGCGCCTCGCGGCCGGCCACATGTGGGTGGGCGCCGTCGTCACCGGGCTCCTCGAGCTCGGGCTCGCGTTCTACTTCATCAAGAGGGGGCTGGGTCTCTATCGCGACCGCCCCTACTCGCTCCCCGAGACGCGCGAGGCCCTGAAGGACACGGCCGCGTGGGCGAAGGCGCCGCGGGCGGACTAGCCGCTCTCGGCCCTCGGCCGTCGGCCCTCGGCCGCGGAGCCGAGCCGGGAACGTGAGGGCCGGGCCGGTCGTTCAGGCCCGGCCCTCGTTCCTTCCTCCCCTTCGACGTGCTCTCTCCACTCGTCCTCGTCGCCGCGCTCCTTCTCCAGCAGCAGCCGCGAGGCGTTGCGATAGACGAAAGACTCGCGGCGGATGCCCGGCTGCGCGTCGGCGACCGCATCGTCGTGGCGGGTGCGCCGGGCGCCGCGGGCGACACGGTCGTCATCGCGGCCGTCGTGCGCCGCGGCGCCGACCCCTCCGAGATCGCGCGCGCCGAGTACCGGGTGCGGATGCACCTGGACCACCTGCAGACGATCGTCGGCCAGGGCGACCGCGTCGGGCGCTTCGCGGTGGCCGCGCGGAGCGACGCCGCGACCGAGGAGGCGCTGCACCGCATCAACGACGTGGGCTTCGGCTTCCGCGCGCACCGCTCGCGGGACGTCGCGGTCGAGACCTCGGCGACCTTCCGCGTCGTGAGCCGGTTCCACCGGGCCATCGGCGTCATCACCATCGTGGCGAGCGCGATCTTCCTCCTCTGCATCATGCTCCTGAAGGTCGAGGAGCGCCGCCGCGACGTCGCCGCGCTGCGGCTCATGGGCGTCTCGCGCGCCTCGGTGGCGCGCTCCGTCATCATCGAGGCGGCGCTCGTCGCGCTGCTCGGCAGCCTGCTCGGCGTGGCCGTCGGCTGGGCGATGGCCGCTCTCGTGAACGCGCACTACCGGGGCGTGTACCGCACGCCGCTGGCGTTCGCGCTCGTCACGCCGGACATCGTGCTGCTGGCCGTCGGGCTCTCGCTCGCGCTCGGGGTGGCAGCCGGCGCGGCCGCGGCGGCGCGCCTCGTCCGCACGCCCCCGCTCTCGCTCTTCGGCCGGTGACGCGCCGGTGATCGCGACGCTCGCCGCCGCCAGCCTCGTGAGGCACCGCGCGCGCACGCTGCTCGCGGTGCTCGGCGTCGCCGTGTCCGCGGCGATGCTGCTGGACATGGTGATGCTCGCGACCGGGATGCGCGAGAGCTTCCGCGGCCTCCTCACGGCGCGCGGCTTCCAGCTCCGGCTCGCGCCGCGCGGGACGCTGCCCTTCGACAGCGAGGCGACGGTCGCCGGCGCCGGCGAGGTGGTCGCGATGCTCCGGGCGCGCGGCGACGACGCGGCCGTGAGCCCGGTGCTCGGCGCCTCGGTGCACGACACCCCCGCGGCGCGTCCGGACGCGCCGCCGGTCGCCGCGTTCGCGCTCGGGGTGAACGCCGCCGTGCAGGGCGACTACGAGCACCTCGGTGGCGGCGACGCGATGGCGCCCGACCGGCTCGTCGCGAACGACGAGCTCCTGAGGAAGGCGGGCGTGCGCGTCGGGGACACCCTGGACGTCGCCGCCGGCTACGACCCGCAGCTCCGCACGTTCGCGGGACGCCGGCGGCTCGTCGTCGCGGGACGGGCGCGGTTCATCTACCTCTCGGCGGGTCAGGCCGCCGTCGCGCTGCCGCTCGCGACGCTGCAGGGGATGACCGGCGCGCGCCGCGAGGACCGCGTCTCGCTGTTCATGGTGCGGCTGCGCGACGGCGCCGACGTCGAGCGGGCGCGGGTGGAGGTCGCGCGCGCGGTGCCACGCGTGAGCGCGATCTCCACCGCGGAGGCCGTCCGCCAGGTGGACGAGCGCCTCAGCTACTTCCGGCAGCTCGCGTTCATCCTCGGCGCGGTGAGCCTCGTGGTCGGCTTCCTCCTCGTCACGACCATCGTGACGATCTCGGTGAACGAGCGCGCCGGCGAGATCGCCGTGATGCGCGCCATCGGCGTGAGCCGCGCGCGCGTCGTCCAGCAGATCGTGCTCGAGGGCGTCGCCATCAGCCTCGTCGGCAGCGCGCTCGGACTGCTGCTCGGCCTCGCGACCGCGCGCTACCTCGAGGGGATCCTCGCGAGCTTTCCGGGGCTGCCGGCCGCGCTCGAGTTCTTCCTCTTCCAGCCGCGCTCCGCGTACACGGCGCTCGGGCTGCTCGTCGTCTCCGGCGTCCTCGCGGGCGTCTACCCGAGCTGGCGCGCGGCCTCGCTCCCGCTCGCGACGACGCTCCGGCGGGAGGCGATCGCGTGAGCCTGCTCGTGACGCGCGACCTCGCGCGCGACTACGCGATGGGGGGCGACCGGGTGCACGCCGTGCGCGGCGTCTCCCTCGCGGTGGACGAGGGGGACTGGGTGGCGATCGTCGGCCCGTCCGGCTGCGGCAAGAGCACGCTCCTCAACCTCCTCGGCGCCATCGATCGCCCGGACGCCGGGTCGGTCGTGCTGGGAGGGCGAGACGTCGCGGACATGCCGGATCGGGAGGCCACGCGATTCAGGCTGCTGCGCGTCGGCTTCGTCTTCCAGCGCTTCTACCTCATGCCGACGCTCACCGCCCGCGAGAACGTCGAGCTGCCGATGGCGGAGGCGAAGGTGCCGAAGGCCGAGCGCCGCCGGCGCGCGGAGGAGCTGCTCGCCTACGTGGGGCTGGCCGAGCGGGGGCGGCACCGCCCGAGCGAGCTCTCGGGCGGCGAGCAGCAGCGCGTCGCGATCGCCCGCGCGCTCGCCAACCGCCCCGCGATCCTGCTCGCCGACGAGCCGACGGGCGAGCTCGACGCGGCGACGGGCGCGGAGGTCATCGGGCTGTTCGACCGGCTCAACCGCGACGGCACCACGATCGTGGTGGTGACGCACGACGAGGACCTCGCGCGCGCCGCGCGCCGCGTGATCCACATGCGCGACGGGCACGTCGTGCGGGACGAGCGCGTGCGGTGATCACACTTCTCGCCCTGCGCAACCTCGCGTGGCGCCCCTGGCGCTCGGCCCTGCTGTTCCTCGGGTACGGGCTCGGCGTCGGCGTGATGATCGTGCTGCTGTCCATCGGCGAGGCGCTCGTCACGCAGGCGCGCGACGAGCGCCTCGTGGGCGGCGGGCAGATCACGGTGCTCCCCGAGGGGATCGACGTCGAGGTGATGAAGACCGGCGGCACGGGCGGGCTGTTCTTCTCCATCGATCACGCGCGCTTCGTCTACCGCCAGGTGCTCGCCGCGCCGCGCTTCGCGGGGCTCGTGGCGGCGGCCGCGCCGCAGCTCGACGGGCGGCTCGTGTACGTGCGGCTCCCGAACGGCGAAGAGCTCGCGGTGCGCGCGTCGGGCGAGATCCCGTCGCTCACGCGCGCGGTGGGCGCGGGCCCCGTGCTCGCGGCGGGCCGGTGGGCCGACGACGACGGCGACCGGCGCTGGACGCGGCCCGCGGCGGCCGAGCTGCGCCACGAGATCGACCACTTCCACCTGCCCCCGCCGAATGCCGCGCACCGCGACAGCTGGGCGGAGTGGCACTACTTCAACGTGCTCTCGGCGGACGGGCGGCGGTGGGCGTTCATCTCCTACATCGTCGGCGGGGACGTAGGGCGCGGGCGGTGGGGCGGGCAGCTCCTCGTCACGCTGCGCGAGCAGGGCGGCCGCTCGCGACGCTTCGTCGCCACGGTGCCCCCCGAGCGCGTGCGCCTGTCGACGACGGACGCGAACGTCGGCGTCGGCGGCGAGCGCGCGGGCGGCGGCTCGGTGACCGTGCTGCCCGACGGCGCGTACCGCGTCGTGGGAGCGGCGGCGGAGGAGGGGGGCGCCGGGCGGCTCGCCGTGGACCTCGTCGTGCGGCCCGCGCCGGGCGCGTACTTCCCCGGCGCTTCGTTAGGCGGCGGGGCGGCGGGCGAGCCGGAGACGGAGGGGGAGTTCGTCTCGGGCTACGTCGTGCCCGGCCTGCGCGCGGACGCGGACGGCTCGCTGTGCGTGGGCGGGACGTGCGAGCGGTACGCGGGCGCGCAGGCCTACCATGACCACAACTGGGGCGTGTGGCAGGGCGTGACGTGGGAGTGGGGCGCGGCGCGCGCCGGCGCGTACACGCTGCTGTACGGGCGGGTCGAGCCGCCGGACGAGGGCGAGCTGCCCGCCTCGTCGGACTCCTCCGCCGCGGGGGCCCCCCCCCGCGAAGCAAGCTACGGCGACTCGACCGCCGACGCGCCACCGCGGCCTTCCGCGCCGGACCGGAACGACGCACTCCGCTCGACGCCGCTCTTCCTCTACCTCGTGGACTCGCTCGGCTTCCGCGCCGTGTTCCGCCCGCGCCGGATCGCCTACGAGGACGCGCGCACGATCGTCGTGGACGGCCGCCCGGTACGCGTGCCCGCTCGCGCCGTCATGGCGGACGTGCGCGGCGACGACACGCTGCGGGTGGAGCTCGAGGTCGAGGACGCCATCGGCACCGACACGCGACGGCCGCTCGTGGAGCGCGGCGAGGCGCTCGCCGCGCGCCGCCTGCGCCGCCCCTACTTCATCCAGATGAAGGGCCTCGCGCGCATCTCGGGCCGCGTCGGCGGCGCGCCGGTGCGGGGGGAGGGGAGGGGGTTCTTCGAGACGTACAGGTAGCAGGAAGCAGAAACAGGGAGCAGGAAACGGGGACACCACTCAGCCCCCGTTTCCTGCTCCCCTGTTTCCTGCTCCCTGTTTCTGCTTCCTGCTAGAACCGGCGATCCGTCGGGTCCGGGCCCGGGCGCGACGCGGGGTTTCCGTCGATCCGGTCCTTCACGCTGTCCGCCGCGTTCGCGGCACGGTGCCCGAAGTTCGCCGCGGCGTCGCCCGCCCGATCCGCCATGCCTGCGGCCGCCGTGCCGGCGCCGTAGTACGGGCGCTCGGTCGTCGCGCGCGTCGTCCCGTAGGTCGAGCGGCCGCGCGTGAAGCCCTCGCGGGCGTAGTCGCGCATCGAGGTCCACTCGCCGTACTTCCCGCTCGTGTCGCTGGCCCACCCCTTCTGGAGGTCGCGCTCGACGTACTCCCAGTCGCGGTCCTTGTAGTCGGGGTTGTGCGAGGCGAGGTGGCCGAAGTGGTACGCCGGCCGCACCTGCTCGTACGAGCGGTCCGCCAGGCGGTTCGACGAGCGCTCGTAGTGCGAGCGGTAGTAGTCGTCGTCGGCGTGCGTGATGTTCGTCGCGGCCTCCGAGACCGCGCGCCCCGTCCACCACCCGCCCATCGCGCCCACGATGCCGCCGATGAGCGTGCCGATCGGGCCGCCAGCCGAGCCGATCGCGGCGCCCGCGAGCACGCCGGAGATCCCGCCCGCCGCCTCCCCGACGTGGTCGCCCACGCCCGGGTGATCGTCGTGATGGATCACCTTGTTCGTCCGGATGTCCTTGTCCGCGTCCGCCATCTCGCGTCCCTCCACTGCGTGGGTACCTGCTCCGCGGCGTTCTGCCGAGTCTGGTGACGGGGGCAAGCTCCGGGCCCAATTGTCCGTCGGCGTTCCGAAAGCGCGAGACTCCTGCATCGACTGCCTGCGCGTGCGACGCCGATCGCCGGACGGGCCAGTCCTCGCTCTACCCCCGTGCCTCGTCGGCGCCGTCCGTGCGTCGGCGGTGCGGCGGTTCGGCCACCGACGCGCTCGCGGCGTCGCCGGGGGCGGGAGCGGTGTCCGCGGACTCCGCGACCTCGGCCGCGTCGGCGCGCCGGCGGTGCGGCGGCGGCTCGTCCGAGACGGGACGGTCGCTGCGGCGGCGAGCTGCGTCCGTGTCCTCGGCTGCGCCGGTGCGCGCCTCGGCGCCGGCGTCGCGCGTGCCCGGCGGCACGTCCACCGGCTGCGCCATCCACCCCGGGCTCCCGGAGACATCGGCGATGCGCTCGACGCGCGCGTCGGGGTCCACGCCCCCCGCGACGTCGTCAGCGACGGCGGCGACCGGGTCCGAGAAGCTCGGGCGCTGGTGCGACGGGCTCCCTCCCATGTTCGCGCCGACCGATGGGTCCACGCGTCCCGCCGGCTGCCCTTCCATGTGCTCGCCCCAGCTTCCGGCGCCGCCGGCCGGTGCCGTCGAGATCTCCGGCGTCTCCTGCAGCTCGAACTTCCCCAGGCCTTCCTCGCCCTCGCGGGGCGCGTCGGCCGAGAGCCGGCGGCGCGACCATCCCTCGCGGGCGTAGCCGCGCACGGTGGCCCAGTCGCCGTACTTGAGACGCAGGTCGTCCGTCCACCCCTTCTGGAGGTCCGCCTCGATCGCGTCGAACTCGTGGCCGCGGTACTCCGGGTGCTCGGCCGCGAGGTACCCGAGGTGGTAGACGGGGCGCGCGTGCTCGTACGTGCGGTCGGCGAGGCGGCCGGGGGCCGAATCGTAGTGCGAGCGGTAGTACCGCTCGTCGTCCTCGGAGATGTTCTTCGCGGCGTGCGCCGCGCCGTGACCGGCCCACCAGCCGCCCAGCGCGCCGGCGATGGCGCCGACGATGGTACCCGGCGGGCCGCCGATCACGGTCCCGATCATCGCCCCGGACGCCACCCCCGCCGCGCCGCCGGCGGCGCCCGCCTCGGCCTGCGTCACGTTCGGGTCGACCGGGCCGAGCCCGCGGTCGGTCGCGGTGGCCCCCGACCCCACGGTCGGGCGGTCGTCCTCGTGCTTCGCCATGCTCCCTCCCCGTCGATTGGTTGCCGCGCACGAGGGGGGCAAGAACAAGACCCCAGGGGAGCAGGGAGCGGGGAGCCGGGAGCCGGGAGCCGGGAGCAGGGAACTGCGTGCCCCGGCTCCCTGCTCCCTAACCCCCGCTCCCTGCCGTATAATCCCCCATGCCCGGCACCATCCGCATCGGCACCCAGGGGTGGAACTACGACGCGTGGGTGGGGCCCTTCTACCCGCCCGGGACGCGCGCCGCCGACTACCTCTCGGTGTACTCGCGCGCGTTCAACACCGTGGAGGTCGACTCCACCTTCTACGCCGTGCCGGCGGTGAAGACGGTGCGCGGCTGGGCCGGCCGCACGCCGCCGGACTTCACGTTCGCGCTGAAGCTCCCGCAGGAGATCTCGCACGAGAACCGGCTCCGCGAGTCCGCCGCCATCGCGGAGCTGTTCTACGACCGCGCGCGCGAGCTCGCCGACAAGCTCGGGCCGATCCTCATCCAGCTCAGCCCCGACTTCGCGCCCACCGAGCTGCCCGCCCTCGCCGCGTTCCTCCCGACGCTCCCGCGCGACCTGCGCTTCGCGGTGGAGTTCCGGCAGCGCGGGTGGATCCACGACGGCATCCTCGCGCTGCTCGCCGAGCACAACGTGGCGCTCGCGCTCGTGGACGCGCGGTGGATCCCGCGCAAGCAGATGCTCGCCCTCGCGTCGCGCCCGACGGCGGACTTCGCCTACATCAGATGGATGGGCCCCAACCGAGACCTCGTGGACTACTCGCGCGTGCAGATCGACCGCTCGCGCGAGATCGAGCAGTGGTCGCAGGTGCTGTGGTCCATCTCCGAGCGCGTGAAGACGACGTACGGCTACTTCAACAACCACTTCGCCGGACACAGCCCGTCCAGCGCGCGCGAGCTCCAGCGCCACCTGCGTCAGACGCCCGTCGAGCCGGACCAGCTCGGGGAGCAGATGAGCCTCTTCTAGGCTCCCGATGCTGCGCCGCCTCGCAATCTTCGCCGCCTTCGCCCTCGTCGCCGCCGCCGTGTGCGTGCGCCTCGGCATCTGGCAGCTCTCGCGCCTCGCCCAGCGTCGCCGCGCGAACGCCGCGGTCGCGGCGCGGCTCGACGCGCCCGCCGCACCCCTGGAGTCGCTGCCCGCGTCGCCCGAGGCCGCACGCTGGCGGCGCGTCAGGGTCGACGGCGCGTTCGACTATGCGCGCGAGGCGCTCCTCGCCAACCGCACGCACGACGGCTCGCCCGGCGCGTACCTCCTCACCCCGCTGCGACGTGCGGGCATGGACACCGTGGTGTTCGTGAACCGCGGCTGGGTCTACGCGGGGGACGGGCGCACGGTGGACTTCGCGCGGTGGCGCGAGGACTCCGCGGCGCACGGGGAGGGATACGTAGAGCTCTTCCCGGAGGCCCAGGGGAACACCATCCGCAACGCTCCCGGCGACACGGTCGTGCTCCGCCGCCTCGAGCGCGACCGGCTCGCGCGCCGCGCGGGAGCACTGGTGGCACCCTACTACGTCGTCCTCCTCGCGGACTCGGCGGCCCGGGCGGCGGGCGGCGCGGGCTCGCGGTCCGTGGCGGAGCGCCCGGGACGCCTCGGGACGCCGGCGCTCGACGAGGGGCCGCACCTGAGCTACGCCATCCAGTGGTTCAGCTTCGCGGCGATCGCGGTGGGGGGCGTTGTCGGCATGTGGATCACGGAGCGCAGAAGGCAGGAGGCAGCGAGCAGGTCGCAGGGAGCAGGGCGCAGACGCGTGTAGCGGCCGGCCGGCAGGCCGTGGGGGGCCCCCCCACCGGGACGCTACCGTGCGGCGCGTCACATCGCGTCACCGCGCCCTTGCCCACCGTACCCCGCGCACGCGGCCCTCGCCGTGCGGCGCAGTCCGTGCAATCATCGGGGTGCACGCGCCCGGCGCCGCCCGCCCCTCGGGCACGCCGGACGGGACCCGACCGCGGAACGGAGCGCCGCCGTGTCGATGGGTCCCGCCGGCCGGCGGCGCTCGACGGGCATTCGTGGGCGGTCGCTGCCGCCGCCCGACCTACCGACACGGGAACAACCCTCATGGCCGACACCACGCAGCAGGCCCTCGCGACGGAGCAGGAGGCGCGCGACGTCGCGGAGTCCGCCCGCGAGACGGAGTGGGAGCACCCGAGCTTCGTCCGGGAGCTCTTCCTCGGGCGCTTCCGGCTCGACCTCATCCACCCGCACCCGCGCGTCGACCCGGCCGAGGAGGCGCGGGCGAAGCCGTTCTTCGACAAGCTCAAGGCGTTCCTCGAGAGAGTGGACTCCGACGAGATAGACCGCACCGGCGAGATCCCGGAGGAGGTCGTGCAGGAGCTGCGCGACATGGGCGCCTTCGGCATCAAGGTGCCGACGGAGTACGGCGGCCTCGGCCTCTCGCAGACGAGCTACATCCGCGCGATCGAGATGGTGACGAGCAAGGACGGCTCGCTGACCGCGCTGCTCTCCGCGTCGCAGTCCATCGGCGTGCCGCAGCCGCTGAAGCTCTTCGGCACCGCGGAGCAGAAGAAGCGCTTCTTCCCGCGCATCGCGAAGGGCGCGATCACCGCGTTCGCGCTCACCGAGGTGAACGCCGGCTCGGACCCGGCGAACATGGCGACGACCGCGACGCCGACGGAGGACGGCAAGCACTTCATCCTCAACGGCGAGAAGCTCTGGTGCACGAACGGCACGCGCGCGGAGCTGCTCGTCGTCATGGCGCGCACGCCCGACGCCGTCGTGAACGGGAAGCCGAAGAAGCAGATCACGGCCTTCATCGTGGAGGCCGACGCGCCGGGGCTCGAGATCGTCCACCGCTGCCGCTTCATGGGGCTCAAGGCGATCGAGAACGGCGTGCTGCGCTTCACCAACGTGAAGGTGCCGCGCGAGAACATCCTCTGGGGCGAGGGGAAGGGGCTCAAGCTCGCCCTCGTCACGCTGAACACCGGCCGCCTCACGCTGCCGGCCAGCTGCGCCGGCGGCGCCAAGGCGATGCTCCAGGTCGCGCGCGAGTGGTCGAACGAGCGCGTGCAGTGGGGGCAGCCGATCGGTCGCCACGAGGCGGTCGCGCAGAAGCTCGCGAAGATGGCGGCCAACACGTTCGCCATGGAGGCGGTCGCCGAGCTGTGCAGCGCCCTCGCCGAACAGGGGGGCTACGACATCCGGCTGGAGGCCGCCATCGCGAAGCTGTGGAACAGCGAGGCGGGCTGGAAGATCGTGGACGACACGCTGCAGATCCGCGGCGGGCGCGGCTACGAGACCGCCGACTCGCTCCGCGCGCGCGGGGAGCGCCCGATCGCCATCGAGCGGGCGATGCGCGACTACCGCATCAACCTGATCTTCGAGGGGTCGTCCGAGATCATGCGGCTGTTCATCGCCCGTGAGGCGGTGGACCACCACTTCAAGACGGCGTTCGACGTCGTGAACCCCGAGGCCACGGGACGGCAGAAGCGGGCCGCCCTCGGCCGCGCGCTCAAGTTCTACCCCTTCTGGTACCC
>JBJMNJ010000167.1:0-9769 GCA_045804325.1 Gemmatimonadaceae bacterium
TCTGCGTCTTCTGCGGCTCGAGCCCCGGGGGACTCCCACGCCGACCTCGGCCCTCGGCCGCTGAGCGGCGTACGCGGCTCGGCGGCCTCGTACGCCGCTCGCGCCGCGAGGAAGCCCGGGAGCAGGCCGAGGGCCGAGGGCCGAGGGCGTCAGGCACCGGGTGGTGAATACGCCGCATCCACCCACCTCTGCGACTTGCCGCTCTCGATGACTTTATGGATGAAGTGCACCCCGTGCGCGCCGTCCTGGGCCGTCGGGAAGTCCGTGTCGAGCTCGCCCGGCTTCTCGCCCGCGAGGCGCGCGGCGATCGTGCGGCCCGCGTTGCGGTAGACGTTGGCGAAGGCCTCGATGAAGCCCTCGGGGTGGCCGAAGGGGATGCGCGTGTTGTGGCGCACGACGGGCTCGAGGTAGTCGTTGCCGCGGCGGTGCACCTCCACCGGGGCGTCGCCGTGGAGCACCTCGAGGTAGTTCGGGTTCTCCTGCTTCCAGTCGAGCCCGGCCTTGCTGCCGTACACGCGGAGGCGCAGCCCGTTCTCCTCCCCCACGGAGATCTGCGAGACGTAGATGATCCCGCGCGCGCCGCCCTTCCAGCGCACGAGCACGCTCGCGTCGTCCTCCAGCTCGTACCCCTTGCCGAACGTCGTGATGTCGGCGCAGAGGGACTCGACCTCGAGCCCCGTGACGTAGCGCGCGAGGTTGTGCGCGTGGACGCCGATGTCGCCGACGGCCGAGGAGATGCCGGCGAGCTTCGGGTCGAGGCGCCACATGTTGATCCCGCTCGCGCCCGCGAGCCACCCCTGCGGGTACTCCGCGACGATCTTCTTGACCTCGCCAAGTCGTCCCAGGCGCACGAGCTCGCGCGCCTGCTTCACCATGGGGTAGCCCGTGTAGTTGTGCGTGAGCGCGAAGACCGCCTTCTGCTTCTTCACGAGGCGGCAGAGCTCTTCGGCGTCCTCGAGCGTCGTGGTCATCGGCTTGTCGCACACGACGTGGAAGCCGGCCTCGAGGAACGCCTTGGCGATCTCGAAGTGCGACGCGTTCGGCGTGACGATGCTGACGAAGTCGATGCGCTCGCCCTCGGGGAGCTTGCTCTCGCGCTCGACCATCTCGCGCCACGAGCCGTAGACGCGGCGCGGGTCGAGGAAGAGCTCCTCCCCCTGGCGGCGCGACTTCGCGGCGTCGGACGAGAACGCGCCCGCCACGAGGTCGATCTCGCCGTCGAGCGCGGCGGCCCTGCGGTGCACGGCGCCGATGAAGGCGCCCGGCCCGCCCCCCACCATCCCGTACCGCACCTTCCGCTTCAGGGGCATCTCGGTCTCCGAACTTTCATATGGATGTCCGAATCTCTGGCGCCTGCGGCGACCGGGGATGGTGCCGCGTCGGCGGCTCGGGCGAAAGGGGCGAATGGGCGCGACCGGCCTCGCTGATCGATTCGCCGCACGCGCCGCATGCGCCGAATGCGTGAGAAAGAAACAATCTCTACGGCCGGTGGCGTACTCTATCGCCGAGAGAAACATTAATGTATTGATCGTTGACGGTCGCCATCGGACCGCCGCCGTAGGTCGTAACGATCAATTGCACTCCACGGCGACGATGGCGAGATCACGTCCGTGGAAGCGCGAACATGCGTCTTCCGGGCGCCGGGTCGAGCGACGACGGAGTCCTCACATGACCGGGTACGGCTGGACGATGACCTCCCTCGCGGACGCGGGCGTCGACGGCGACGCGCCGTCCGATGATGCCTCGGGTACTTCGCGCCCACTCGCGGGCATCATCCGCGTCGTGACGCCCGCGCTGCTCACCGCCCTCGCCTACTACCTTGGCGCGCGGGTCGGCTTCGCGTTGCAGTCGCCGCGGGCGCCGCAGTCGATCCTCTGGCTGCCGAACTCCATCGTCCTCGCGATCCTGCTGGCGAGGCCCCCGAGGCAGTGGGCGACCTACCTCCTCGCGGCACTGCCGGCGCAGCTCCTGGTCGGCTACCAGTTCGGTGTGCCGCTCGGGGCGATGTCGCTGCTCTACGTGACCAACTGCGCCGACGCGATGCTCGGCGCGGCCATCGTGAGGCACGTGACGCGCGGCCGGATCGACTTCGGCACGCTGCGGACGATGCTGGCGTTCATCGCCGGCGCCGCGACGCTGTCGCCCTTCCTGCTCTCGTTCGCCGACGCGGGGATCACCGTCCTCAGCGGGTGGGGGAGCGACTACTGGCTCGCGTTCTCGACGCGCGTCAGCTCGAACGTGCTGACGCACCTCGTCGTCGTTCCGGTGCTCGCCAGCGCGTTGCTGGCCACGAGCGCGGACTGGCGAAAGCTTTCGGCAGCCCGCTCCGCGGAGGCCGCCGCCGTCCTCGCCGGCCTGCTCCTCACCGCCGGCGTCGGGCTCGGCCGCCTGCTCACGCCCGGCGAGGGGTCACTGCTCACGCTCGCGGCACCCGCCGTCCTCCCGTTCCTGCTCTGGCTCGCGGTGCGCTTCGGGCCGGCGACGACGGGGCTCGGCCTCCTCGTCGTCGCGTTCGTCGCGAGCTGGCAGGTGCTCCATGCGCCCGGCGTGGCCACGGCGGCGTGGCTCGAGGAGACCATCGACGGGCTGCAGCTGTTCCTGACCGCCACGGCGATCCCGCTCCTCTGCCTCGCCGCCGTGATGCGGGAGCGCGCCGAGGCCGCTGTGGCGCTGCACAGGACCACCGAGGAAATGCGCGCGCTGGCGAGCCGCGTGAGCCTGGCGCAGGAATCGGAGCGCATTCGCCTCGCCAAGCTGGACGAGGGGAGCCGGCAGGTCGCGCACATGGGCCGCATCTCCGCCGCCGGTGAGCTCGCCGCGGCGCTCTCCCACGAGCTGCGCCAGCCGCTCTCGGCGATCCGGAGCAACGCGCAGGCGGGCGTGCGTTTCCTCTCGTCCGAGTCGCCCCCGCTCGGCGAGGTGAAGGCGATCCTCGAGGACATCGTGGCCGACGACTCGCGAGCCTCGAGCGTCATCGAGCGCATACGGGGGCTGCTGCGCAACGAGGAGCCGAGGAGGGAGGCGCTCGACCTCAACGAGGTGTGCCGCGTCGTGCGGATGCTCGTGCGTTCGGCCGCCGTGCTGCACGGCACCCGCCTCGAGGTGGAGCTCGACCCCACGATCCCCCGCGTCGTCGGCGACTCGGTCCTGCTCCAGCAGGTCGTCCTGAACCTCGCGCTCAACGCGCTCGAGGCGTCGGCGGCGAGCGACGGCGAGCGCGCGGTGTGGATCACGACGCGGCGCCACGGCGACATCGTCGAGCTCACCGTGCGCGACTCGGGGCGCGGGCTCGCGCCCGAGGTGGCCCCTCACCTGTTCCAGCCGTTCTTCTCGACGAAGGCGCAGGGGCTCGGGATGGGCCTCGCCATCGTGCGGTCGATCGTCGAGCGGCACCGCGGCTCGATCCGCGCCGAGAACGTCGCACAGGGCGGCGCCGTCTTCGCGGTGACGCTTCCCGCGAGCGACCGTGCCGGGGTGGCCGCCCCGCCTGCCACGGCCGATCAGCCGGTGCGCGCCCCGGACTCCGTGCGGGCGTAGGTCGAGAACGACGCGGCCGCGCCGAGCGGCAGCATGACCGGGACGTCCGCTGGCCCGGGGTCCGGCCGCGTGTCCGAGGAGTGCCGCATGCCGAGGCGGTCGGCGATGCGCACCAGGTCGGCGAGCGATCCCGCCTGCATCTTCGTCATGACGCGGGCGCGGTGCACCTTCACCGTCTTCTCGCTCGTGCCGAGCACCGCGGCGACCTGCTTGTTCAGCAGCCCGGTCGCGACGAGCGCGCAGACCTCCCGCTCGCGCTGGGTGAGCGCGGAGTCCCGCTGCCGGAGCTCGTTCAGCTCGGCGCGGTGGCCCCGCGCCAGGCGATTGCGGGCGAGCGCGCGCTCGACGGCGGCGAGGAGCTCGACGTCGTTCACCGGCTTCGTGAGGAAGTCGACCGCGCCGTCCTTCATCGCGCGCACGCCCATCGCGATGTCGCCGTGGCCGCTCACGAACACGGCCGACACGTCCGCGCCGGCGGAGCGCAGCCTCGCGTGCAGATCGAGGCCGCTGAGGCCGGGGAGCTGCACGTCGAGGACGAGGCACCCCGGGCCGGTCAGCGGCTCCCTCCCGAGGAGCTCGGCGGCCGAGCCGAACGTCTCGACTGCGTAGCCCGCCGAGGTCAGGAGCCGGGCCAGGGAGCGGCGCACCGACTCGTCGTCGTCGACGACGAGCAGGAGCGGAGTGGAAGCAGTCACGTCGTCGTTCATGGTCGTGCGCCTCGCGTCGGGTTCACACGCTCGCCTGCGCCGGCCGCTCGCGCGATCAGGACGGAAAGTCCGCGCGAGAGGGACCAAAGTCCGATGGAGGCCGCCGCAGCATTCGATACCGTATACACGCTATGAGCGCAAGCGCACTCGAGCGGAGGATTCCGGATGAGCTTCGAGATGTCCCTCGGCCGGGGCCACCAGTACGCCGTCGAGCGTGGATGGGTGGCGGTCGTCGACGACGATGCGTCGGTTCGCATCTCGCTCGCCCGACTGCTGCGGTCGGAGCGCATGGTCGCCGAGACGTTCGCGACCGCATGCGAGTTCCTGCTCGCGAACGCGCTCGACCCGCCGGCCTGCCTCATCCTGGACGTCCACCTGGGCACGCAGAGCGGCTTCACGCTCCAGGAGCAGCTCGCCCGCACACACCCCGAGCTCCCGATCATCTTCATCACCGCCCATGACGAGCTCTCGCCCGAGGATCTGACGCGCCGCGCGGGGCCCGACGGCTATCTCCTGAAGCCCTTCGACGGGGACGACCTCGTCGCGATGGTGCGCCGCCGGTCCCGGCTCGGTGCGTCGTCGTACTGACGCAGCGATGGGCAAGGGTTGGAAACGTCGGATGGCGTCGCCATTGGACCTTGGCCGTTGGACCGGCGGTCCGCGGGGGCGGCTCGCGTCGTGACGGAGCGTCGTCGGCGCGCGCCGGCGCGCCGTTCAGGGCGCGCGGACGACCACGTAGCTCACCGTCGTCCCGTAGAAGCGCGGCTGGTACCACGACGAGCCGCACTGGTAGTACGTGATGCCGTTGATGACGGCGCTCGTGCACGCGCCCGGCAGGGCATGCACTGCCGAGCCGACCGCCACGGCGCCCGCGGCCGCGCCCGTGGCGACGGCGGCCGCCGCGGCCGCCGGGTGCCAGTGCTCGTCGACGTCCAGGTCCCAGCGGCGGTTGCTCTCGAAGCTCCGCTCCACGCCGCGGCCGGCCGGCCGGGCGGCGTCACGGACCACCGTCGCGCGGGCGGATGCCCCGCGCCCCCCGGCGCCGCCGGCCCCGGAGCGGGCGCCTCCTCGCTGCTGCGCCGCCGCCGGATCCGCCGTGGCGAGGTGCCATCCGAGGATGGCGGCGACGACGAGCGCCGCGCGAAGGTGGTCGTGCGTCGGGACGGGCATGAGTCGCTTTCCCTGCTGAAGGTTACGGTCGCCCGGCGATCGCGGCGGGAAGCGTCGCCAGCACGATCCTCGACGCGTCGCGCGGCGGCACGAACGTGAACGCGTCGTCGCCCACCGCCGGCGAGAGATCCCAGGCCATGGTCGCCGTGAACTGCGGCCGGCTCGGCAGGGACGTCGTCACGATCACCAGCTTGCGCGGCACGGGGCGCTTGCCGCGCTCGATCCAGATCTGCCAGTCGACGCCGTCCTGCCGGAATGCGTACTGGTCCGTGTCCACGCCTCGCACGTAGGCCGGGCCGACGTAGCGTGCGGCGGTCACGTCCTTCAGCCCGTCGCGCGAGGTGCCCCAGAGAAAGAGGTCGGCGAGCGGGAGCTCGATGCCGTGCCGCCGCCGCGCCGTGTCCAGCGTCGCCACGATCGTGCTGGGCGCAGGCACGGTGGCGTAGAAGTGCCGCCGCGGCGCGTACACGGTGAGCGACCTGCCGTCGTAGAGGATCTGCCGCCGCTTGCGGTCCGTGCGAAGGTCGACGCGGAACCGATCGGGCGTCCGGACGAGATACTGCACGGTGCCGGCGAGCTGGATGGTCTGTCCGTCCGTCGCCACCTCGTCGCGCACCGTCTCCGCGTGCACGCCGTACCGCGGGAGCGTGCGCAGGTACGCCCCCATGCGCCGCAGCGCCTCGACCGCCTTCGGCTCGATCGCCGGCGTGCTCCGCGGCGGCGTCTGCGCCCGCGCGCCGAGCGGGAGCAGCGCAAGGCACGCCGACGCGATGGCCGTGCGGCGGATGAGTCGTGCGCTCGCTGTCATGCCGCGCATGACTCGCATGGATGCCTCCAGTCGTGAATCGCGCGAGCCGCTCGTCGCGACCTAACGATGTTAGCGCGATGTTATGCACGGCGGGCATGCGGCGGACATTGGACGAAGGGGCGGGACGAAGGTCCACTCGCCGCCCGCGGCCGCGCCGGCGGATACTCGCAGATGTGCGCGACGCGGTGCCGCGCGCAGACGACTCTCCCGAGAGGCGTACCGTGGACCTCGCCACCATCATCCCCATCTGTCTCAAGGCGAGCATCGCGCTCGCCGTGCTCGGCCTCGGCCTCCGCGCGACGGTGGGCGAGGCGACCTCGCTCCTCCGCGCGCCGTCGCAGCTCGGGCGCGCCGCGGCGGCCATGCTGATCGTCGCGCCGGTGTTCGCGATGTTCGTCGCGCGCGCCCTCGCGCTGCAGCCGGCCGTGGCGATCGCGCTCGTGGCCCTCGCCCTCTCGCCGGTGCCGCCGATCTGGCCCGGGAAGGCGCTGCGGGCGGGGGGGCAGCAGACCTACACGATCGGACTGCTGGTGGCGGTCACCGTGCTGTCGATCGTCGTCGCGCCCGCCGTGCTCGGTGTGCGCGCGCGAGCCCTCTCGCTCCCGGTTCGCCCCGCCGCGGCGGCCGTCGCGGTCGTGGCGCTCACCACCGTCCTGCTTCCCCTGTTCGCCGGCATCGGCATCCGGCGCCTGGCGCCGCGCGCGGCCGCGGCCGCGGCCGGACCCATCTCGACCTTCGCGATGGTGCTGCTCGTGCTCAGCGCCCTTCCGGTCGTGATCCAGATGTGGCCCGTGATGACGTCGCTGCTCGGCGACGGGACGCTGCTGGCGATGGTGGCGCTCGCCCTCGTCGCGCTCGCGGCGGGGCACGTGCTCGGCGGACCGTCGGACGAGGACCGCACCGTGCTCGCGCTCGCGTGCGCGTCGCGACACCCGGGCATCGCGGTGACCATCGCCGCGCTCGCGGCCCCGGTCGAGCGGCTCGCGCTGCCGGCCGTCGTGCTGTACCTGCTCGTGAGCAGCGTCGTCGGCGCGCTGTACGTCGCATGGCGCAAGCGCCGGCGGCACGAAGTGCCGGAGCGAGGCCTCGTCTCGGCGCCCGCGCGCGCCCGATGATCGGCGCGGGCCGAGCCGTCCGTCCGCGTCACGACGGCGAGCCGACCAGCTGGCTGGCGTCGGCCGCGCGGGCGGCACTCGGCCGGGGCGCGGGCGCCAGCCCGATGAGCGACAGCCAGCCCACCGGCTCTTCCGGCGCGTGGTCCGACGACGTCTCCGAGGTGAGCGACCAGCGCGACCCGCACAGGTGGAAGCGGACCCGGTGGTCGCGCTCGTTCCGCACCCGCAGCACGCCCTCGCCGTGGAGGACGCTCCGCGGCAGCGCGTTCACCCAGCGGCCGAAGGCGTTCGTGTCGACCGTGTGGTGCGTCGTGAGCAGCCACGCGCGGTAGTCCTCGTCGTGGCGCGGCTCGACCGCCTTCGTCCGCCGCGGGTCGGCGTCCACGGTGTACGCGCAGCTCCACTCCCCGCAGATGGCATGCGCCGGGAGGTACGGCGGCGTGGATCCCAGGACCAGCGGCGTGGGCACGTGGCCGTGCTCGCACTCCACCAGCCGCGCTCCCGGCGCACGCTCCTGCAGCCAGCGCCGCAGCGCCGGCCGCGCGGACGTCCGCACCCGGTCCACCTGGTTGAGCACGAGCAGGTCCACGTGCCGGAGCTGCGCCTCGAGCGCGCTCTGCTCCTCCGCGCCTCCCGCGCGCACGTGCTCGACGTCCGGGGCGCCGAGCACCATGACGGCGCCGCCGGGGCGGAAGCCGGGCATGTACTCGTAGCCGAGGGCGTGCAGGTGGCCCGTCGGGTGCGACACCTCGACGACGACGTGGTCGGGGAGGCGCGACGGGTCCCCGCGGTGCACCAGCGGCAGCCCGGTGAGAATGTCGCCGTCGAGCCCGAGGCAGACCGACCCGTTGCGCAGCACGAGCGCGTCGCCGTCGGCGCTCGCCACCTCCGAGTCGCTCAACGCGAGCGCGTCCGGATGCTCGAGCAGCGCCGCGATGCGGCGGCCGTCGTTCCGGGTGAGCAGCTGACGCAGGAGCGTCGTCTTCCCCGCGCCGCTCGGCCCACCGACGACGGTGAGTGGAACTCGCCGGGCTGGGCTCCGCGGCGACACGAATCGATTCATACTTCCTCCACGACCACGCATCCGACCTGGCTCGAATGCGTGCGTAGGCTCGCCCCGCACCGAACACGCCTCAATTGGCCGAAGGGCCAAGCACTTGCGGCGACGACGTGAGCGAGCGCGATAGACTCGCGGTCCGAGGACTTTGGTCCAATGGAAGTTTTCGCGTCCGCCCACACGTCTTGAAGCAGCCCGTCCCCGCGGCCACGCGCGGCGCAGCGCGAGGCGGCGGCACGACGAGGATCACAGGCTCGACGCTATGCGCGCGAGAGAGATCGTGACGCACCATGGCTCGCCGCATGGCGAGTTCGAGGCGGCGCCCGCCACCACGGTCGCTGGCGCCGGCCGCGCCTTGGCGCGGCTCCTCGCCACGAGCGGGGTGCGGCGCGCGCTCGCTCCCGCGGCGACGCGCGAGACCCGGGAGCCGCTCGCCGAGCTGTCGCACGAGCTCAAGCAGCCGCTGACGGTGCTCCGCATGAACCTGCAGTACATGTCGCACCTGCTCCGCGCGCCGCGACTGGACGTGGGCGAGGCGAACGCGCTGCTCGCCGAATGCCACGCCGCGGAACGCAGCCTGATCGAGATGCTCGATCGCGCGAACGCCCCGTGCCGCCCCGCGCCGGCGCGTCGTCGGCGCCTGGAGCTCAACCAGCTCGCGCGGGCCGTCGGGCGCCGGCTGAGCCGGCGCGCCGAGCAGCGGCCGCTGCGGGCGCGCCTCGCGACGCCGTCGCCGGAGGTGTCGCAGGCGGCATGGCCGCTGCGCGTTCCCGTGGCGAGGCTCGCCGACACCGCCCTGCGCATGCTCCAGCAGACGCCCTTCCCCGGGCGCGATCCGACGATCGAGACGGGGCTGGAGAATGGCTACGCGGAGCTGCGGATCGCCGGCCTTTCGCCGTCGATGCTCGACCGGCCGATGCTCTGGATGCTCCTCGAGCACGCGAACCTGCTGGCGCGCCGGTTGAACGGGGCCGCCGGCCTCATCGGGCGTGACGGCGGTGTCGTCATCGTCATCGCGCTGCCCGCGGCAACGGCCGCGTACGAGCCGTGAGCCGACCACGCTGACCGAGTCGCTGGTCGTGGTGGTGGACGACGACGAGGGGGTGCGGCGGGCGGTGCGGCCGCGCCGCGGCCGTCGCGCTCACCGCCGACCTCACCACTCCGCGCGGAAGTACTCCCGGACGCTCCAGAGAATCATCCGGTAGTGCAGCTCCTCCTCGTTCTCGCTGACCCCCGGGCGCGCGCCCCGCTCGGCCGCCCGCTTCAGCGCCACGACCATCTGCTCCGGCCGCTGCCCGCGGTCGCGGAACTCGGCGGCCGCGGCGCGGACCACCCGCTCGAGCTCCCAGGCTAGCGGCGAGGCGCACCAGGGGTC
>JBJMNJ010000168.1:0-23786 GCA_045804325.1 Gemmatimonadaceae bacterium
CCCGGGGTTCGTTCCGTACGAGATCATCGGCTCGATCTCATCGGCGTCGATCGTGACGCTGCGGTCGTAGACGGAGCCTTCGTCGGTCGCGAGCGCCCGCCAACGCGCGAGCGCCGCGTCCCACGCGAGTCCGACCGGCGCGTGCGCGCGCTGCCAGAGGTAGTTGAACGTCGTGTCGTCCGGCGCGACGAGGCCCGCACGCGCTCCGGCCTCGATCGACATGTTGCAGATCGTCATCCGCGCTTCCATATCGAGCGCGCGAATCGCGGAGCCGGTGTACTCGATCACGTGCCCGGTGCCGCCGGCTACGCCAATGCGAGCGATAATCGTGAGGATGATGTCCTTCGCTGTGATTCCCGCGCGCAAGGTGCCGTCGATGCGAACCTCCATCGATTTCGGACGACGCTGCAGCAAACACTGCGTCGCGAGCACGTGCGCGACCTCCGACGTTCCGATGCCGAAGGCGAGCGCGCCGAACGCGCCGTGCGTGCTCGTGTGGCTGTCGCCGCAGACGACGGTGGTGCCGGGGTGCGTGAGCCCGAGCTCCGGCCCCACCACGTGCACGATGCCGCGCCGCTCGTCCCCCATGGCGAAGAGCGGCACGCCGAACTCCTCGCAGTTGGCGGCCAGCCGCGCGAGCTGCGCCGCGGCCGCGCCCATCACGGGGAGGCCGCTGCCGGCGGGCGTCGTGGGCGTGGAGTGGTCCATCGTCGCGATCGTCGCGTCGGGGCGGCGCACGCGGATGCCGCGCCGCCGGAGCTCGTCGAACGCCTGCGGCGACGTCACCTCGTGGACGAGGTGCAGGTCGACGTAGAGGAGCGCGGGGGCGTCGGCCGTCTCGGGACGGACCAGGTGTGCGTCCCAGATCTTCTCGTAGAGGGTGCGGGGGGTCATGCGAGGGCCTCCGCCGCGTCCTCGGCCCTCGGCCCCAGCCCCTCGGCCCGCGAGACGGCGGCCGAGGGCCGAGGGCCGTCGGCCGAGGACAGCCGGGCCAAGGCATTCACGGCGGCCACGTAGGCCTCGGCGGCGGCGACGACGATGTCCGTGTGCACGCCGTAGCCCGCGAAGAGCTCGCCCGTGTCCCGCTCGCGCAGGCGCAGGTGCACCCCGCCCGCCGCGTCCACGCCCTCGGTGATCGCGTCCACCGTGAACTCCTCGAGCTCCGCGCGGTCGCCGGTGAGGCTCGCGATGGCGCGGCACACCGCGTCCACCGGGCCGTCGCCGTGCGCGGAGCCGAAGACCGTCTCGCCGTCGGCGGCCTTGAGCCCCACCGTGGCCTCGGAGGGCGCGTGCGAGCCGCACGTCGCGCGCACCAGGGCGAGCTCCCACGCGCTCGTGCGGCGGTGCCCGCGGCTCGCGGCGATGGCATCCAGGTCGCGCTCGTCCACGACCTTCTTGCGGTCGCCGATCTCCTTGAAGCGCGCGAACACCGCGGCGAACTCCTCCTCGTCGAGCGCGTGCCCCATCTCCTCGAGGCGGCGGCGCACGGCGTGGCGCCCGGAGTGCTTGCCGAGCACGAGGCGGTTCCCGTCGAGGCCGACCATGTCGGGGGACATGATCTCGTACGTCGCGCGCTCCTTGAGCACGCCGTCCTGGTGGATGCCCGCCTCGTGCGCGAACGCGTTGGCGCCGACGACGGCCTTGTTCGGCGGCACGCGCACGCCGCTGCACCGCGCGACGAGGCGCGAGGTGCGCGCGAGCTCGCGCGTGTCCGCCGCCGCCCACGCGCCGAACAGCGCGGCGCGCGTGCGGAGCGCCATCACGACCTCCTCCAGCGCCGCGTTCCCCGCGCGCTCGCCGATCCCGTTGACCGTGCACTCCACCTGCCGCGCTCCCGCGCGCACCCCGGCGAGCGAGTTCGCGACGGCGAGCCCGAGGTCGTCGTGGCAGTGCGTGGAGAAGACGAGGCGGTCCGCGCCCGGCACCGCGGCGCGCGCGCCGGCGATCATCGCCCCGTACTCCTCGGGCGTCGTGTAGCCCACGGTGTCCGGGATGTTGAGCGTCGTGGCGCCCGCCTCCGCGGCGGCCGCGAGCACCTCGTGCAGGAACGCCGGGTCGCTCCGCCCGGCGTCCTCGGCCGAGAACTCGACGTCGTCCGCGAGCGCGCGCGCGTGCACCACCGCACGCCGCGCCGTCTCCAGCGCCCGCGCGCGCGTCATGCCGAGCTTGTGGCGGAGGTGGAGGTCGGACGTCGCGAGGAAGGTGTGGATGCGCCGGCGCGCCGCCGGGGCGACCGCCGTGGCGCAGCGGTCGATGTCCGCCTCGCTCGCGCGCGCGAGCCCGCAGATCACCGGCCCGTCCGCCGTCCCGACCTCGCCGGCGATGGCGCGCACGGCCTCCCAGTCGCCGGGCGACGAGGCCGGGAAGCCGGCCTCGATGACGTCGACCTTCAGGCGCGCCAGCTGGCGGGCGACGGCGAGCTTCTCGTCGCGCGTCATCGTGCACCCGGGCGCCTGCTCGCCGTCGCGGAGGGTCGTGTCGAAGATCAGGACGCGATCGGCCTCGACGCTCCGGCCGGCGCCTTCGCGCCCGCTCATGCGCCCCCCTGGCCCGGGCGGACCTCGCGGGGCTGCACGAACGGCATCATCGCCCGCAGCCGACGCCCGACCTCCTCGATCTGGTGGTCGGCGTCGCGCAGCCGGTCGTGCTGGAAGCGCGGCCGCCCCGCCTCGTTCTCCGCGATCCACCGCCGCGCGAACGTGCCGTCCTGGATGTCGCGCAGGATGCGGCGCATGGTGTCGCGCGTCTGGTGCGTCACGAGCCGCGGGCCCGCCTGGTAGTCGCCGTACTCGGCGGTGTCGGAGACGGAGTAGCGCATGTAGTTCAGGCCGCCCTGGTACATCAGGTCCACGATGAGCTTCAGCTCGTGCATGCACTCGAAGTAGGCGATCTCCGGCTGGTAGCCCGCCTCGACGAGCGTCTCGAAGCCCGCCTTCACGAGCGCGGACACGCCGCCGCAGAGCACCGCCTGCTCGCCGAAGAGGTCCGTCTCCGTCTCCTCCGCGAACGTGGTGCGGAGGACGCCGGCGCGCGTGCAGCCGATCCCCTTCGCGTACGCGAGCGCGTCCTCGAACGCGTGCCCGCTCGCGTCCTGGTGCACGGCGGCGAGCCCCGGCACGCCGCCGCCCGCCTGGAAGACCTCGCGCACGCGGTGCCCCGGCGCCTTGGGCGCCACGAGCACGACGTCCACGTCCTGCGGCGGCACGATCTGCGCGAACCGGATCGCGAAGCCGTGCGCGAAGACGAGCGTCTTGCCCGGACGCAGGTGCGGCGCGATCGCCTCGCCGTAGATCCGCGCCTGCTCCGTGTCGGGGACGAGGACGGAGATGAGGTCCGCCTCGGCGGCCGCTGCCGCCACCGACGTGACGCGCAGCCCCGCGGCCTCCGCTCTCTCGCGGCTGCGCGAGCCCTCGTAGAGCCCCACGCGCACGTCCACGCCGCTGTCGCGGAGGCTCAGCGCGTGCGCGTGCCCCTGGCTCCCGAAGCCGATCACCGCGACCGTGCGCCCGCGCAGGCGCTCGATGTCCGCGTCCGCGTCGTAGAAGGGGCGCGCGGTCTCCCGCGCCGGGGGGGTGAAGGCGCGCGCCGCGGGCGCCGCGGCCTCAGGCGACCGCATCTTCGGCCGCTCCGTCGGCCTGCCAGAAGTAGGGGACGGGCGCGTCCGGGAAGCTCGCGGCGCCGAGCGTCATGGCGATCTGCCCGCTGCGGGTGAGCTCGACGGCGCCGTACTCGCGGGCGTGCGCCACGAACGCGTTCACCTCGTCGGGGCGCGCCGTGATCTCGAGGAGCACGGCCTCCTCGCCCGCGTGGATGACGCGCGCGAACGCGCGGTGCGCGAGGTCGCGCAGCGCGGAACGGCGGCTCTCCGGAGCCGCCACCTTCACCAGGGCCGTCTCGCGCACCACGGTGCGCTCGGTCGTCACGCTTCGCACGGTCTGCACCTCGATGAGTCGTCTGAACTGGTTCACCACCTGGTCGACGTCCCGCACGTCGACCACGATCGTCATGCGGCTCAGCCCGGGCGTCTCGCTCGCGCCCACGGCCAGGCTCTCGATGTTGTAGCCGCGCCGCCGGAAGAGGCTGACGACGCGGTTCAGCACGCCCGGGTGGTCCTGCACCAGGGCGATCAGCGTGTGGCGCACGGGGCGCCGCTCCTCGCGCGGCGCCGTCATGCGACGCCGATCATCTCGCCGATGCTCCCGCCCTGCGGGACCATCGGGAACACGTTCACCTCGCGCTCCACGCGGAAGTCGATCACGACGGCGCCGTCGTGCGCCCACGCGAACGCGAGCGCCTCCTCCACGTCCTCGGTGCGCTCCACCACGCGCGCGGCGACGCCGTACGCCGCGGCGAGCTGCGCGAAGTGGGGGCCGGAGAGCGGCGTGCCGCTGTAGACGCGCCCCTCGAACAGCTCCTGCCACTGCCGCACCATCCCCAGGTAGCCGTTGTTCACGATCGCGACCTTCACGTTGCGCACGCCCTCCTGCGCGATCGTCGCGAGCTCCTGGTTGGTCATCTGGAAGCCGCCGTCGCCGACGACGACCCACACCGTCTCGCCGGGGCACGCGAGCGCGGCGCCGAGGGCCGCGGGGACGGCGAAGCCCATGGTGCCGGCGCCGCCGCTCGTGATGTGCGTGCGCGGGCGGCGCCAGTCGATGAGCTGCGCGGCCCACATCTGGTGCTGCCCCACGTCCGTCACCACGCGCCACCGCTCGCCGCCGCGCGCGTGCAGGGAGCGGTCGAGCGCGTCGTAGACGTCGTGCGGCATGAGCGCCGCGCCCGGCGGGCGGCGCGCGTACGCCTGGCGCGGGCGGTGGCGGTCGCGCAATTCGGCGATGCGGCCGCGCCACGCCACGGCGTCGCGCGCCGGCACCGCCTCCAGCAGCGCGAGCAGCGCGAGGCGCGCGTCCGCCGCGATCCCGATCGCCACGGGCACGAGCTTGCCGATCTCCGCGGGGTCCACGTCCACGTGGATCACCTTCGCCTTCGGCGCGAAGGTGGACGCGCGCCCCGTCACCCGGTCGTCGAAGCGCATGCCGACGGCGAGCAGCACGTCGCACTCCTGGATGGCGCGGTTGACGTGCACCCAGCCGTGCATCCCCGGCATCCCGAGGCTGAGCGGGTGGTCCTCCGGCAGCGCGCCGATGCCGTGCAGCGTCGTCACCACCGGCGTCCCCGTGCGCTCGGCCAGCCGGCGCAGCTCGGCCGACGCGTCCGACTGGATGACGCCGTTCCCCGCGAGGATGAGCGGCCGCTCGGCCCGCGCGAGCAGGCGCGCCGCCGCCGCGACGGCCGCCGCGTCCGGCGCCGACGGCGGCGCGTAGCCCGGTACGACGGGCGGCTCGGCGGGCCAGCGCGGCACCGTGCGCGCCTGCTGCGCGTCCTTCGTCACGTCCACGAGCACGGGCCCCGGGCGCCCGGTGCGCGCCAGGTGGAACGCCTCGGCCATCACGCGCGGGATGTCGCGCACGTCGGTCACGAGGAAGCCGTGCTTCGTGATGGGGAGCGTGATCCCCGTGATGTCCGTCTCCTGGAACGCGTCCGTCCCGAGGAGCGCGCTCGACACCTGCCCGGTGATCGCGACGAGTGGCGTGCTGTCCATCCACGCGTCGGCGATGGGCGTGACGAGGTTCGTGGCGCCGGGTCCGCTCGTCGCCACGCACACGCCCACGCGCCCGCTCGCCCGCGCGTACCCCTCGGCCGCGTGGCCGGCGCCCTGCTCGTGGCGGCAGAGCACGTGGCGCAGCCGGTCGCGGTAGCCGGGCAGCGCGTTGTAGAAGGGCATGATCGCGCCGCCGGGGATGCCGAAGATGACGTCGGCCCCTTCGCGGATCAGCGCCTCGCAGAGGAGCTGCGCACCGGAGCGCTCGGCCGGATCGGTGGCGTGGGGAGTGTACGCGGTCACAGCCTGCCCCCCGCGAACGCCGAGGACGACGACGGCGCCGGCCAGGGGAGCGACGGCACGGACGCTTCGTCCGCCGCGGGTTTCGCGCGGAGGCGCGGAGGAGCGGAGGCCGCGGAGAAGGAATCACTCTCTGTTTTTCTCCGCGCCTCCGCGTCTCCGCGTGAGCCCGAGGGGCCTGGCACGGCGAGCACCGCCCCCGTGTCCGCGCTCGTGACCATGGCCGCGTAGCGCGCCAGCCACCCGCCCCTCACACGCGGCGCCGGCGGGCGCCAGGCGCGGGCGCGCGCCTCGAGCGTCGCCGCGTCCACGGCGAGCTCGAGCGAGCGCGCGGCGATGTCGATGTCGATCCGGTCGCCCTCCTCCACGAGCGCGATCGGCCCGCCGGCGGCCGCCTCGGGCGCCACGTGGCCGACGCACAGCCCGCGCGAGCCGCCCGAGAAGCGCCCGTCGGTGACGATGGCGACCTCGTCGCCGAGCGACATGCCCTTGAGCATGCCGGTGAGGGTGAGCATCTCGCGCATGCCGGGGCCGCCGCGCGGCCCCTCGTGGCGCACGACGATCACGTCGCCGCGGCGGATGGCGCCGCCGCGCAGGGCGGCCACCGCGTGCTCCTCGCACTCGAACACCCGCGCCGGCCCGGCGAAGCGCGCCGCGTGCTGCTCCACGGCGCCCGCCTTCACGACGGCGCCGGAGGGCGCGAGCGTCCCGTGCAGCACCGCGATGGCGCCGCGCGCCGAGTGCGGGCTCGCCGCGCGGCGGATGCACCAGGGGTTCCGGTTCTCGGCCTGCGCCACCACGTCGCCGATCGTGCCACCGGCCACGGTGCGCGCGTCGAGCGCGAGCGTGCCGGGGATCGACGCGAGCTCGCGCAGCACGGCGCTGACCCCGCCCGCCTCGTGCAGGTCCTGGATGTGCCACTGCCGGTCGCCGTCCCACGCGGGGCTCAGCTTCGCGAGGTGCGGCGTGCGCTCGGCGACCTCGTGGAACCGCGCGAGCGGGTAGTCCACGCCGGCCTCGCGGGCGAGCGCGAGGACGTGGAGCACCGTGTTCGTCGAGCCGCCCATCGCGACGTCGAGCGCCACGGCGTTGTCGATGGCGTCGCGCGTCACGACGTCGAGGAAGGACACGTCGTCGGCGACGAGCCGCATGACGGCGACGGCCGCGGCGTGCGCGAGCGCCTCCCGCTCCGCGGACCTCGCGAGCGCGCTGCCGTTGCCGGGGAGCGCGACGCCGAGGGCCTCGCACAGGCAGTTCATGGAGTTGGCGGTGAACATGCCGCTGCAGCTCCCGCACGTCGGGCACCCCGTGCGCTCCAGCTCGTCGAGGCGCTCGGCGCCGATCTTCCCCTCGGCGAACGCGCCGACGCCCTCGAAGACGGAGATGAGGTCCACCTTGCGGCCCGCGCCGTCGCGCCCCGCGGCCATGGGGCCGCCCGAGACGAACACCGTCGGCACGTTCACGCGCGCGGCGCCCATGAGCATGCCGGGCGTGATCTTGTCGCAGTTGGGGATGCAGACCATCCCGTCGAAGCAGTGGGCGAGCGCCATCGTCTCGACGGAGTCGGCGATGAGCTCGCGCGACGGCAGCGAGTAGCGCATGCCGTCGTGCCCCATGACGATGCCGTCGTCCACGCCGATGGTGTTGAACTCGAACGGCACGCCGCCGGCGGCGCGCACGGCCTCCTTCACGAGCGCGCCGAACGCCGCGAGGTGCACGTGGCCGGGGACGACGTCCACGTACGAGTTGCAGATCGCGATGAACGGGCGGTCGAAGTCCCCGGCGCTCCGGATCTGGCCGGTGGCGCGGAGGAGCGCGCGGTGGGGCGCGCGCTCGAATCCCTTCTTGATCGTGTCGGAGCGCATCGGCTGTGACGGACCGCGGTGCGTGGTGGGGGAGTCGGTCCGGCCGCGCGCGGAGGGACAAACGAAAGGCCCCTCCGAGACTCGAAGGGGCCCTGTAGCCGCGCCCCTCCGCGCGTGGCCGGGAGGGGTCGCGAGTTGCCGCCGTGCTACCGCATGGCGCGCTCGCTGGCCGGCTCCCGATGCCGAACGACGACCGCGCTGAGAAGCAGCGCGGCCGGCAGGAGCAGGCTGGTAAGTCGGCGCAGGGGGGCGGCGGTCGGCATCGTAGGCCGATTGATGCGACATCGCGCCCGATCGCGCAAGACCCAATCGTGCGCGAATGATTTGCAACTCTCCCGCACGAAGTCGCGTTGGTAGCCGCGACATACAAAAGAGCCTAACGCGCACGCATCTTGCGCAGGGCATTCGGCGGCCGTATGGTCGCACCATCCACGTCCCGCGCCGCCCGATGCCTAACAAGCCGCTCCGCCCCATTCGACTTACGACGGACGCCCCGGCCGACGCCGCGGCGCCGCTCGCCGCGGTGGGCACGAGCTAGACGCGCTCGGAACGGACGGACCACGTGCAACCGCACGGCCCCTCCCAGCGCGTGGCTGGGAGGGGCCGTCGCACGTTCAGGAGGCCCGATGAAGGGACTGCCCGAGAGACAGGGGCTCTACGACCCCGCGTTCGAGCACGACGCGTGCGGCATCGGCTTCGTCGCCAACGCGCGCGGCGCCGCGTCGCACGACGTCGTGCGCCAGGGGCTCCGCCTCCTGGAGAACCTCTCGCACCGCGGCGGGGCCGGCTGCGACCCGTGCACCGGCGACGGCGCCGGCGTGCTGGCGCAGCTCCCCGACGCGCTCCTTCGCGCGGCGCTCGCCGCGCACGACGTCGAGCTCCCCGCCGCCGGGCGCTACGGCGTCGGCATGCTCTTCCTCCCGCGCGCCGCCGAGGCGCGCCGCGCCTGCGAGCTGCTCGTCGAGCGCGTGGCGGCCGAGGAGGGGCACCCGGTGCTCGCGTGGCGCGACGTGCCCGTGGACGAGACGGCCGCCGGCGACGTCGCGCGCGCGAGCGCCCCGTGCGTCCGGCAGGTCTTCGTCGACGGCCGCGGGCTCGACGAGGCGGCGCTCGAGCGGAAGCTCTACGTCGTGCGGCGGCAGGTCGAGAACTCGGTGGGGGAGCAGGACGGGTTCTACGTCGCGAGCCTCTCCTGCCGCACGGTGGTCTACAAGGGGCTCCTCACGCCGGCGCAGCTCCCGCTCTTCTACCCGGACCTCGCCGACGAGCGCTTCGCCACCGCCATCGCGCTCGTCCACTCGCGCTTCTCGACGAACACGTTCCCCACGTGGGCGCGCGCGCACCCGTACCGCATGCTCTGCCACAACGGGGAGATCAACACGCTGCGCGGGAACGTGAGCTGGATGCGCGTGCGCGAGGGGAGCATGAAGTCCCGCCGCCTCGGCGACGACCTCCAGAAGCTCTACCCCATCGTGGCGGAGGGGCAGAGCGACTCGGCCTGCCTGGACAACGTGGCGGAGTTCCTCGTGCGCGGCGGGCGGTCGCTCCCGCACGCGATGATGATGCTGGTCCCCGAGGCGTGGGAGGGGAACGGGCAGATGGACCTCGACCGCCGCGGCTTCTACGAGTTCCACGCGGCGATGATGGAGTCGTGGGACGGGCCCGCCGCGGTGGCGTTCACCGACGGGCGCCTCGTCGGCGCGACGCTCGACCGCAACGGGCTGCGCCCGGGGCGCTGGGTCGTCACCACCGACGACGTCGTGGTGCTCGCGTCCGAGGCCGGCGCGCTCGAGATCCCCGCGCGCCGGGTGAAGGCGAAGGGGCGGCTCCAGCCGGGCAAGATGTTCGTGGTGGACACCGTCCGCGGCCGCGTGCTCGACGACGAGCAGATCAAGCACCGCGTCGCCTCGCGCCGCCCGTACCGCGCGTGGGTGGCGGCCAACCGCGTCGGCATCGACGAGCTCCCGGAGCCGCTCGCCGTCATGCAGCCGAGCGAGGCGGCGTTGCTCGAGCGGCAGGCGGCGTTCGGGTACACGAGCGAGGAGCTCGGGATGGTCCTCGCGCCCATGGCGACGGCGGGCGAGGAGCCCGTGGGCTCCATGGGCACCGACACGCCGCTCGCCGTGCTCTCGGACCGGCCGCAGCTCCTCTTCGCCTACTTCAAGCAGCTCTTCGCGCAGGTCACCAACCCGCCCATCGACCCCATCCGCGAGCAGGTCGTGATGTCGCTCGCGATGAACGTCGGCCCCAAGGCCAACCTCCTCGGCGAGCGGCCCGGCGACGCGCGGCGCGTGCGCGTGAAGAGCCCGGTGCTCACGAACCCGCAGCTCGAGAAGATCGCGTCGATCGACCACGGCGGCGTGCGCACGAAGACGCTGCGGATGCTCTTCCCGGCGGCCGGCGGCGCGCGGGCGCTCGCGCCGGCGGTGGACGCGCTGTGCCGCCAGGCGGCGCAGGCGGTGCGCGAGGGCCACACGCTGCTCGTGCTGAGCGACCGCGGCGTGGACGCGGACTGGGCGCCGATCCCCTCGCTGCTCGCGACGGCGGCGGTGCACCACCACCTCATCCGCGAGAGGCTCCGTACGGAAGCGGGGCTCATCGTGCAGACGGGCGAGGCGCGCGAGGTCTCGCACTTCGCGCTGCTGCTGGGCTACGGCGCCGGCACCGTGAACCCCTACCTCGCGTTCGAGACGCTCACGGGGCTCGTGCGCTCCGGGCGGCTGCCCGCGCCGGTGGACGAGGCGACGGCGGAGGCGAAGTACATCAAGGCGGTGGAGAAGGGGCTGCTCAAGATCCTCTCGAAGATGGGGATCTCCACCGTGCAGTCCTACTGCGGCGCGCAGATCTTCGAGGCGGTGGGGCTCGGCCCGCGGCTCGTCGAGCGCTGGTTCACGGGGACGCCCTCGCGCATCGGCGGGCTCGAGACCGAGGAGGTGGCGGAGGAGACGCTGCGCCGGCACGCCGCGGCGTTCCCCCGGGACGGTCGCGCGCCGCGGCTCGACGCCGGCGGCGAGTACCACTTCCGCATCCAGGGCGAGCGCCACCACTGGAACCCGCTCACCATCTCGGCCCTCCAGCGCGCGGCCACGACGAACGACGCGAGGACGTACGAGGAGTTCTCGCGCCTCGCGAACGCCGAGAGCGCGCGCCGCGCGACCATCCGCGGGCTGCTGGAGTTCGATCAGACGCGGGAGCCCGTGCCGGTGGACGAGGTGGAGCCGGCGGCCGGCATCGTCCGCCGCTTCGTCACGGGCGCGATGAGCTTCGGGTCGCTGAGCGCCGAGGCCCACGAGATGCTCGCCACCGCGATGAACCGCATCGGCGGGCGGAGCAACAGCGGCGAGGGGGGCGAGGAGCCGGCGCGCTACGGCACCGAGCGCAACAGCGCCATCAAGCAGGTGGCGTCCGCGCGCTTCGGCGTGACGGCGGAGTACCTCGTGCACGCGCGCGAGATGCAGATCAAGATCGCGCAGGGCGCCAAGCCGGGCGAGGGCGGCCAGCTCCCGGGCCCGAAGGTGGACGAGCGCATCGCGCGCACGCGCTTCTCGACGCCCGGCGTCACGCTCATCTCGCCGCCGCCGCACCACGACATCTACTCCATCGAGGACCTGGCCCAGCTCATCTTCGACCTCAAGAACGTCAACCCCGAGGCGCCCGTCTCGGTGAAGCTCGTGGCGGAGGTCGGCGTCGGCACGGTGGCGGCGGGCGTCGCGAAGGCGCGCGCGGACCTCATCCTCATCTCCGGCGACTCCGGCGGCACGGGCGCCTCCCCACTCTCGTCCATCAAGCACGCGGGCACGCCGTGGGAGATGGGGCTCGCGGAGACGCACCAGACGCTCGTGCTGAACGACCTGCGCGGGCGCGTGCGGCTCCAGACGGACGGCCAGCTCAAGACCGGGCGCGACGTCGTGATCGCCGCGCTGCTCGGCGCCGAGGAGTTCGGGTTCGCGACGGCGCCGCTCATCGTGGGGGGCTGCATCATGATGCGGAAGTGCCACCTGAACACGTGCCCGGTCGGCGTCGCCACGCAGGATCCCGTGCTGCGCGCGCGCTTCCGGGGGCAGCCGGAGCACGTCGTCAACTACTTCTTCTTCGTCGCCGAGGAGGCGCGCGCGATCATGGCGCGCCTCGGCTTCCGGACGGTCGACGAGATGGTCGGGCGCACCGACGTGCTGCGGCAGGCCGACCTCTCGGGCCACTGGAAGGCGCGCACGGTGGACCTGAGCGCGCTGCTGCACCGGCCGGCGGTCGGCGAGGCCGTCGCGACGAGGTGCCTCCACCAGAAAGTGGACGTGCTCGCCGGCGCGCTGGACCACCGGATCATCGCGGCCGCGCGGCCGGCGCTCGAGCGCCGGGAGAAGGTGCGCGCGTCGTTCGACGTGCGGAACGTGGACCGGAGCGTCGGCGCGATGCTCTCGGGTGAGGTCGCGCGGCGCCACGGCGGAGCGGGGCTCGCCCCCGGCACCATCGACGTGCGGCTCACCGGCTCCGCCGGGCAGAGCCTCGGCGCCTTCCTCGCGCGCGGCGTGTCGCTGGTGCTCGAGGGGGAGGCGAACGACCACGTGGGGAAGGGGCTGTCGGGCGGCCGCATCGTCGTGCGCGCCCCGCGCGACGCCAGCTTCGATCCGGGCGAGACGACGCTCATCGGGAACGTCGCGCTCTACGGCGCGACGGCGGGCGAGCTCTTCGTCGGCGGCGTGGCGGGCGAGCGCTTCGCGGTGCGCAACAGCGGCGCGACCGCCGTCGTCGAGGGCGTCGGCGACCACGGCTGCGAGTACATGACCGGCGGCACCGTCGTCGTGCTCGGCCGCACGGGACGCAACTTCGCCGCGGGGATGAGCGGCGGCGTGGCGTACGTGCTCGACCACGACGGCACGCTGGCGCGGCGCTGCAACCTCGGGCTGGTGGAGCTCGGCCCGGCGAGCGCCGAGGAGCTGGCGCTGGTCCGGCGGCTCGTGCGGCAGCACGCGCGGCTCACGGGGAGCACGCGGGCGCGGGCGCTGCTCGGGGACTGGGAGGCGGCGCACGCGCGGCTCGTGCGCGTGATGCCCGTGGAGTACCGGCAGGTGCTGGAGCAGCGCGCGCAGGCGCGGCGCCGCGAGGACGACGTCACGATCACGCGGGGGGACGGCGATGGGCGATCCGAAGGGGTTCCTCACGATCAGGCGCGCGGACCCGAGGCGCCTTCCCGTCGTCGAGCGGGTGAGAACGTGGCGGGAGTTCTACGAGCCGGCGGCGGATGAGACCCTGCGCGCCCAGGGCGCGCGCTGTATGGATTGCGGCGTCCCGTTCTGCCAGGGCGACACGGGATGCCCGGTGCGCAACGTCATCCCCGACTGGAACGACCTCGTCTACCGCGGCCGCTGGCGCGAGGCGCTCGACGCGCTGCAGGCGACGAACAACTTCCCCGAGCTCACGGGCCGGCTCTGCCCGGCCCCGTGCGAGTCCGCGTGCGTGCTCGGCCTCGTGGACCAGCCGGTGGCGATACGGAGCATCGAGCAGGCGATCGCGGACCGCGGCTTCGGCGAGGGGTGGGTGACGCCGCAGCCGCCGGCGCGCGAGACGGGGTGGCGCGTGGCCGTCGTGGGCTCGGGGCCGGCGGGGCTCGCGGCCGCGCAGGAGCTCCGCCGCCGCGGGCACGGCGTCGTCGTGTACGAGAAGAGCGATCGCGTCGGCGGGCTGCTCCGCTACGGCATCCCCGACTTCAAGCTCGAGAAGCACGTGCTCGACCGGCGCCTCGCGCAGCTCGCGGCGGAGGGCGTCCGATTCGAGACGGGGGTCGACGTGGGGCGGAGCGCGTCCGTCGAGACGCTGCGCGCCGAGTTCGATGCGGTGCTGCTCGCGATGGGCGCGCAGGTTCCGCGCGAGCTCCCGGTCCCGGGGCGCGACCTGCGCGGCGTGCACCTCGCGATGGAGCTGCTCGCGCAGCAGAACCGGCGCGTCGCCGGCGACGTCATCCCGCCGCACGCGGAGATCTCGGCCGCAGGCAAGCGCGTCGTCGTCGTGGGCGGCGGTGACACGGGCTCCGACTGCATCGGCACCTGCCACCGGCAGGGCGCGCGGGAGGTGCGGCAGCTCGAGCTCCTCCCGCAGCCGCCGGCCGCGCGCGACGCGTCCACCCCGTGGCCGTTCTGGCCGATGCAGCTCCGCACGACGCACGCGCACGAGGAAGGGGCGGAGCGCCTGTGGAGCATCTCGACGACGGGGCTCACGGGGGAGCTCGGCCGCGTGACGGCACTGCACGCGGTACGCGTGGCGCCCGCCAAGGACGCGGCGGGGCGACCGACCTTCGCGCCGGTGCCGGGGAGCGACGAGGTGATCCCGGCCGACCTCGTGCTGCTCGCGATGGGCTTCGCGGGCCCGGCGCGGGACGGCGCGGTGGCGGAGCTCGACCTCGCGCTCGACGCGCGCGGCAACGTCGCGACCGACGACCGCCACGCGACGAGCGCCGACGGCGTGTTCGCGGCGGGCGACGTGCGCCGCGGCGCGTCGCTCATCGTCTGGGCGATCCGCGAGGGGCGGGATGCGGCGGGGGCGGTGGATGCCTGGCTGAGCAAGCGGGCGGAGTGGCGGAGGGGAAGGAGCTAGGGGGCAGGGCTCCGGGAGGGCATTATTGAAGACGGGTGTACGCCTCCGTCCTGCTCCCGCTCCCTGTCCCATGGACGTTCACATCATCGTCGTTCCCTACGACTCCGCGCACCGCGATGAGCGCATGGGCGCAGGACCGCGCTCGCTGCTCGGGGCCGGGCTGCGGGAGCGGCTCGTCGCGCGCGGGCACCGCGTGCAGGCCGAGGTGATCGAGCCGCCCAAGGAGAGCTGGCTCGCCGAGATCCGCACGGCATTCGAGCTCGCGCGGGGCGTGGCGCGGGCGGTGCGCCTGGCGCGCGAGGGCGGGCGCTTCCCGCTCGTCCTCACCGGCAACTGCGGCGTCTCGCTCGGCGTCGCGGCGGCGCTCGGTCCCGAGACGCGCGTGGTGTGGTGCGACGCGCACGGCGACTTCAACACGCCAGAGACGACCGTGGGCGGCTTCCTCGACGGCATGGGGCTCGCGACGCTCGTGGGCCGCTGCTGGACGACCATCGCGCGCGGCGTCGAGGGGTTCGCACCGCTCGCCGAGGAGCACGTGTGGCTCGTGGGCGCGCGCGACCTCGACCCGGCGGAGGCGGAGCTGCTCGACGCCTCCGCGGTGCGGCGCGTGGCGGCGGCCGAGGTGGACGAGCGGCTCGCGGCGCGCATCGCGCGGGAGGCGTCCGACGGCGCGCCGCTCTACCTCCACCTCGACATCGACGTGATGGACCCCGCGGATGGCCGCGCGAACATGTACGCGGCGCCCGGCGGCGTGCGGGCCGAGGCGCTCGCGCGATTCGTCGGCGCGCTCGCACGGCAGGCGCCGCTCGCGGCGATGACGCTCTCCGCCTACGACCCCGAGGAGGACGACGACAGCGGGGCGGGCGAGGCGGCGATCGATGCGATCGAGGCGGCCGTCTCGCCCCCGTGACGCTCGAGCTCCGCCTCCTCGGCGCCGCGGACGCCGGCGTCCTCGCACGCGTCGCCGACGACGTCTTCGACCACGCGGTGGACGAGCTCTGGACGCGCGCGTTCCTCGACGACCCGCGCCACCACATGATCGTCGCGCTCGACGCCGGCGGCGTCGTCGGCATGTGCTCGGCTGTCGACTACGTGCACCCCGACAAGGCGCCGCAGCTCTGGATCAACGAGCTCGGCGTCGCGGGCACGCACCGCCGGCAGGGCGTCGGGCGCCTGCTCCTCGACGCGATGCTCGCGCACGGCCGGCGGCTCGGGTGCACCACGGCGTGGCTCGGCACCGAGCACGACAACGTGCCGGCCCGCGCCCTCTACGAGAGCGCGGGCGCGCGGCCGCAGCCCTTCGTCCTCTACGACTTCCCGCTCGCCGGGGAGGATGAGCAGGCGGCGCTGCCACCCGTGCCCGTGCTGGCGATCTCGGGGCCCGTCGGCGTCGGCAAGTCGACGGTCGCCGCGGAGATCACGTGGCTGCTCAGCGAGCGCCGCGTGAAGCACGGCTGCGTGGAGCGCGACGCGCTCGCGCAGTCGTGGCCGACGCACGGCTACTTCAACGAGGACGTGATGGTGCGAAACCTCGCCGCCGTGTGGGCGAACTTCCAGGCGGCCGGCGCGCGGCGCCTCGTGATCGCGGGCGTCGTCGAGCGGCCGGAGGACCTCGCCGCGTACCGCCGCGCGATCCCGGGGGCGGCGGTGCGGACGTGCCGGCTCGTCGCGCCGCAGGCGGTGCGCGAGGCGCGGCTCCGCGCGCGCGAGCTCGGCGCCGGGCTCGAGTGGCACCTGCGGCGCACCGCGGAGCTCGAGCGCGTCCTCGACGCCGCGGCGCTGCACGACTTCACCGTGGTGAACGAGGGGCCCATCGAAGCCGTGGCGGCCGAGGTGCTCGCGCGGGCGGGGTGGCTCGGTGTCGGGGCCTGACGACCGCTCGCGCCTCGAGCAGCCGGCGATCCCCAGCGTTCAGTCGGCCTGCAGTGCCGTCTTCGGGTCCACGCCGGCGGCGCGCGAAGCCGGGACGCCGCTCGCGACCACCGCCACGCCGAGCAGGACGGCGGTCACCAGCGTGAACACCGTGGGGTCACGCGGCGACTGCTGGAACAGCAGCGGGCCGATCCACCGTCCGAGCAGCAGCGCGACGAGGCCGCCGACCAGGATGCCGGCAAGCGCGAAGCGGACACCCTCCATCACGACGAGCCGCACGATGCCCGCTCGCGCCGCGCCGAGCGCGAGGCGCACGCCCAGCTCGTGCCGGCGGTGCGCGACGTCGTAGGCGATCACGCTGTAAAGTCCCACCGCGGCCAGTACGAGTGCCAGGGCGCCGAAGGCCGTGAACACCGTCGCGCCGACGATCCACGAGCGTCGCCTGACGTCGACCACGTCCGCGAGCCGCCTGACGGTGACGTAGGACGCTCCGGGCATCTCCCGCTGCAGCTGCCTCCGCACCGGCTCCACGAGCCGTCCCGGTTCCCCCGTCGCGCGGACGAAGAGGCCCCCCTCCTGTGGTAGCCACTGCGCCGCCGGCAGGTAGTAGAAGAACCGTCGCGACTCGGCTTCGAAGGACTGTTGCTGAATGTCTTCCGCGACGCCGACCACGAGGGTGCACGGCACCGTGTCCGCCCCCAGCCTGAAGCAGCGCCCGATCGGGTCCCGGCCGGGCCAGAGGACGGCGGCCATGGACTGGCCGACGACCGCGACCCTCGGCGCGCGCTCGCCGTCCGTGGGCTCGATGCCGCGACCGCGCACGATCCGCGTGCCCATGGTCCGGAAGTAGTCGGGCGACACCATGTTCGTGTAGAAGGTGCCGAGCGTCCCCGCGGAATCGATCCCGGGCACGAACAGCGGCCACGACGACTCACCCGCGAAGGGAATCGACTCCTGGAGCGTGGCGTGCGACACGCCCGGCACGTTCCTCGCCGACTCGAGGAGACGCAGCCGGAGCGCGACCTTCGCGGCGCTGTCCAACGCCGCGTCCCGCATGGCGAGCGAGACCACGAGCACCGAGTCCGCGTCGAAGCCCAGGCGCACGTCGCGCACGTGGCGCAGGCTCTGCACGAACAGCCCCGCGCCGACGAGGAGCACCGTGGACATGGCGCACTGGAGCAGGAGCAGCGCCGTTCGCAGGCCCTTTCGCTGATACGTCCCCTCGCGCGCGCCCGACTTGAGATCGGCGGTCGGCCGGCCGCGCGCCGCCTGCGCCATGGGCACCAGCCCGATCAGCAAGCCGACGCCCAGGGCCACCGCGCCGGCGAAGAGCAGCGTTCGTGCGTCGGTGACCACCGCGGTGTGCTCCGTGCCGGGCAGAAACGCGGCGCGGAGCACGTTACCGCCCCACACGGCGACGCCGAGGGCCGCGACGCCGCCGAGGATGGCGAGGACCATGCCCTCCGTGAGCAGCTGCCGGAACAGCCGCGCGCGGCTGACGCCGAGCGCGATGCGCACGGCGATCTCGCGCCGCCGGCGGATGGTGCGCGCCAGCAGGAGGTTGGCGACGTTCGCGCAGGCGATGAGCAGCACGATGAGCGCGACGCCGCTCAGCCACAGGGCGGAGCGCGTCATGCTCGAAGCCTCGGGTCCGCGCCCGGCCAGCACCGACGCCGCGACGGCGCGAGGCCGGAGCGCGGTGAGCGGCGGCGCGTCCGGCCGGCCCTCGTTCTGCTGCTGGTAGCTCCGCCGCAGCGCGTTGGTGAGGTCCGCGCTGGCCGCGGCGACGGTCACGCCGGGCTTGCGCCTGACGATGATGCCCAACCCGAAGGCCGTGCCGTACGTCGTGGCCCACGCCGGCCGCCCGCGACTGGCGGCGAACGTCGCGACCGGCACGAAGGCCGCCGGGGGCTGGTATGGCCACAGCCCGACGAAGCCGTCGGGCGCGACGCCGATGACCGTGTACGCGACCGCGTCGATGTGCAGCGTCGCCCCCAGCACGTCGCGGCGAGCGCCGTACCGCGTCTCCCACAGCCGCCGGCTCAGCACCACGACGCGCGCCGGGCTCGGCGGCGCGTCCTCGCTCGCGGTGTAGTATCGCCCGAGCACCGGCGGTGCGTCGAAGAACCCGAAGAAGCCCGCGCTGACGACCGCGACGTTCGCGAGGTGCGCGTCGTCCCCGCGGCCGACGGCCAGCGTCTTGAGCGAGACGCCGGCGGTCTGGGAGAACGACGTCGTCCACCGGGCGAGGTCGAGGTATCGCGCGTAGATCCCCCCGGTCTCGCTCTCCTGTCCCCGGACCGACCGGTAGAGATACACGCGGTGCACCGACGCCGGGTCGATCATGCGGGCGGGCGGACGGAGCAGCAGCCGGTCGACGAGCCCGAACATGGCGGCATTGGCGCCGATGCCCAGCGCGAGCGTGAGGACCACGCCCAGCGTGAACGCCGGCTGTCGCCGCAGGTCGCGAAGGGTGTACGTCGCGTCCTGCCAGAGCGCCTCGAGCGATGGCCACAGCCAGACCGCCCGCGCCTCCTCGCGCATGAAGGTCTCGTTGCCGATCGTGCGCCGCGCCTGCGCGCTCGCCGCGGCGGGCGACAGGCCGCGCCGGATCAGGTCGCGCTCGATCATCTCGCGGTGAAACGCGAGCTCGTCGATCAGCTCGGCGTGGTGCGACGAGAGCCGCAGCCAGTAACGAAGCCGGCGGAGGAGGCGCATGGATCGAAGCCTCAGGCGAAGTCCAGGACCAGGCGCATCGCCGCGACGACTCGCTCGAACTCCGCCCGCTCGGCGGCGAGGTGCTTTCGGCCGGCGGCGGTCAGGGTGTAGTACCGCGCCCGGCGATTGTTCTCCGACACGCCCCACTCCGGCTCGACGTAGCCGTCGAGGGTGAGGCGCTGGAGCGCGGGGTACAGGGAGCTCTCGCCGACCTGAAACACGTCCTGCGACAGCTCCCGGACGCGCTGCGCGATGCCGTACCCGTGGTTGGGCCCGCGGGCGAGCGTCCGCAGTACGAGCAGATCGAGCGTGCCGGGGAGGAGCTCCGCGGGCGTGGTCCGTGCCAACGTCGTGCTCCCATCGATAGACGACGGGAACGGTCGCGCCGCCGAGCCGAATCGTCAAGCCCCATCGATAGGCGATGGGACGGGCCGGCTCCCGCCGCTACCGGGCCGGCGTCCCCGCGTTGGGGCTCGGCGCGCGCCACTCGCCCGGCGGCAGCGCGTCGAGCGCCGAATGACCGTGAAGCGACGCGAGACGCGACGCCAACGCCACGTCAGCCGGCGCGCGGACGACGCGCTTCCGCCGCGCGGGCCGCGGTGATCTCCGCCTTCTCGCGGAAGCTGACCGACGCGCCGCACTGCTCGCAGCAGTAGTTGCCGGTGCGCTCACCCAGATCGTACTCGCGCGAGAACGCGGGGTGGGGGCAGGGCCGGCTGCCCCAGGCCTCCTGGAGCTCGATGGCCTTCTTGCGCTGCACTGTGGGCGCCCTCGACTCGGTGGGGGAAAGCAGCAGGTGACCTGGAAAGATACCACAGGCCCGGGCGCGAGCTGACGTCACAGCTCAGCTGTGAAGGCCCGACAAGACGCGGGAAGCCCGCCACGATCGGCGGCGGGGCTCTCACCTGGGAAGGCGGCGGCTGTACTCGAGGGTGCGCGTGTCGTTCGGGTCGATCGCGAGCGCCCGTGCGAACTGGCCGGCCGCCCCTTTCGCGTCTCCCGAGACGGCCAGAGTCCAGCCGTACGTCGCCTGTGCCCGCGCGACGTCGGGAAACATCTCGGCGGCGTACCGCGCCAGACCGCGCGCGGCGGCGAGGTGGCCGCGCTCGAGCGACGTGCGCACGAGATTGTCCAGCCAGTACCACTCCGGATCGTCCTGCGGGAACTTCTCGTTCGGATCCGGCGCCTTCCGCTTGAAGAGACGCTTCGCCTCGACGTACTGCTTCTTCGCACCCGCCGTATCGCCGGTGACCGCGAGCGCGTGCGCGTAGACGGCATACGCGCGCGAGCCCTTGAACACCGCCGGCCATGCGCTCGCGAGCTGCAGCGCCTTCGCCGGATCGTCCTCGAGCAGCTCGCGCACGATAAGGTCGGCGCCCGAGAAGTAATCCATCAACGTCGAGTCCGGGAACGGCGAGAGCCGCCTCTTCACGGTGTCGACTTGCGCCTGCACCCCCAGGGTCTTCACGCGTGCCAACGCCGCGGCGACCGCCGTGCGCTGGCTCGGCGCGTCGGCCCACCAGCCTTCCACTTCGACGCTGACGTCGACCGTATCGGCCATCGCCGCCTGCCGGGCCGCATTGAACCAGGCGTTGTACCTGTCGCCGCCGGTGATGCCGAAGTCCTTTCGGGCCAGCTTGAACGTGCTCGTCGCCGTCAGGATCATCCACCCCGACTCCGGGCTGCGTCGCGGCGCCGGCAGCACGAGCGGTATCGTCATCGCCTTGGTGACGCCGTGCATCGTGAGGTCGCCGTCCATCAGCCAGTCCCTTCCGTCGCGGCGCAGGCCCGTGCTCTGAAACATCACCGTCGGATACTTGTCGACGTCGAAGAAGTCGCTCGTCTTCAGGTGCCGGTCGCGGTTCCCCCATCCGGTGTCGAGGCTCTTCGAGGGGGCGATGATCGTCACCGACGACTTCTCCGGATGGGCGGGATCGTAGATGATCGACCCCTTCGGGTCCGTGAATCGACCCTTCACGTGGGTGAAGGCGAAGCCGATCGAGAACTCGAAGATCGAGTGGCCGGCGTCGAGCTGGTATTGTTGCAATGCGCCGAGCTCCTCCTGCGCGGCCGCGCCGACCGGCGCGACGGAGAGCAGCGCGGCGACGACACACGAATAGGGCGTCTTCATGGGTTGGCGTCCTCACGGACGAGGATGAGCTCGCGGGTGCGACCATCGCTGAGGCGACGCACCGTACGCACGCCGAGGTGGTCGCTCTTGCGCACCCAGTGGTAGTGTGTCTCGCGGCCGACGCTGATCACGAACTTCCAGCACTCGAACGTGCCCAACGGAGTCTCGACGCGGTCCGACCCGACGACCTTCATGCGCATCGGCACCGACACGTCACGCGGCACGACTGCCCATCCCAGGAGGCTCACGTCGAATTCGGCGCCGGCCGCGAGCGGTACGCCCATGAAGTACATGGGAGCGAGAGCTTCCGATGCGATCAGGCGCCCGCGCTGTCCACGCAGATCCCGGGCGATCGGACGGCGCGTGGGGTCCTCGTCGAGGGACATCTGCCCGACGACGCTGTCGTTGCGGAACCGTTGATGGATGTAGATGCCTGCCCAGCGGCGGTACGGTTTCACATGAACCACGCGGCTGGCGGGCGCGAGCGCGGCACCGGCGACGGTCAACGACTCGGTCCACGTGCGGGCGTCGCTCATGTCGTTCCGCCCCTCGATCTCGCGCCAGGCCGACGTCAGCAGCCACGTCTCCGAGGCGGAGGGGGTGACGCGCAGGTCGAGCTTGCCGGCATCGGTCACGCGCCCGCTGGCGCCGTCGATGAATCGACGCTGATACGTCACGGCGACGGGACGCAGGCGATGCGTCATCGCGCCCGCGGCCCGGCCGCCCTGCCACGCCTCGGCACTCCTCGGTACGAAGCCGGCCAGCAGCAGCTCGTTCGCGCTCGCGAAATCGCCGCGAGCGCCGCGGCCACGCCACCAGACCGCGAGGATCGCGGCCACGACGATCACCGCGACCGCGCGTATCGAGCGGCGGAGCCGTGTGCCGCGCGCGGGCTCGCTCGGCGCGGGGAGGATGACGCGCGCGCCGGCGGCGCGATCGGCGAGCGCGCGCGACAGCAGCTCCTCGGAAGGTGCCGGCGTCGGAAGGGCCGCCACGGCCTTCTCGAACCGCAGTGTGAAGCCGACGAGCTGGCGACACTCGGAGCAGCGCTCGAGGTGGCGGGCGACACGACCACGCCCCGCGAGCGCGTCGCCGGCGGCGAACGCGGCGAGGCTCTGGGGCGACGGGTGGAAGAGAGACGGCATCATAGGAGTGTCTCGAGCCGCCGGCGTAGCGCGGCGATGCCGCGCGACAGCCGCGCCTCGGAAGCGTTAGTGGAGATCCCCAGCGACGCGGCGATCTCGCGGTGCGAGAGTCCCTCGATGAAGCGCAGGACGACCACGGCCCGGATCGCCGGCGACAGCTCGCGCAGCGCGATCTCGATGGCGGCGCTGACGTCGCCCGCCGACGCTGCCCGCGCCGGGAGTGGACCGATCGCATCGAGGCTGGTCTCACGGCGTCGGCGCGTGGCGCGCAAGCGCATGAGGCACATCCGCACGACGAGCTGCCTGAGCCAGGCGCGAAGCTTCCCGCGCTCGTCGTACGTCCGCATCGCGTCGGGCAGGCCGACGATCAGGTCGTGCAGCACGTCTTCCGCGTCGGCGTCCGATCCCGTGAGGCGGCGGGCCAGAGCCAGCAGCTCGCCTCCGAACGCGCGGTAGATCGCCGTCAGCGCTGCCGGATCGCCGCGCCCAACGCGCGGGATCAGCTCGGGATCGAAGCCCGGTCCGGGGTCGGTGGCGACGAGTCGCATCAGCTGAGTAATGCCGCCCGGCCCGAAAACCTGACAGGGTCGATCCACGGGCTGGTGGAATCGCGGGTGGTTCGACGCTAACCTACCCCGTGCGTCCCTGCGGACTCGAACATCCATGAGCATCGACATCGCCACGTTGCGGCCCAAGCTCGAGGCGGCGCTCGGCGAGCGGCTCGAGCTCGGCGCCCTCCTGGGACAGGGAGGGTTCGCCGCCGTCTTCCGCGCTCACGACCCCTTCCTCGAGCGCGACGTGGCCGTCAAGGTGCTGGATCCGTCGCTCGCCGTCGACGCCGCCCTCGAGGAGCAATTCCTGCACGAAGCGCGGACGATTGCCGCGGCCGAGCACCCGCACATCGTGCCGCTGTACTCCGCGGAATCGACCGGCGGACTGCTGTATCTCGTCATGCGGCTCCTCCCCGGCCAGTCGCTCGAGGATCGGATCGCCGAGGGAAAGCTGCCGGCGGCGGAGGCGGCGCGGATCGCGCTCGAGTGCGCGCGCGCGCTGGCCGCGGCGCACGCCGTCGGCGTCGTGCACCGTGACGTCAAGCCCGCGAACATCCTGCTCGACGCCAACGGCAACGCGACCGTCACCGACTTCGGGATCGCGCTCGTTACCTCGCGACCGGCGCGTGAGCTCCTCGGGTCGACCGCCGGCACCCCGCATTACATGAGCCCCGAGCAGTCGCTCGGCGAGCAGGTCGATGGGCGCTCGGATGTCTACGCGTTGGGTGTCGTGCTCTATGAGATGCTCACGGGCACGTGTCCCTTCCCGGGGCGCAACGCGACGGAAGTGATCGCGAAACACATCTCGGCGCCCGTCCCCAAGCTATCGGACCGCGAGCCCGAGACGCCGGTGGCGCTCGTTCGGCTGGTGGGCCGCATGTTAGCGAAGGACCCGGCGGGGCGACCAACGGCCGCCGAGCTCGTGACAGAATTGACCGCGGCGAGCACGCCGGACGGGCTGCTGACACCCTCGCAGGTTCGACGTCGACGCTGGAAGCGCCGCGAATCTACCTG
>JBJMNJ010000169.1:0-11656 GCA_045804325.1 Gemmatimonadaceae bacterium
CTATCCCATTGCTCGACGCACTCGCCGCGCGCACGGACGTCGAAGCTGTGCGGCTCTACCACCTCCACACTGCGGGCACCGCGAGCTTCGTCGACCCTAGCGTCGCCGATCGACTGCGGTCGGTATCATTCTTCGTCGGCCCGGAGGTTCGCAAGGCGGTCGCCGACGTGCGCCGGGCCGGCGCCGACGCCGTCGTGGTCGCGGTGCACTCGGGACTCGACGAGCCGTCGAGCTACGACACGGTGAGCACCGGCATGCCCAGCGAGAACGTCTCGGCCCGCCTCGCGCGCGAGATCGAGGGGATCGACCTCATCGTCTACGGACACTCCCACAAGGAGTCGGCCGGGAAGACGATCGGCAGCACCCTCATGCTCCAGCCGAAGAACTGGGCGGCGAGCGTGGGCATCGCGCACCTGCGCGTCGTGCGCGGCGCGGACGGTCGCGCGCGCGTGGACCTGCCCGCGAGCCGCACGGAGCTCGTGCGCGCGGCCGGGCATGCCGAGCACCCGGCCGTGCTCGCGGCGACGGAGAAGGCGCATCGTGCGACGCGCGCCTGGGTGACCACGCCCGTCGGCAGCACCCCGGTCGCGTGGCGTGCCGACTCGGCCCGCGTGGCGGACACCCCCATCATCGACTTGATCAACGACGTGGAGCGCCGCGTCACCGGCGCGCAGCTCGCGTCGTCCGCCGCCTTCTCCACCGAGGCGTCGCTCGGCCCCGGTCCGATCACGGTCGCACAGCTGGCCCGCCTCTACCCCTACGACAACACGCTCCGCGCCATCAGGATCACGGGGCGGCAGCTTCGTGAATACCTCGACCACAGCTCCCGCTACTACCGCACGTGGCCGAGCGACCAGGTCCTGGACCCGTCGGTGCCGGGCTACAACTTCGACGTCGTCTCCGGAGCCGACTACACCATCGACCTCTCGAAGCCGCTCGGCTCGCGCGTCACGCGCCTGGAGGTGAACGGCCGTCCGGTGGCCGACACCGACACGTTCACGATGGCGCTGAACAACTACCGGCAGACGGGGGGCGGCGGCTTCGCGATGCTCCAGGGCGCGCCGGTGGTCTACGAGTCGCAGCTGGAGATCCGGCAGTTCGTCATCGACGAGGTGAAGCGCCGCGGCACCGTGCGCCCCGAGGACGTGTTCGTGCGCAACTGGGAGATCGTCCCGGCCGAGGCGCGGAGCGCCGCCTACGCGGCGCAGAACCGTGGGACCGGCCCAGGCACGCGCGCGGGGAGCGCCGGCGCGCAGGGGCGGTTCGTGCGCGTCCTCGCCATCAACGACTTCCACGGCGCCATCGAGGCGCGTCCGGACTCGCGCGGCGTGCGGCGCGGCGGCGTGGCGCAGATGGCGGCCGTGATCGCGCGCCTCGCCGGCGAGTGCCGCCCGCAGTGCATCCCAGTCCTCCTCGCCGGCGGGGACCTGTTCCAGGGCACGCCGCCGTCGAACCTCTCCTACGGCCAGCCGGTCGTCGCCATGATGCACGCGATGGGGCTCGCCGCGTCCGCGCTCGGCAACCACGAGTTCGACTGGGGGCGCGACACCCTCCGCGCCCGCATGCGCGAGTCGCGGTTCACGTTCCTCGCCGCGAACGTCGTCGACAGCCTCGGCCGCGACGTGCCGTGGATCCCCAACGACACGCTGCTCGTGCGCGAGGGCGTGCGCATCGGCGTGGTGGGCGTCGCCACACCGGAGACGGCCACCGACACCAAGCCCGAGAACATCACTGGCCTCCGCTTCGCCGCACCCGCGCCCGTCGTGTCCGAGCGCGCGCGAGCCCTCCGCGCGCGCGGGGCGGACGTCGTCGTACTCGTCGCGCACGAGGGGGGCTTCTGCGACCGAACGGGCGCGGCCGACTGCAAGGGCGCCGTGTTCGACCTCGCGCGCGCCGTGTCGAAGGACGTGGACGCCATCGTCGCCGGACACACGCACGTGCTCGTGAACACGATGGTCGACGGCATCCCGGTCGTCATGGCGCGCTCGCGCGGCCAGAGCGTCGGCGTCATCGACATCCCGCTGGGCGGCGGCGCACGGAGCGCACCCCGCGTCGTCGACGTGCTCGCCGACTCGGTCGCGCCCGACACCGCGGTCGCGCGCCTGGCCGAGGCCGCGATCGCGCGCGTGGCCCCGATCGTCGGGCGGCCGGTGACGACCGTCGCCGAGCTGCTCGACAAGGACGAGCCGCCGCTCTGGAACCTGATCGCCGACGCGCAGCGGAGCACGGCGAAGGCCGACGTCGCCCTGATGAACGAGGGCGGCGTGCGCGCCGACCTCCGCGCGGGCCCCGCGACCTTCGGCGACCTGTACGAGATCCAGCCGTTCGGCAACAAGGTCGTCGTGCTCACGGTTCCCGGCGCCGCGCTGCGCCGCTACTTCGAGCGCGTCGCGCCGGCGGATACCGCGCTGCCGAAGCTCGGACTCAGCGGGGCGCGGGTCACGTGGAGGCCGGGCGCGGCGGAGGGGAGCCGCGTGCGCTCCATCCTCGTCGGCGGTCGGCCGCTCCGCGACGCGGCGACATATCGCGTCGCGCTGAACGACTTCATGATCGGCACCGGCGCCGGGCTCGAGCTCGCGCGCGCCGCGACCGTCACGCGCACGCTCGGCGCGGACATCGACGCGCTCGAGGCGTACCTGCGCGCGGCGCCGAAGCCGGTGCGCGCGCCGACCGACGCGCGCTGGATCGCGGCGCGATGACCGACGACGCCGCGCGCACCGTGCGCGTCTACATCAACGGCCGCGGCATGGACGTCCCCGCCGGCGCCAGCGCGCTCGACGCACTCCGCCTCGCGGACCCGGCGGCCGCCGAGCAGGTGGCCGCGGGGGCGCGCGCCCTCGCCGACAGCCGCGGCCTGCCCGCGGCGCCCGACGCGCCGGTCCACGGCGGCGCGATCTTCCGCGTCGTGAGCGCGCGCGCGGCGCGCGCGGGTGACGCGAGCGACGACACCACCTCCTGAGCTTCATGCCACGCACGATCGACCGGGAGGTGCTGCGCCGCATCCCGAAGGCCGAGCTGCACTGCCACCTCGACGGCTCCGTCCGCCCCCAGACCCTCCTCGACCTCGGCCGCGAGCAGGGCGTGGCGATGCCGCGGGGCGACGCGGAGTCCCTCCGCGACTACATGCTCGTGAAGGACGCGCGCCACCTCGAGGACTACCTCGCGCGATTCGAGGTGACGCTCTCCGTCATGCAGACCGAGGCGGCGCTCGAGCGCATCGCTTACGAGCTCGCGGTGGACGCGGCGGCCGAGGGCGTGCGCTACATCGAGGTGCGCTACGCGCCCGTGCTCAACGTGCGCCGGGGGCTGGAGCTCGGCGCGGTGGTCGAGGCCCCGCTGCGCGGGCTGGCGCGCGCCGAACGGGACGCGGGGGTCGTGGGCCGCCTGATCGTCTGTGCGATCCGCAACATGCCGACGGCGACTTCGCTCGAGCTCGCGCGCCTCGCCGTGGAGTACCGCGGGCGGGGCGTCGTCGGCTTCGACCTCGCGGGCGGCGAGGCGGGGAACCCCGCCACGCGCCACGCCAGGGCGTTCGCGCACGCGCGCGAGCACGACCTGGCCTGCACCTGCCACGCCGGCGAGGGCGCCGGCGCCGAGTCGGTGCGCGACGCGGTCCACGGCTGCTGCGTCCACCGCGTCGGCCACGCGACGCGCCTCATCGAGGACGAGCGCCTGCTCGACTACGTGAACGACCGGCGCATCGCGCTGGAGATCTGCCTGACGAGCAACGTGCAGACGCGGGCCGCCGACTCGTACGAGCGGCACCCCTTCCGCGCGTACTTCGACCGCGGGCTCAACGTGGTGCTGAACACGGACAACCGGCTCATGAGCGGCACCACGCTCACGGACGAGTACGCGCACGCCGCCGAGCACCTCGGCTTCACGCTCGACGAGCTGTGCGAGGTGGCGGCGAATGGGTTCCGCAGCGCCTTCCTCCCCCACGCCGAGCGCGAGCGCCTGCTCGCCAGCGCGAAGGTGGAGATGGCGGCACTGCGGGAGGCGCGGTGACGACGCACGCGAAATCGGCCGCGCCGACCGTCCACGCGTATGGCGCGGAGGCCGCGACGCGGGCGGCCGACGCCGTGCGCGAGCGCCTCGCGCCGCCGGGCGCGCCGGCGCCGGTCGCCGCCATCGTCCTCGGCTCGGGGCTCGGCGGCATCGCCGCGCGCCTCGAGGACGCGCGGCGCGTGCCGTTCAGCGAGGTGCCCGGCTTCCCGGCGGCCACCGTGGTGGGGCACGCGGGGGCGCTCCTGCGCGGGCGGCTCGCCGGCCGCGAGGTGCTCGCGCTCGCGGGGCGCTTCCACATGTACGAGGGGCACGACGCCTCGCTGGCCGGCTTCCCGGTGCGGGTGCTCCACGCGCTCGGCGCGCGCACGCTGTTCGTCTCCAACGCCGCGGGAGGCGTGCGCCGCACCTTCCGCCCCGGGGACCTCATGCGCATCGAGGACCACGTCAACCTGATGTGGCGGAGCCCCCTCGCGGGGCCCGTCGAGACGGGGGACGTGCGCTTTCCCGACATGTCGGCCCCCTACGACCCCGGGCTCGCGCGGGTGCTCGATGAGGCGGCGGGCGTGGCCGGCGTCGCGCTGCAGAAAGGCGTCTACTGTGGCCTGCTCGGGCCCACCTACGAGACCCCGGCCGAGGTGCGGATGCTGGAGCGCTTCGGCGTGGACGCGGTCGGAATGTCCACCGTCCCAGAGGTCATCGTCGCGCGCGCGCTGGGCATGCGCGTGGCCGGCGTCAGCTGCATCACGAACCTCGCGTGCGGGCTGGCGCACGAGAAGCTCTCCCACGCCGAGGTGCTCGAGGTGACGACGCGGGTGGCGGCCCGGTTCGAGACGCTGGTGACGGAGCTCGTCAGGCGGCTCTGAGACCGGGCCCTCGGCCCTCGGCGGAACTCGCGTTCACGGCTGCTGTAGCACGAAGGTGTCCGAGGGTGTAGTCTATGTTAGGCGCCCACCCGCGAGGGATCGCATGCGATTCGTGCCGTTCGGCCGCCGGGCTGCGGCTGCCCTTTCCTCCGCCGCGCTGGCGTTCGCCGGGCCGGCGCTCGCGCAGGCCGGTGGGCCGGGCTTCTCCTTCATGGCGCCGCAGGGCAGCATCTCCCTGCGCGGCGGCTTCGCCGCCGCCTCGGCCGGGGGCGACGTCCTCGGCTTCGCCACCGACAACCTCACGCTCGGGCGCGGCGACTTCGGCGGCGCGATGCTCTCGGCGGACGTCGGCGTCGTGCTGCCGGGCCGCGACGCGCGCCTCGAGCTCGTGTTCGGCTCGGCCTTCGAGATCTCGAAGGCGGAGTCGGAGTTCCGGGACTGGGTGGACGACGCGGACCAGCCGATCGCGCAGACCACGACCTTCCACCGCGTGCCCGTGACCGCCGGACTCAAGGCGTACCTCACGCCGCGCGGCCGGTCCGTCGGGCACTTCGCGTGGGTCCCGGCGCGCGTCGCGCCCTACGTGGGCGCCGGCGGCGGGGGGATCTGGTATCGCTTCCAGCAGGACGGCGACTTCGTGGACTTCGAGACGCTCGCCGTAGCCGGGCGCCGGTACGAGTCCTCCGGCTGGGCCCCGGCCGCCTACGCGGGGGCGGGGGTGGACCTCTCCCTGGGCACGTTCGTCGCGCTCACGGCGGACGCACGCTACCGCTATGCGCGGGTGAGCCCCGGCGGGGATTTCGCGGACTTCGATCGAATCGACCTGTCCGGCGTCTCGACGACGCTCGGCTTCAACTTCCGGTTCTGAGAGGCGGGCATGATGCGCATGACGAAGAGCGTCGCGCTTCTGGCCGGCGCCGTGATCGTGAGCGCGCCGTCGGCGAGCTCCGCGCAGGCGGCGCAGGCGACGACGGACGCGCGCTGGCGGGCGTGGGTCGGCTGCTGGCAGCCCGAGGGCGGCGCCGGACCGTCCGCGGTCTGCGTGCTCCCCGCCGGCGGCTCCGCGGTGGACGTGGTCACCGTCGTGGGCGCGCGCGTGGAGAGCCGCGAGCGCATCGACGCGTCGGGTGCGCAGCTCCCGAGCACGCGCGACAAGTGCGCGGGGTGGGACCAGGCGCGCTGGTCGCCCCACGGGCGGCGCGTCTACCTGCGCTCCGAGCACACGTGCGACGGCGTGAAGGTGGGCTCCACCGGCGTGATGGCGATCGCCGCCACGGGCGAGTGGCTCGACGTGCGCGGGGCGAGCCTCGCGGGCGGACCCGCCGAGGTCCGCGTGCGCCGCTACCAGGAGCTCGCCGACTCCTCGGCGCTGCCGGCCGACCTCCGCGCGGAGGTGCGGGCCTCGGCCGCCGGACGCGAGTCGCTCGCCGCGGCGGCGCGCGCCAACGCGGCCGCCGGCCTCGCGACCTCCGACGTCGTCGAAGCCACGCGCGAGGTCGACCCGCGCGTCGTCGAGGCCTGGCTCATCGAGCGAGGCGACCGGTTCGCGCTCGACGCGAAGCGCCTGCTGGCGATGGCGGACGCCGGCGTGCCCGAGCGCGTCATCGATCTCGTGGTCGCGCTGACGTATCCCGCGAAGTTCGCCGTGAACGGGCGGATGCGGGACGCGGAGCTGCGCCCGCTGGCGCCAGGCGACGTGGCGCAGGCGCCGCTGGCCGTGGTGAGCGACCCCTACGGGATCGGCTACGCGCATGACCGCCGCGACTACTGCTACGACCCGCTCTACGCGCCGTACGCGTCGGCCTACTGCTACGGATACTCGCCGTACGGGTGGGGACGGAACGTGTGGAGCTACGGCTATTCGCCCTACGGTTATGGCGCAGGCGGTCCGGTGATCGTCGTCCGCGAGCCGTCCAACGGCTCCCAGCGCGATCAGGGGCGCGCGGTGAAGGGCAGGGGATACTCGACGGGCTCCTCCGGCGGGACGCGCACGGCGCACCCGCGCGACGACGGCGCAGTGGACCGCTCGACGACTTCCTCGACGTCGTCGCGGCCGAGCAGCTCGGGGAGCTCCGGATCGACGAGCTCCGGCTCCAAGGGCACGAGCTCGAGCACGGGCGGCGGGCGCACCGCGAAGCCGCGGAACCCGTAGCGCGCGAGCGCCGAGGATCGACGCGACGAGGGCGCGGGCGGAGTGCTTCGCCGGCGCCCTCGTCGCGTTCGCCCATCGCGCGGCGCGGCGCGCCTCACGCGAAGTGGTTCAGCGGCCCGTGCCCGCTCCCGAGCCCCGGCGCCGTGGCGATGGCGCGATGCACGAAGTCGAGCGCCTCGCGCACCGAATCCTCCAGCGGCCTGCCCAGCGCGAGGAGCGCGGCCACCGCGGACGAGAGGGTGCATCCGGTCCCGTGCGTGCTGGTCGTCTCGATGCGCGGGTGCTCCACGCACGTGACGCGCCCGTCGGCGTAGAGCACGTCGGTCGTCACGGCGCCGGTGAGGTGCCCCCCCTTCACGAGCGCCGCGCGCGCGCCGCCCTCGTCCACCAGGCGCCGCGCCGCGCGCTCCATCGCCGCGACGTCGCGCACCGGCTCGCCGACGAGCAGTGCCGCCTCGTCGAGGTTCGGCGTCACGAGGTCCGCGAGCGGGACGAGCTCCCGGCGGATGGCCTCGACCGCGTCGGGCGTGAGCAGCGGGTCGCCGGACGTCGCGACCATCACGGGGTCGAGCACGTAGGGCCGCAGCCCGTGCGCCCGGAGGCCGCCCGCCACGGCCCGCACCACGTCGGGGTCCGCGATCATCCCGGACTTCACCGCCGCCGGCCGCAGGTCCTCGACCACCGCGTCGATCTGCTGCCGCACGAGGTCCGTCGGCACCGCCGTCCACGCCCGCACGCCGACCGTGTTCTGCGCGGTGATGGCCGTCAGCACCGACGTGCCGAAGACGCCGAAGCGGTGGAAGGTCTTCAGGTCGGCCTGGATGCCGGCGCCGCCGCCCGAGTCCGAGCCGGCGATGGTGAGGGCGATGCGCATGCCGAAGGATACGGGGGGGCTCGCCACCCGGGCACTCCGGAGATGCGACGATCCCCCCGCCAGAATCGTCCCTGTCGGGGGGATCGCTCGCGTCGGGTGCCGGCGCGGCCGACTCCCCGGTCAGTTCCCGGTGCGCGTCGCCGGCGGCGGCGGCAGCGACCGCACGCGCTGGCGGAAGGCCTGGTAGTTCTGCGTGTCGCGCGTCAGCGTGCGCAGGATCGCCGGGTCGATCTTGGCGATCGCCGCCTCCGTCGTCTGCACGCGCTCCTCCTCGAGCGGGTGCGTCGAGAACCACGAATCCACCGCACCCGGCGAGCGCGAGCGCTCGCTCAGGAGGATCCGGAACATCTCCGGAATGCCCTGCGGGCTGATGCCCGCGCGCACCGTATTGGTGATCCCCTCCTGGTCGGCCTCGCGCTCGTCGTCGCGGCTGAACTTCGCGAACACCGCCGTGCCGCCTACCTGGATCGCGGCCTGCGCCGCCTGGCTCTCGCAGACGCGCGTCAGGATGCAGGCGAGCGTCACGCCGATGTTCGCCTTCTGCGCCTGCTGCATCTGCTGAATCGAATGCCGACGCACGACGTGGCCGATCTCGTGCCCCAGCACGCCCGCGAGCTGCGACATGTTCGTCGTGCGCTCGATGAGGCCGCGGTTCACGTAGACGTACCCGCCCGGCACCGCGAACGCGTTCACCTCGCGGCTGTCCACGACGTAGAAGTGCCAGTCGAGATCGGCGCGCGACGTGTGGCTCGCGATCTGGTCGCCGAGCACGTTGATGTAGCGGTTGACCTCGGGGTCCGTGATGATCGGGAGCTGCTGGTTGATCTGCTGCGCGTACTGCCCGCCCATCTCGACTTCCTGCTGCGTCGAGACTCCGCACCCGGCGAGGGTGAGTGCGAGCGTGGCGGTGGTGAGTATCCGTCTCATTGCGGCCTCTGGGCTGAAGTGCCGGGCGGGCGATTGGCAAGACCCATTCCAGCGATTGGATTTCTAACCACGTGAGACTTCTGAGCTTAGCCCGCGACCTCCGCCGTCGGCGCGCCCGGGAGCGCCAGGGGCTGTTCGTGGCCGAGGGCGTTCGCGCGGTCGAGGAGCTGCTCGCGTCGCCGCTGCGCGTGGTCGGTGCGCTCGTGTCCTCTCAGCTGGACGCGACCCCGCGCGGCGCCGAGCTCCGCGCGTCGCTCGGCGCGCGCGGCATCTCCGTGATGGACGTGGAGGAGCGGGACTTCGCGACCGCCGCGGACACCGACACGCCGCAGGGCGTCCTCGCCATCGCCGAGGTGCCCGCCGCCGCGGCGAGCGAGCTCGTGCTTGGCCCGACGGCACGCGTCCTCGTGCTCGACGCCATCCAGGACCCCGGCAACGTCGGCACCATCCTGCGGACGGCGACGGCGTTCGGCGTGGCCGCGACCATCGCGCTCCCGGGTACCGTGGACCTCTGGAACGCCAAGGTCGTCCGCGGCGCCATGGGGTCGCTCTTCCAGCATCCCACGTTCTCTCTTACCTGGGACGAGCTCGACGCGTTCCTCGCCGAGCGCGACGCGGCCCTCTGGGGCGCGGACGCGCGCGGCGTCGCGGTCGAGCAGGCGGCGCCCGAGGCGCCGCCACGGCTCGCGCTCGCCGTCGGCAACGAGGGCGCCGGCCTCTCCGCGGACGCCCGCCGCCGCACCGCCCGCCTCGTCGCCCTGCGCATCGCGCCGGGCGTCGAGTCCCTCAACGTCGCCGTCGCCGCCGGCGTCCTCCTCTACCAGCTCCGCGCGTGAACGACCTCCTCGCCGACTCCACCCTTCTCGCCGTCCTCGCCGCCTTCGTCGGCGCGTGCATCGGCTCCTTCCTCAACGTCTGCATCTCGCGCTGGCCGCGCGGCCTCTCGGTCGTGCGCCCGCGCTCGCGCTGCCCGCGCTGCGGGCACGAGATCGCGTGGTTCGAGAACGTGCCGGTCGTCAGCTGGCTCGCGCTGCGCGGCCGCTGCCGCGGCTGCGGCCTCCCGATCTCGCCGGTGTACCCGGCGGTGGAGATCGCGACGGCGCTCCTCTGGCTCTTCGCGTTCTGGCGCTACGCGGACGCGCCGTTCGTCGCGCTCAGGGTCGCGGTCTTCGCCACCATCCTCCTGGGCATCGCCGTCACCGACCTCCAGACGCACACGATCCCCGACGAGTTCACGGTGCCGGGGTTCGCGTGGACGCTCCTCACGCCGCTCGTCGGGTTGGCGGTCGGTGACACCGGGCCGTTCGCGCGGCCGTACGATGCTCTCGTGGGCGCCTGCGTCGGCGCCGGGATCATCGCCATCACGGGGTGGCTCGGCGAGTGGGCGCTCAAGCGCGAGGCGATGGGGTTCGGCGACGTCACGCTCATGGCCGTGGTGGGCGCCGCCCTCGGGCCGGGCCGAGCGCTGCTCACGATGTTCCTCGGCGCGGCGCTCGGCTCGGTGGCCTACCTCGCGGTGGTGTATCCCGTGCGCGCGCTGCGCCTGCGCCGCGCGGTGGGCGGGCCGGCGGGCCGGCTCCCCGACCCGAGCGACGACGCGGACGCCCCGCCCGCGGAGGAGGTGCCCTTCGGAGTTTTCCTTGCTCCGGCGGCGCTCCTCACGTTGCTTTGGGGGTACGACCTCACGGCCTGGTATCTCGCGTTCATCCAGTAGCCTCGGCAGCCTCCCAGTCGCCCCCACATGCTGCGCTCCTCGGACTCCGCTCTCGCGCGCTTCACGCGCGATCTCACCGCCGACGCGCGCGCCGGGCGGCTCGACCCCATCCGGGGGCGCGAGGAGGAGATCGCGCGCGTCATCGACATCCTGCTGCGCCAGGGGAAGAACAACCCCGCGCTCGTCGGGCCCGCCGGCGTCGGCAAGACGGCCATCGCCGAGGGGCTCGCGCACCGCGTCGCGCGCGGCGACGTGCCGCTCGCGCTGCGCGGCGTGCGCGTCCTCGCGCTCGACCACGTGTCGCTCCTCGCCGGCACCACGTACCGCGGGCAGTACGAGGAGCGCGTGCGCGCCATCGTCGCCGAGACCACGGCGGCGGGGGACGTCGTCCTCTTCGTGGACGAGCTGCACAACCTGATCGGGCAGGGCACCGCGATGGGCGCGGCCATGGACGCGGCCAACATGCTGAAGCCGGCGCTGGTGCGCGGCGAGTTCCGCGTCGTCGGCGCGACCACCGACTCCGAGTACCAGCAGTGGGTCTGCGGCGACCCCGCGCTCGAGCGCCGCTTCCAGAAGATCACCGTGCGCGAGCTCTCCGCCGCGGAGACGCTCGACGTGCTGCGCGCGCGGCAGGACGTCCTGGAGCGGCATCACGGCGTCGTGATCTCGGACGAGGCGCTCTCCGCCGCCCTCGAGCTCACGGACAAGTACGTCTCCGACCGCCTCCGACCCGACAAGGCGATCGACGCGCTCGACGAGGCCTGCGCGCACACCCACGCCACCGCGCAATACTCGCCGCGCGCCGAGTCGCTGATCCTCACCCTGCGCGAGCTGCGCCGCCCGCGCGCCGGGCGCCGGCCCCTGGGCGACGAGGCGCGCGCCGCGGCGCCGGAGCCGGTGGGCGCCGCCGAGGGCGATGGCCCCGCGCCGCCGTCCTACTCGGAGCCCGACCCGTACGACGACGAGGCCGACCCGCTCGGCCGCTTCGCGCGCGACGGCTTCTCCGCGCTCGAGCGTCTCGGGGCCGAGCTGGAGTCGCTGTTCACGGGCGACGACGTGCCCGAGGCGCGCGAGGGCGTGCGCGAGGCGCCGCGCGAGGCGCCGCGCGCCGCGCCGCG
>JBJMNJ010000170.1:0-4375 GCA_045804325.1 Gemmatimonadaceae bacterium
GAGCTGGTTGGCGAGCACCGGCGTGAAGCCGATCGTCACCGGCGCTGGCGTCTCCTCCGCCCCGAGCCGCAGGAACGTTTCCAGCAGCGGCAGGTAGGTATCGACCGCGGCCTCGCAGATCCAGTCGCTCCCGTGGGGCCACCGCCCATGGTTCAGCACGTAGGGCAGGTGACTGTGCAGCGTGAAGACGAAGTCCATCGGCTCTCCGGTCACCGCGCCCGGGCGAGCGCGCGGCGGTAGACATCGAGATAGGTGGCGACCGACCGCTCCCAGCTGAACTCGCGGCCCATCGCCTCGCGCATCATGCGCTGCCAGCCGGTGGAGTCCGCGTACTGGTCGATGGCGCGCATGAGGGCGTGCATGAAGTCCTGCGTCGTGTAGTCGTCGAAGAGGAAGCCGGTCGTGCCGTCCTCGATCGTGTCCGCGAGGCCGCCGACGCGGCGCGCGACCGGGATGGTCCCGTAGCGCTGCGCGCGCATCTGCGTGAGGCCGCACGGCTCGTACAGCGACGGCATGAGGCACAGGTCCGCGCCGGCGAGGAGCCGGTGCTCGAGCCGCTCGCTGAAGTTCAGCTCCACCGCGATGCGGCTCGGCGCGCGCTCCGCCAGCGCGGTGAGCGCGGCGGCGTACCGCGGCTCGCCGTTCCCGAGGAAGACGAACTGCGCGTCGAGCGCGAAGTAGCTCGGGTCGCCGAGGATGAGGTCGAGCCCCTTCTGCGACGTGAGGCGCGCCGTCATGGCGAAGATCGGCACGCGGGGGCGCTGCTGGAGGCCGAACGTGCGCTGCAGCGCGCTCCGGCACTTCTTCTTCCCCGAGAGGTCGTCGCGCGAGTAGTTCGCCGTGATGTTCAGGTCCGTCGCCGGGTCCCACGCGTTCTGGTCGATCCCGTTCGTGATCCCGGTGAAGCGGTCGCGCAGCGCGACGAACACGCCGTCGAGCCCGAAGCCGCCGGCCTTGGTGCGGAGCTCGTGCGCGTGCGTCGGGCTCACGGTCGTGACCGCGTCGGCGAACGCCACGCCCCCCTTCAGGAAGTTGACCCGCCCGTACCACTCCAGCTGCCGGAAGTTGAAGAGCTCCAGCGGCAGGCCGAGGTCCTCCATGACCTCGTAGGGGAAGGTGCCCTGGAACCCGGCGTTGTGCACCGAGAGCACCGTCGAGACCTGCCGGTGGAACGGGTCGCGCGAGAAGTGATTCCGCAGGTAGACGGGGCCGAGCGCCGTGTGCCAGTCGTGCGAGTGCAGGACGATCGGGGTCTGCGCGATGCGCGGCAGCGCGGCGATGGCCGCGAGCGCGAAGAAGGCGTAGCGCCGGTGGTTGTCGGGGTAGTCCGTGCCGTCCTCGCCGTAGATGCCGGCGCGGTCGAAGTAGCGCGCGCTCTCGATGAAGTAGATGCGCGGCCTCCCCTCGGGCGCGCGGTTCTCGATGAGGCGGAAGAGCCGCGCCTCCTCGATGCGCGGGCCGACCTGCACGCGGAACGCCTCGCCGACCTGCTCGAACTCCCGCCCCTCGCGCACCTGCCAGTACATCGGCATGACGATGCTGACCTGGAGCCCGGCCATCGCCTGCGCGCGGGCCAGGCTCTGCACGGCCTCGCCGAGGCCGCCGGTCCGCGCGAAGGGCGCGAGCTCCGCGGCGAGGTGCACGACGCCGACCGCGGCGCCGTCGCGGGAGGTGAGCGGCACGGCCTCCGCGGCGCCGGCGTCGGCGATCGCGTGCGCGGCGAGCGCGCCGCCGTGTCGGGTCACGACGGGCGCCGAGAGCGGGGATGTCGGACGCATCTCCTCTCTGGTTCGCACGGATCCCTCGGATCGCCGAGTGGAGGTCGAACGCCGGAGCGGGGACAACGGAGCGCGGGCCGCGGTCGAGGCGGCCGCACGGCGCGCATCCTCGCGCTCGAGGGGGTCGCTCCCTTCCCACGTATCATGCTTGCGACGGCTTGTCAACGTGTGAGATCCGAGGTGGAGTCGCGGGGAGGCACGATGGCACGTGAAGGCGCGCGTGGTGCGTCGCCTCACGTACACCGCGTGCGAACACTGCGTCGGACCGTGAGCAATATTCGGACTAGGTGTGCGTCACCTGTTCAACGCGGAACGGTAGGCGCGGTCCCGTACCGGAAGGCCGGGCCGAGCATGTGAGGCGGGTCACATTACCCGGGTCGGAGCTCCTGACGCGGAACGGTCGAGGCCGGCGCGCCGTTCCGGGATTGCGTCATGGGCCGGCGTTCCCTGGCTTCGGAGCGCACGGGCCGGTCTCGACGCTCCGCTGCCTCGAGGCGCCGATGACGGTGGGCGCAAAAAAAAGAGAGCGACCGTGATCTGCTCACGGCCGCCCTCTCGAGCTCCCCAGGTAGGACTTGAACCTACGACCCTCCGATTACCTACCACCTCGGCTTTCGCCGCCCGGCCGTTCGGCGCCGGTTCGTGGTCTGGACTCTCTCTTCACCTTCGCCCTGCGCGGTCAGGTGCCCGCCGTCGAGTCTCTACACCTTCCCGCGATCACATGCGGGCTTGGCTCGGGGTTGGGATGTTACACCGTTCCCCGAATTTGACGGGATTCACGCGGAGGATTTCGCCTCCGGTGTGCCATTCCTAACAGTCGGATGCTCTGACCAACTGAGCTACTGGGGACTGTCCGCGGCGCGAGCCGCGGAAGACATAAAATTAGCCGCCCCTTGGGCTTCCGTCAAGCAGCCCGGCCCCGACGGAGCCCCTCGGCGGCACCGTCGCGACCCCCGAACCGGACTGGCGTCGGGCCGGCTGACGGCGCGGATCGCCGGGGCGCTCCGGGCCGGGTCCGGCCGCCGGCGCCGGACGCGTTAGGCGCCGCGCTCCATCGCGCTCGCGCGGCGAGGGCGCGGGCGGGTGACGCGCGGCTCGACGTCCGCCGGGGCGTCCCGCGGCACGCGCCCGTCGTCCGGCAGCACGGAGCGCAGCCACTGGCCCGTGTAGCTCCCCGGCACCCGCACGACCTCTTCCGGCCGCCCCATCGCCACCACCTCGCCGCCCCGGTCCCCCGCCTCGGGGCCGAGGTCGATGAGCCAGTCCGCGAGCTTGATGACGTCGAGGTTGTGCTCGATGAGCACGAGCGTGTGCCCGTGGTCCACGAGGTGGTCGAGCACGCGCACGAGCTTCCGGATGTCCTCGAGGTGCAGGCCCGTCGTCGGCTCGTCCATCACGTAGAGCTTCTTGCCCGCCGTGCGGCCGGACAGCGCGAGCTCGCGGGCGATCTTGATGCGCTGCGCCTCGCCCCCGGAGAGCGTCGTCGCCGGCTGGCCGAGGCGCAGGTAGCCGAGGCCGACGCGCTGGAGCTGCCAGAGCGAGGCGGCGAGCTTCTCCTCGCGCGGGAACAGGCGCACCGCCTGGTCCACGGTGAGCTCGAGCATCTCGTGGACGTTCCGGCCGTGCACCGTCACGTCGAGCACGTCCGCCTTGAAGCGCTTGCCGCCGCAGTGGTCGCACGGCACGAACACGTCGGCCATGAAGACCATCTCGATCTCGACGTAGCCCGCGCCCTCGCACGCCTCGCAGCGCCCGCCCGCGACGTTGAAGCTGAACGTGCCCGCCGTGTAGCCGCGCTCGCGCGCCAGCGGCGTCTGCGCGAAGAGCCGCCGGATCTCGTCGAACGCCTTGACGTACGTGACCGGGTTCGAGCGCGGCGAGCGCCCGATGGGCTCCTGGTCGATGAGCACCACGGCGTCGAGCGCCTCCGCCCCCGAGAGCGACGTGAACGCGCCGACGCGCTCCCCCAGGTGCTGCTTCGCCGAATGCTCCCCGGTGGTCTGCCGCTCCAGCGCGCGGTACAGCACGTCGTGCACGAGCGTGCTCTTCCCCGAGCCCGACACGCCGCTCACGACCGTCATGGCGCCGAGCGGGATGCGCACGTCCACGCCCTTGAGGTTGTGCTCCCGCGCGCCCGTGAGCGTGAGCCAGCGGGGGCCGAGCCGCCGCCGCTCCTCCGGCACCTCGATCGCGCGCTCGCCCGTGAGATACTGCCCCGTGAGCGGGCTCTCGGCCGCGCGGCTCATCGGCCCGGCGAAGACGAGGTTCCCGCCCTGGTCGCCGCTCCCCGGCCCGAGCTCCACCATGAAATCGGCGGGGCGCATGGCCTCCAGGTCGTGTTCGACGACCAGCACGGTGTTGCCGCCGTCGCGCAGTCGGAGCAGCAGCCGCAGCAGCCGCTCCATGTCGCGCGGGTGGAGCCCCACGCTCGGCTCGTCGAGCACGTAGAGCGTGTCCACGAGCTGCGAGCCCAGCGCGTTGGCCAGGCCGATGCGCTGGGCCTCGCCGCCGGAGAGCGTGCGGGTCGCGCGGTTCATGGACAGGTAGTTCAGCCCGACGTCGCAGAGGAACTGGAGCCGGTCGTGCGCTTCCTTGAG
>JBJMNJ010000171.1:0-3305 GCA_045804325.1 Gemmatimonadaceae bacterium
GCGCCCCTGCGCCAGCGCCAGGTAGGCCAGCACCTCGCCGCCTGCCGCGCGATCCGCGCGGGCCGCCGCGCGCGCCAGCGTCGTCGCGAGCCGCGCGGCCGCGGCCGGATCGCGGGCCACGACCGCGACCTCGCGCGCGACGAGCGCGGCGCGGCGCCCGTCGAGGTAGCGCAGGGTGTCCGCGACCCACGCCTGCTGCGCCACGTCGCCTGTCACGAAGGCCCTGATGGCGCGCGCCCGCAGGCCGTCGCTGCTCGCGGGCTCCACGCGAGCCGCCAGGGAGTCCACCGCAGCGGCGCGCCCCTCGAACGCCGCGATACGGAGCAGGTGGAAGATGGCCCCCGCGTGGCCGGGCTGGAGCGCGAGCACCCTCTCGAAGGGCTCGCGCGACTCCCCGACGTGCCGGCCGTGCAGGTTGCCGAAGTGGTGCACCGTCTCGCCGAGCATGTACCAGGCGTCCGCGTGCTCCGGGTCCCGCGCCACGACGTCGCGGAAGCCGTGCTCCGCGGCGAGTGCGTCGCCGGCGAGCATCGCGCGCAGCGCGACGAGCAGCCGGCGCTCCCGCTCGGGGAGTCCGGAGCCCGACCGCACCGCTCGCTCGGCCGCGGCCGCGGCGCGCTCGGCGTCGTCGAGCCAGAATCCGGCGACGGCGACGCCGTAGTGTGCGAGCGCGAACGCGGAGTCGAGGTCCGCGGCCCGCTCGAACGCGTCCAGCGCCTGCTCCTTCCGCCGGCGCCGCATCTCCCGCTCCCCCTCGAGGAACGCCTTGAGGGCGGGCAGCGACCGCGTGGTCGCGGCCGCGGCGCGGTCGAGGTGCGCCGCGCCGTCGCGCGCCCCGAGCAGCCGCCGCGCGAGCTCGTCCGCGAGCGAGAAGACCTCGCGCGCCGGGCCCTCGACCGCGGCGCGATCCGGCTCACGCGCCGGCGCTGCGGCGTCGTAGAGCGAGGCAGTGATGCGCAGCCGGCCGCCGGCCTCCATCACCTCGCCGAGCACGAAGTAGCGCGCGTGGAGCCGCGCCGCCGCGGCGCGCGCGTCGTTGGGGCGCATCGAGGTCGCGGACCCGCCGCCGAGAACCAGATGGGGGTCGATGGCCCGCAACGCGCTCCCCTCCAGCCCCATGGTCAGGAGGCTGACCATCCCCTCGCCGAGGTACACGGCGTCCTCGCCGCCGCGCACCGAGAAGGGGAGGACGGCCACCGCCTCCGGCGCGGCGCGGGCGCCGTGCGCGCCAGCCACGGCGCGCGCCGGCTCCCACCCCCAGCCGGCCCGGCGGGAGCCGATTACCGCGGCCGCGAGGAGCAGCGCCGCCAGCGCGCCCGCCGCGACGACCCGGCCCCGGGGCGGACGCCGGCCGGGGGCGTTCGACGGCTCGTCAGGCCCGGACGCCGCGCCCGCATCCGGGGCAGCAGGGAGGGGCACTCGGTCCGGTCCATCAGGGGGCGCCGCCGCTCTCGCGAGGTCGGCGTGCGGCGGCGCGCCGCCGGACGCCGGGGCGGGGCGCCGCCGAATGTCCGCCGCGAGCGCCTCGACCGCCGGGTCCGGCTCGGCCTCGAGCTCCGCGCGCACCAGCGCGGCGTGAACGCGCGCGTGCTGGAGGGCGGCGGAGCGGTCCCCGGCCGCCTCGAGCGCGCGCATGAGTCCGAGCGCCGGACGGGTGGCGTAGGGATCCGCGCCGGCGGCGGCGCGCCACCAGCGCACCGCGGCGGCCGCGTCGTCACGGCGCTCGGCGTCCGTCGCGAGCCACGCGAGCGCCTCACCGTGCGCCGCCGCCAGCCGCGCACGCTCGCCCTCCGACCACCGCTCGAGCTCCGGCGCCCCCGGGACGACGAGCCCGTCGAGGAAGGGCCCGCCGTACGCCGCGACGGCACGCTCGCAGTCGCCACGCTGCACTGCCGCCTCGAACTCGTCCGCGTCGCACGCGACGAGCTCCGCGTCGAGGCGCAGGGCATCGCCCTCCGAGACGAGCGCGTGCTCGCCCATCGCCTTGCGCAGCACGTACACGGACTCGGCGAGCAGCGCCCGCGCGCGCTCGGGATCGCTGTCCGGCCATAGGTATCCGGTCAGCCGCTCGCGCGGCAGCGTACGCCGCCGGGCGCGCGCGAGGAGCGCGAGAAGCGCGAGCCGGTGCCGTTGCGCCGCGCGCCCGCTCACCGGACCGTGAGGCCCGTGGAGGGACGCGCCGCCCAGGACGTTCAGCGAGAACACGATGCGGCGGTTGAGGCGGCGTTGAGCCGGCGTTGGGGCCGGCGGGCCACGATACACCGCGCCGGGCGGGATTCGCAAACGGCCCGCTCGGCCCATCCACCCTCACGAAGGAGCCCTCTCATGACCCGCCGCCTCCTCGCGCTCGCCGTCATCGCCGCCGCTGCGTGCTCCGAGCCGTCCGGCCCCGCGCCGCGCGCAGCCGCGGTGCCGGCCCTCCACGTCGGCGTCCAGCCGCGCGACCTGCCCCTCGGCCGGGTCGAGAACGACTTCGAGTGTCACATCGGGCAGCGCGGGTTCCCGACCGTGAACGCGACCGAGTCACACGTCGTGGAGTCCGCCAGTGGCAACCTCACGCTCACGTGCGAGGGGTGGCTCCCGGCGGGGAGCGAGCCGTCCACCGCGGTGGTCGAGACCGGGCTGCTGTGCTTCCTTCCCGAGGGGCGGTCCACGCGCCAGGCCATCGAGGTCTTCGCGCCCTCGGGGCGCATCAACCTGACCTGCTGGTTCAGGTCCTGACCGACCGAGGCGCGGCGTCCGTCACGAACCGGGCGCCGCGCCGATCCCCCTGGCGCCGACGGCGGCCCGCCGAGCGGCCGATCGCAGCAGCTCCCACGCCCGCGCCACGTGCCGCCGCTCCGTGCGCAGGTTCCCGATCGCGAGACGCAGCACGAACCGCCCGCCGAGCTTCGTGTGCGAGAGGTAGGCCTCGCCGCTCGCGTTCACGGCCTCGAGGATGCGCGCGTTCAGCGCGTCCCGCTCCGCCTCGCTCGTGCCCGGGGGCGCGTAGCGGAAGCAGACGAGCGAGAAGGGGACGGGGGCGGAGAGCTCCCACCCCGGCTCCGCGGCGACCTGCGCGGCGAGCTCGCGCGCCATGCGGCACTGGTCGCGCAGCGCCTCGGCGATTCGCTCGGTGCCGAAGGCGCGGATCACCATCCAGAGCTTCAGCGCGCGGAAGCGGCGCCCGAGCTGCACGCCGTAGTCCATGAGGTTCACGACGTCGTCCTGCTCGCGCGTCACCAGGTACTCCGGCACGAGCGAGAAGGCGCGGCGCAGCACGTCCATGCGGCGCGAGAAAAGTACGGAGAGGTCGAACGGAGTGA
>JBJMNJ010000172.1:0-3118 GCA_045804325.1 Gemmatimonadaceae bacterium
GATTCGGCGGTGCGCTCCCCGTCCTCGTCCTCCGACGCCCGGTCCGCCGCGCAGCGGCCAGCGGCCGCGGGCCGCGGGCCGAGCGCGGTCTACGACCGCGCGCTCGCGGGCGCCGTCGCCCGCTATCAGGCGCTGCACAACATCCCCGTCGACAGCATGCTCGGCGAGGAGACCGTGAAGTCGATGAACGTCCCCGCCGCGACGCGCATGACGCAGATCGCCGCGAACCTCGAGCGCTTCCGCTGGCTGCCGCGCCAGCTCGGCACGCGCTACATCCTGGTGAACGTCCCCGCCTTCCGCCTCGAGGGCTACGACAACGGGCAGAAGACGATCGAGATGAAGGTGATCGTCGGGCAGGAGTTCGAGGGGCGCACGACGCCGGTGTTCAGCGACTCGATGGAGACGGTGGTCTTCCGCCCGTACTGGCTCGTGACGCCGGACATCCAGGCGAAGGAGATCGAGCCGAAGATCGCCGCGGACCCGGGATATCTCAGCCGCGGGAACTACGAGTACTACAGCGAGGGCGGCAAGACGCGCATCCGCCAGAAGCCGGGCGAGAAGAACTCGCTCGGGCTCGTGAAGTTCCTCTTCCCGAACGACTTCAACATCTACTTCCACGACACGCCGCAGGACGACCTGTTCGAGAAGGACGTGCGCGCCTTCAGCCACGGCTGCATCCGCCTCGAGAAGCCCGCCGAGCTCGCGCAGTGGGTCCTCGGCTGGGACGCCGCGCGCGTGGAGCAGGCGATGCACTCGGATCAGGACAACAAGGGCGTGAGGCTGCCGAAGAAGATCCCGGTCTACATCGCGTACTTCACGGCGTACCAGCGCGACGGCCAGCTGCACTGGGGCAACGACCTGTACGACCGCGACGCGACGCTGCTCCAGGCCGTGGTGCCGGGCGCGGTGCCGAGCGGGCAGGCGGTGCGGGCGATCGACGCGCTCAGAAAGCTGGTCGACGACTAGCGTCGCCGCTCGAAGCGGTCGTCGGCCCTCGGCCCGCCGGCCGCGGGCCCACGCACTTGACCGCGTCGGCGATCGATGGTTTCGTTCGTCCATCGCGACCATGCCGGTCGTGATCTCCGCCACTCGAGGCGCCTCTGCGTACCGCCGTCACTGCCGTCACTCGCCCGGCCACGCCGGCGACGGCACGCTGACCGGATCGATCCACCGGTCGGCCCCCCTCGCCGCGCCCCGCGGCCGGGCATGACGCGCTCACGCCCCGCGCGCCGTTAGGCGCGCGTCGGGCACGGTCATCGCCCGCCGGGCTTCGCCACTCGCGCCGACACGCTCGGCGCCGGCGCCCGGCACGAGTGGAGAGAACTCCAGTGACGATTCCGAACGATGCCGACGCGGCCGCGCTCGCGGCCCTCGGCTGGGACGAGACGTTCGCCGCGGCGTTCCGCGCGCTCGCGGACGACGACGCGCTGCCGGCGCGCGTGCTTGCCCGGCACCGCGCGGAGTACCTGATCGACGGCGGAGGCGGCGCGCGCGCCGCGGTCGCGGCCGGCCGCCTGCACCGCGAGAGCGAGGCGGCGCGCGACCCTTCGCTGCTTCCGGCGGTGGGAGACTGGGTGGCCGTCGCGGGCGCCGAGGGCGCCGGCGGGCGCGCGGTGATGCGCGCGGTGCTGCCGCGCCGCAGCGCCTTCGTGCGCAAGGCGGCGGGGAGCGAGGTGGCGGCGCAGGTGGTGGCCGCCAACGTGGACGTCGCGCTGCTCGCGGCCCCGCTCCCCGACGGCGTGAACCCGCGCCGCCTCGAGCGCTTCGCCGCGATGGCGTGGGAGGGCGGCGCGGTGCCCGTGATCCTGCTGACGAAGCGCGACCTCGCCGACGACGCTTCGCTCGCGGCGGCCACCGCCGACGCGCTCGGCGCGGCGCCGGGGGCCGACCTCGTGGCCGTCTCGGCGGAGACGGGCGAGGGCCTCGACGCGCTCGCCGCGCACCTCGCGCCGGGGCGCACCGCCGTGCTCCTCGGCGCGAGCGGGGTGGGGAAGTCCACGCTCGTCAACCGGCTCGCGGGCACCGAGCTGCTGCGCACCGCCGCCCTGCGCGCCGACGGCAAGGGGCGCCACACGACGACGCACCGCGAGCTCGTGCGCCTCGCGTCCGGCGCGCTGCTGATCGACACGCCCGGCGTGCGCGAGCTCGCGCTCTGGGGAAGCGGCGCTGGCGTCGAGGCCGCGTTCGACGACGTGGCCACGCTCGCGGTCGGCTGCCGCTTCGCCGACTGCGCGCACGACAGCGAGCCGGGGTGCGCCGTGCGCGACGCCGTGGCGCGCGGCGCGCTCGACGCGGCGCGCCTCGAGGCGTGGCGCGCGCTCGCCCGCGAGCTCGCCTGGCTCGCGCGCCGCCAGGACGACCGCGCGATGGCCGCCGAGCGCGCGCGGGTGAAGTCGATCATGCGCGGGGCGAGGGTGCACGCGAAGCGGAAGTACGATTGACTGCCCACGGCGGGTTCATCGCGGCGATCCGCGCGTACGCCGGGCAGCTCTCGCGGTGCGCGCCGGGGAGGTAGCCGAGGCTCACGAGGAACGAGCTCACGATCTCGCCGCCCGTGAAGCGGAAGGTCTCCTTGAAGAGCTTGCGCCACGCGTCCGGGGGGAGCGGGTGGTGCGCGTCGAGCCACGCGGCGAAGCCGCCGTGCGTCTCGCGCAGGCGGAGCACGGCGCGCGCGTTGTCGATGGTCGCGTCGATCTTGCGCCCGTTGCGCACGATGCCCGCGTCGGCCATGAGCCGCGCGCGCTCGGCGTCGCCGTACGCGGCGACTCGCTCCGGGTCGAACCCTTCGAACGCGGCGCGGTAGCCCGCGCGCTTGTTGAGCACCGTGAGCCACGAGAGACCCGCCTGCGCGATCTCCAGCGAGAGCCGCTCGAGGAGCGCGGCGTCGTCGCGCACGGGGACGCCGTACTCGTGGTCGTGGTAGGGGCCGTGGACGGGGTGCGCGGCGGCGTCGCAGTAGCTCATGGCGGGCGTGGCGGTAGGCCGAGGGGCGGGGCGTGCGCGACAATCTGGCCTCGGGCCGGCGCCCCCGCATCACCACGCCGTTGCGGCCGTCATCGGCGTGTTGCCGGCGGGTGGCACCGGGCTTGCCCCCCCCACGCCGCGCGGCCCCCACCCG
>JBJMNJ010000173.1:0-4742 GCA_045804325.1 Gemmatimonadaceae bacterium
TCACGAGCGGCCCTGCCATCGGCTGAACGCTACGAGCGCCGGCGACTGGCGACGGGCGACTGCCGCGAACCAGCGGTTCGCCCTGAGCAAAACCCTCGGGAACCCACCTCTGGTGTCCCGCGGGTTCTACGCATCGGCGACCCGCCGGTCAGCCGGGCGGCAGCGGTCGCCTATCGCCGTTCAGCAGCGCTCGTGGCTTCGCGCCCATGGCGAGTCGGCGCACAGCCAGGGGTCATCGGAACGTCGTCCCCCCGCACTGCCCCAGCAGCCACCACAGCACCAGAAAAATCAACACCGTACTGACACACCCGCCCCCCAGCTTCTTCGCCCCGTATCCAGCCACGAGGCCGCGTAGCAGCTTGCTCATCGCCGCCGCTCTCCCGAGTGATGCGTTCGCGTTGGACGTCTCGGGCGCGCGGATCAGCAGGGAGCGTACCGGACGGCGGCCGTGGGTCGTTCGCCAACGACCGACGACCAACGACCACCAGCCGGAGGCCACAGGACCGGTCCGGCTCGGTCCTGTGGCTCACGGTCGGTAGTCGTCGGTCGTTGGTCGTTGGTCTCCCACCTCACGACCTACAAGAACGACTCCCCGTCCAGCCCCCCCGGTATCTCCAGCCCCAGCGCGGCCAGCGCGCTCGGCATCACGTCGGTCGTGCGGCGCGGCGTGCGCGACGGCGGGCGGTTGACGAGGAGGGGGACGAGCATGTGCTCGCGGTGCAGCGCGCCGTGGGCGCTCACGTGGGGGATCGGCTCGTAGCGGGCGCGGAAGTCCCAGTCGCGCGAGGCCGACAGCACGATCTCGCCGCTGCGCGGGGCGCCGGCGAGGTGGGCGATCTGCACCAGCCCGTCGGGGTAGTCGGTCGGCGCGCAGGCGTCGTGCGCCGCCCCCGCGTCGAGCCCCGCGAGCTCGCCGCCGAGCGAGAGCGGGTCGCCGTCTTGTGGCCTGTACGTGAATGTCGCGCCGCCGCCGCGCGCGGGCTCCATCTCCACCAGCGCGGTACCGCGCCCGCGGCCCCGCACCTCGCAGCGCGTCGGCGAGTGCGGCAGGAGCATGAGGTCCACCGAGGGGCGCGCGAGCAGCTCGTCGGCGAGGCTGCCCCAGCGCGGGGCGAGCGCCGGCCACCACGGCCGATCCTGGCGCGCGAGCTCGAGATACAGGTGGGCCATCGCGTTGCCGCTCACCATCACCGCCACGTCCCGGCCGAAGCCGTAGACCCACGGGTGCGAGATGGTGCCGTGCCCCCAGCCGCGCACGAGGCGGTCGAGGTCGTCGTGCGTGCCGACGCGCGAGTGCCCGTGGTCGCTCACGACCCAGAGGTGGGTCTGCTCCCACCGCCCGTCGCGCTCGAGCCGGCCGCGAATCTCCGCCGCCGTCTCGTCCACGATGGCGAGCGCGTCGCGCACGACGTCCGCCTCGTGCCCCTCGCTGTGCGAGGTCTTGTCCACGCCCGTGAGCGCGACGAAGGCGACGTCCGGCTGGTCGTCGTGGATGCGGCGCGCCGCCTCGAGCCCGATGTCGCGGTCGATGCGCAGCCAGCCGCGCACGTCGCCGCTGAAGTGCGTGCGCGCGGCGCGCAGCGCGAACGTCGCGCCGCGCCCGAGTCGGTCGCGGGGCCGGAGCCCTCGCCCGATGACGTTCAGCGCGGCGAGGCTCGTCGGCGCGAGCTCGAAGAGCGTCGGCGCGTGCGGGTCGAGGTCGCGGTCCACGTGGCGCATGTCCACGCCGACGTAGCTGCGCGTGTAGTCGGGGAACCTCGTGGCCTGCCGCGCGCGGTCGTACCAGCGGAGCCCCGGCAGCCCGACGGGCCCCGGAAAGCGCCCCATGATGAACGGCGCGTACGCGGGCCCGGTGACGGACGGGAACACCGACGACACGCTGTGCAGCGCGCCCTCCGCGCGGAGCCGTGTGAGCGCGGGGAGCGCGCCGGAGTCGAGCGCGGCTTCGAAGGTGTCCGGTCGCGCGCCGTCGGCGACGAGGATGATGACGGGCAAAGAGCAGGGAAGAGGAAGCAGGGAACAGGAAACGGAGCGCCGCCGTAAGCTACATCCCTCATCCTGTCTCCTGCTCCTGTTTCCCGCTTCCTACTCCCTACTCCCCGCCGTCCGCGCTAGACTCCACCCCCTCACCAGCGACAGCACGCATGGCAGCCAGGAAGACGACGCGAGGGGCGGGGGCGCGGAACGCACGCAAGCGCGCGGCCGAGACGTCCAGCGGGGAGCGCGTCGAGCGCGCGACCGAGAGCGGGGCGGGCGACGGGACCGATCGTCGGCGCACGCGCGAGGGCGACGACCGCCGGCGGCGCGGTCCGCGCACCGCGAGCGGCAAGAAGATGCACCCCGACCTCCTGAAGACGGCGGAGCAGGAGGCGCTGCTCTACCTCAAGGAGCGCACGGAGGCCGGGCACCGGAAGGCCGGGCGCCGGCCGCCGTCGGAGGGACAGCCCGCCCGCACCGCCGGCCCGACCCGCGAGATCGACACGTCCATCCGCGACCTCCCCGTCACCGAGGACGAGAAGTTCCTCGCGCAGGCCGGGCCGCGCGTGGACTTCACGCGCACCGACCCGTGGCGCGTCATGCGCATCATGGGCGAGTTCATCGAGGGCTTCGACGCCCTCGCGAAGGTCGAGCGCGGCGTGAGCATCTTCGGCTCGGCGCGCACCGGCCCCGACGACCCGCAGTACCAGGCCGCCTACCAGACCGCGAAGCTCCTGGGCGAGGCCGGGTTCTCGATCCTCACCGGCGCGGGCCCGGGGATCATGGAGGCGGCAAACAAGGGCGCGCGCGAGGTCGGCGCGCACTCGATCGGCTGCAACATCGAGCTCCCCTTCGAGCAGGGCGCCAACCCGTACGTCGACACGCTCGTGAACTTCCGCTACTTCCAGGTGCGGAAGACGATGTTCATCAAGTACTCGTCGGCCTTCATCATCTTCCCGGGCGGCTTCGGCACGCTGGACGAGGCGTTCGAGGCGCTGACGCTGATCCAGACGGGGAAGATCTACCAGTTCCCGGTGATCCTCTTCGGGCGCCACTACTGGGCCGGGCTCGTGCGCTGGCTCCAGACGCGCGTGCTCAGCGAGAAGAAGATCAGCCCGGGCGACATGGACCTGATGCTCCTCACCGACGACCCCCACGAGGCGTGTGCCGCCGTGGCGGCGGCGTACGAGGCGCAGACGCGAACCGTGAGCACGCGGGTAAAGGGCGATGGCAAGTAAGAAGAAGCCCGGCGGCCGGCCGGGTGCCCGCGGAACGCGGGCGGATGCGGCCGCTGACGGTGGAAAGTCCGCGAAGCCCGGGAAGTCCGGGAAGCCCTTCGCGAAGAAGGAGTCGTCCTCCGAGGACGGCGGCCGCGAGCGCGGCGGCTTCAAGGCATCACGGCACGGCGAGGGCGGGCGCGCGAGCGCGGCCGGCGACAAGGCCGAGCAGAAGCGCGCGGCCGAGGCGCGCGAGCGCGGCGAGGCCGTGCACACGTCGCACGAGAAGAGCCGCTTCCTCCGCGGGCAGCGCATCCTCCCCACGGGGATCACCGGGCGCGAGACCGCCGCCGAGCTCGTCGAGAACGCCTTCCTCGCGTACAACGCCGCGCGCCTCAAGGAGGCCGCGCAGCTGCTCACGCAGAAGATGCTCGACGAGAACGTGACCGTCGGCATGACGCTCACCGGCGCGCTCACCCCCGCCGGGCTCGGCATGGCCGCGCTCATCCCGCTCATCGAGGCGGGCTTCGTCGACTGGATCATCTCGACGGGCGCGAACCTGTACCACGACACGCACTTCGGGCTCGGCCTCGCGATGCACCGCGGGAACGCGCAGGAGTCGGACGTGGTGCTGCGCGAGGAGGGCGTCGTCCGCATCTACGACATCTTCTTCGACTACGACGTCCTCCTCAGCACCGACGCGTTCTTCCGGAAGGTCATCGCGGGGCCGGAGTTCCAGCGCAGCATGAGCAGCGCGGAGTTCCACAACCTCTGCGGCAAGTACGTCCGCGAGCGCGAGAAGGCGCTCGGCGTCGGGCAGAAGTCGCTGCTCTCGGCGGCGTACGCGTGCGGCGTGCCGATCTACACCTCGTCGCCCGGCGACTCCTCGATCGGCATGAACGTCGCCGCGCTCGCGCTCGACGGGAACCAGTGCGTGATCGACCCGAACAAGGACGTGAACGAGACGGCGTCGATCGTCCTCGCCGCGAAGCGCGGCGGCGGCCGCTCCGGCGTGTTCATCCTCGGCGGCGGGAGCCCCAAGAACTTCATGCTCCAGACCGAGCCGCAGATCCAGGAAGTGCTCGGCATCGACGAGAAGGGGCACGACTACTTCCTGCAGGTCACCGACGCGCGCCCCGACACCGGCGGCCTCTCGGGCGCCACGCCGGCCGAGGCGGTGAGCTGGGGGAAGATCGACCCGGACCGGCTGCCTGACGCGGTGGTGTGCTACCTCGACTCGACGGTGGCGCTGCCGCTCCTCACCGCCTACGCGCTCGCGCGCCGCGCGCCGCGGCCGCTCAAGCGGCTCTACGAGCGGCGTGAGGAGATGATGGACGTGCTGCGCTCCGAGTACGAGTCGGCGGGGCACCACCCGGTGGAGGCGGAGCAGACGGACTCGTTCCTGCCGATGCACCGGTAGCTTCCCGGCGCTCGCTCAGCCCGCCGCGCGCCAGGTGGCCGACGCCTGCGTGCGCCCGCGCAGCGCGCTCCGCACGAAGTTCAGCTTCGACAGGTCGCCGAACGACGCGCGCGCGACCCAGTCCTCGG
>JBJMNJ010000174.1:0-8960 GCA_045804325.1 Gemmatimonadaceae bacterium
ACTCCGTCGTGGTCGACTCCACGAAGGCGCGCGACACGTCGCCCGCCGTCCCGATGCCGGCCGACACCGCGGGAGACACGCTGCGCGCGCCGCTGGCGCGCTCGGAGACGCCGCCGACGGTGGCGATCGGGGAGGCGTTCCGCTGGGACCGTCCGGCGATCTACAACAGCGGGGCGCTCACGCTGCTCGACCTGCTCGAGCGCATCCCCGGCGTCACGGGCTTCCGGGCGGGGTGGATCGGCGCGCCGACGCACGCCGCCTACCTCGGGCAGGTGGACCGCGTGCGCGTCTACTACGACGGGCTCGAGCTCGACCCGCTCGACGGCCGCACCGGGCGCATCCTGGACCTCGCGCAGGTGCAGCTCTGGACCCTGGACGAGGTGGCCGTCGAGCGCGACGCGGACGAGCTGCGCGTGTTCCTGCGGAGCTGGAGCGTGAACAGCACGAACGCGTACACGCGCACCGACGTGTACACGGGCGACGAGGACACGAACATCTACCGCGGCTGGTTCGGACGGCGCTACCGGAGCGGCTGGGCGCTGCAGACCGGCGGCCAGCAGTACAGCACGACGAACGACCGCGTCGGCGGCTCGTCCGACCTCCTCGGGCTGTTCCTGCGCGTGGGGTGGGCGAAGGGCAGCTGGCGCGCCGACGGGACGGTGAACCGCACCGGGCGCACGCGACAGATCACCCAGCGCCGCACCCGCCGCGCGCCGCAGAGCGAGTACCCGCCGCTGGCGCCGCTCGAGGGCCGCAATACCGAGGCGTACCTGCGTGCGGGCTTCCGGCAGCCCGGCGACCACGTGTGGGCGCAGCTGATGGCGGGCTCGCTCATCTTCAGCGAGACGAGCACGCGGACCGACTCGAACGACACGAGCATCGGCGAGTTCGAGCGCGCGCCGGACCTGGCCGACACCGCCGTCTCCCGCGCCCAGTACGTCGCGGCGGCGGGCGTCGCGGCGGGCGGGCTCTCGGCGAGCGTGACGGGGCGCGTCCGCGTCTACAACGGCCGGCAGTTCGCTTCGCCCTCGGCGCGCGTCGCGTTCGACCGGAGCCGCCTGTCGGTCTCGATCTTCGGCGAGCAGGACGTCACGGGCGCGACGCAGCGGCTCTCGGCTACCGCGCGCCTCACGCCGCTCCCGTTCCTCGCCGTGCTGGGGAGCGTCGCGCGGCGCAGCGCGCTCGACCCCATCCCGCTCGACTCGCTGCGTGGCCGCGTCGCGCTGGGCATCGGCGGGTTCGTGGCGGGGAGCGCGCTGCGCCGCGCGCAGCCCACCGCGACGTCGGCGCTCGGCGAGGTCGGGCTCCGCCTGCGCCGCCTCTGGGTGAGCGGTGGCGTCATGGCGCGCGACACGGCGCTGCTCGCGACGCCGGTCGTCTTCGACAAGGCGTTCCGCTACGACACGCTCACGAACGCGCCGGTCTCGCAGGGGCGGCTCACGGGTGCCTTTGCCAGCGCGCGCGGCACGGTGTGGCGTGACGTGTTCGCGGACGCGTGGGGCGCCAGATGGAGCGGCGCCGACAGCCTGCTCCAGCCGAGCTGGCAGTCGCGCGCGACGCTCGGGCTCCGGACGGAATGGCTCCGACGCTTCCCGAGCGGGAACTTCGGCTTCCAGCTCGCGGCGACGCACGAGTACCGGAGCCGCGTGGCCTTTCCCTCGTCGCGCGGCACCCTGCACGCCGGTGGGAGCCGCACCCTCGGCACGCTGCTCGAGCTCCGCCTCCTGAGCGCGGTGATCACCTGGCAGTACCGGAACATCACCGGCGAGATCTACGAGCAGGTCCCGGGCTACGAGATGCCGCGGCTCACGAACGTCTACGGCGTGCGGTGGGAGTTCCGAAATTGATGCGCAGCATGACGGGATTCGGCGCGGCCGAAGGACGCGTGGGCGCGGCGCGCGTCGGCGTGGAGCTGCGCACGGTGAACCACCGCTTCTTCAGCCCCAGCCTCAAGCTCCCCGGCGCGTTCGCGCGCTGGGAGGGCGACGTGCGCGAGCTGCTCCGCCAGCGCATCGCCCGGGGGCACGTGACGCTCACCGCGCGCGCCGAGCGCGACGTCGACGGGGGCGGGGCGATCGACGAGGCGCGCTTCGCGGCGTACGTCACCCAGCTCCGTGCCCTCCGGGAGCGTCACGGCCTCGCCGGCGACGTCGACCTGGCGACGGTGCTGCGCCTCCCCGACGTGATCGTGTCCAGCGCGGTCGAGGAGGAGGACCAGGGGAGCGCGGCCGAGCTGCTCGCCATCGTGTCGCGCGCCGCCGACGCGCTCACGGCGATGCGCGAGGAGGAGGGCGCCCGGCTCGCGGCCGCGCTGCGCGAGCGCGTGGCGCTCGTCGCCGGCGCGCTCGCGCGCATCGAGGCGCGCTCGCCGCAGCGGCTCGTGGAGCAGCGCGACCGCCTGCGCCAGAGCGTCCGCGAGCTGCTGGACGGCCTGGCGGCGGACGAGCAGCGCATCGCCCAGGAGATCGCGATCCTCGCCGACCGGCTCGACGTGAGCGAGGAGATGACGCGCTTCCGCTCGCACATCGCCGCCTTCCTCGGCGCCCTGGACGAGGGACGCGAGGTGGGGAAGCGCCTCGGGTTCCTGCTCCAGGAGATGCTGCGCGAGGCGAACACGACGGGCAGCAAGGCGAACGACGCCGAGATCCTCCGGGACGTGATCCTGATCAAGGAGGAGCTGGAGCGGATCAGGGAGCAGGTGGAGAATCTCGAATAGCTGGCGACCGCCGCTCAGCGGCCGGCTCGAAGCCGCTGGTCTTTCGTGTAAGCCTGTCCGCCAGTTAGATTTCCGCCCTACCTTGAACCCGGAAGTGGAATGCGCGTCTTCACCCCGTCCGAGATCGCCCCGGCGAATGCGCCGAACAAGTATCTCGGCGTCCTCATCGCCGCGAAGTACGCCCGCCTGCTGAACGAGGCGACGCTCGGCCGCTCGCAGAAGGGCGACAAGAAGCTCACCACCAGGGCGCTGGAAGAGCTCGCGGGCGGGAACATCGAGTACCGCGTCCTGCCGCGCCGCCGCTCGGCGGAGTGACCGACCCGGCGGCGGCCGCATGAGGCCCTTCGACGGCCGCCGCGTCCTCCTGGGCGTCACGGGAGGGATCGCCAGCTACAAGTCGGTGTGGCTCGCCCGCCTGCTCACGCAGGCGGGCGCCGAGGTGGACGTCGTCATGACGCGCTCGGCGACGGAGTTCGTGGGGCCGGTCACGTTCGAGGCCGTCACGGGACGGCCGGTGCTCACGCACCTCCTCGCGCCGGGCCACGCGCTCGACCACATCAGGCTCCCGCGCAGCGCGCAGGCGATCGTCGTCGCACCTGCCACCGCCGACTTCATCGCGCGCGCCGCGCACGGAGAGGCCGGCGACCTGCTCACCGCAACGCTGCTCGCCGCCGGCCCGCCGCGCGGGCTCATGGACGCGCCGGCCGACGCGATGCCCGTGCTGATCGTCCCCGCGATGAACGACCGCATGTGGGCGCACCCGGCCACCGCGCGCAACGCGGCGCGCCTGCGCGAGCTCGGCTACGACGTGCTGGAGCCCGAGAGCGGGCCGCTGGCGTCGCCGGGCGAGGGGTCGGGCGCGGGGCGCCTGCCGGAGCCGGAGACGATCATGGCGCACGTGGGCCGGATGCTCGAGGCGCCGCGGCTGGCGGGACGAACGGTGCTCGTGACGGCCGGCCCCACGCGCGAAGCGGTGGACCCCGTGCGCTTCCTCTCGAACCACAGCAGCGGGAAGATGGGGCTCGCGATCGCCGCCGCCGCGTGGCGCCGCGGCGCGCGCGTGCAGCTCGTGCTCGGGCCCGCCAGCGAGCCGGTGCCGACGGGGCCGCTCGTCACCAGGATCGAGAGCACGGAGGAGATGGCCGACGCCGTCCGAGCGCTGCTCCCCGACGCGGACGCGCTGGTGATGGCCGCGGCGCCTGCGGACTTTCGCGCCGCGACGCCGGAGCGCCGGAAGATGAAGAAAGGGGCGGGCCTCTTCCCACTCGAGCTGGCGCCCACCACGGACATCCTCGCGGGCACGCGCGATGCGCGGCGCCGGGACGCCGTCGTGGTCGGCTTCGCGCTCGAGACGCACGACGCCGTCGCGAACGGGCGCGCGAAGCTTGCGGCCAAGGGGCTCGACATGGTCGTGCTGAACGACGCGACCGAGCCCGGCGCAGGGTTCGGCGTCGACACGAACCGCGTGACGTTCCTGACGGCGAGCGGCGAGGAGCCGCTGCCGCTGCTGAGCAAGGCCGAGGTCGCGGACGCGATCCTCGACCGCGTGGAGGCCAGGCTGCGTGGACGCTAAGGAGCGGCTGCGGCGCTATCTCGAGCAACGCCGCGAGATGGGCGAGTCGGAGCTCGTGCTCGACGGCATGAGCGTCGAGGACGTCATGCGCGTGCTGGGTGCGCAGAACCTCTCCTCCGGCGTCGGCAAGCGCACGGGCGCCGAGGCCGCGCGGCGCGACGAGGGAGGCGCTTGGGGCAGCTCGTCGTTCGAGACGCGCCCCGACGAGCCGCCGAGTCCCGAGGAGGAGGAGGCCGACGCGGCCGAGAGCGACGCGCCGGTGACCCGACCGGTCGAGAGCGACCGCGCGCCCGCGGCCGAGTACGGGAGCGACTGGCGCGCGGCGTTGCGCGCCGCCGACGCCGCAGCACCCGGAGGTGACGACGTGCCCCGTCCCAAGAAGCCCGCCGCGGGCCCCGGCCAGGCGCGCGCGGTGGAGGTCGACCGCGCCCGCGCGACGACGCCGCGCCCCGGGGACGTGCCCGAGGCTCCGCGCGGCATGGAGGAGAGCGCGTCCCCCGGCGCCGCCACGCCCGAGGCGACTCGCGGCGCTCGGCCCCCCGCGCCGGCGCCCGCGGGCGGCGCGGGGAGTGCGCCGGCGATGGACGACGTCGGCGCGCCGCCGGGGCTCGAGGTCGGGCAGGCGGCGCAGGACCTGTTCGCCGGTCCGCTCGCGAGCGTCCGCACGCTCGACGAGATCGCGCGACTCGTCGCGCGCTGCCAGGCGTGCCCGCTGTACAGCACGGCCATCAACGCGGTGCCCGGCGAGGGGAGCCCGGACGCGGACCTCATGTGCGTCGGCGAGGCGCCGGGGCAGACCGAGGACGAGACCGGCCGGCCGTTCGTGGGCGCGGCCGGGCAGCTCCTCACGAAGATCCTCGCGGCGATCAAGCTGTCGCGCGAGGAAGTGTTCATCGCGAACGTCCTGAAGCACCGCCCCCCGGGGAACCGCAATCCGCGGCCGGAGGAGGTGGAGGCGTGCAGCCCGTACCTGGTGAAGCAGATCGAGCTCGTGCGGCCGAAAGTGATCGTCGCGTTCGGTACTTTCGCCGCGCAGACGCTGCTCAACACCAAGCTGGCGATCGGTAAGTTGCGGGGGTCGGTCCACCGTTACTATGGTGTTCCGCTCGTCGTCACCTACCATCCGGCCGCGCTCCTCCGCAACCCGGCCTGGAAGCGTCCAACCTGGGAAGATGTCCAGCTCGCCCGCCGAATCCTCGATCGCGCTCGCGCCACCGGGGCGTGACCCGTACCGGGACCGCCGTCCGCCCTGGTCCGAGGATGCGGAGCAGGCCGTCCTCGGCGCGATGCTCGTCGACGCCGACGCGATCATGCGCGCGGCCGAGTTCGTCGACGACACGATGTTCTACCGCGAGGGGAATCGCCGGATCTTCCGCGCGATGGTCACCCTCACGGAGCGCGGCGACGTCGTCGATGCGCTGACGCTCGCCGACGAGCTCGGGCGGCGCGGCGAGCTCGAGGCGAGCGGCGGCAAGGACTACCTCGCGCTCCTCCTCGACGCCGTCCCCACCGCGGCGAACGTCGAGTACCACGCGAAGATCGTCCGCGAGAAGGCGCTGCTGCGCCGCCTCATCGAGGTCTCGACGCGGATCGTCGGCGAGGCGTTCGAGGCGAAGATCACCGCGGCCGAGCTGCTCGACGAGGCGGAAGCGAAGATCTTCCAGGTCGCGCAGGCGCAGGGCATCGGCGGCTTCACGCGCGTCAAGGAGCTGCTGTGGCCCACAATGGAGCGCATCGAGGCGCTCCAGCGCGGCGGCAAGGCCATCACCGGCGTCGCGAGCGGCTTCGCGGACCTCGACGAGATGACGAGCGGCTTCCAGCCGTCGGAGCTCGTGATCGTCGCCGCGCGGCCGTCGATGGGCAAGACGGCGTTCACGCTCAACATCGCGCAGCACGCGGCCATCGAGGAGCAGCGCCACGTCGCCTTCTTCTCGCTCGAGATGAGCAAGGAGTCGCTCGTGCAGCGCATGCTCACGAGCGAGGCGCGCATCGACGCGCAGCGACTGCGCAAGGGCCAGCTGCGCGACGACGACTTCCCGCGCCTCGCGCGCGCGGCCGGCATCCTGTCGCAGGCGCCGATCTACATCGACGACCAGCCGGGCATCTCGATCCTCGAGATGCGCTCGAAGGCGCGCCGGCTCAAGGCGGAGAGCGGGCTCGATCTCGTCATCGTGGACTACCTGCAGCTCATGCAGGGCCCGAGCGCCGAGAACCGGCAGCAGGAGGTCTCGATGATCTCCCGCGGGCTCAAGGCGCTCGCGAAGGAGCTCAACGTGCCGGTCGTCGCGCTCTCGCAGCTCTCGCGCGCGCCCGAGCAGCGCACCGGCGACGACAAGGGCCGCCCGCAGCTCTCCGACCTGCGCGAGTCGGGGGCCATCGAGCAGGACGCGGACCTCATCATGTTCCTCTACCGCCCCGAGGTGTACTTCGGGCCGGCGGACAAGGACGGGAACAGCCTGGAGGGCCGCGCCGAGGTGATCGTCGGCAAGCAGCGCAACGGGCCGATCGGGAACGTGAACCTGTTCTTCCACAAGCAGTACACGCGGTTCGAGAACTTCACGAACCGGCCGCCGCCGCCCGGGGGGTACGGGACGTGAGCCTGATCGCGCCCGCCGTGATCGGTGGGCTGGTCACGCTGCCATACTGGCTCGGGCCCGCGCTCGTGCATCGGTCGGCGCGCATGCCGCTCGTCATGGCGATGGAGCACATCGGGCCCGACGAGGTCGCGGCGCTCGACGCGCACACGTTCGAGACCCTCGAGACCGCCGTCTCGACGCTCACCGCGATGGGGTTCGATCGGCCCACCGCGTTCCGCGCCCGCGACGGCGCCACCACCGCGGTCGGCGCGCTGCTCGAGCACCCCGTGCACGGCGACCTCGCGAGCTTCGCCATCATGCGCGCGCCCAGCGTGGCGCCGCAGGCCCTGCCGCTCTTCGAGAGCGAGTGGGACGACGGCTTCCGCGTGCTCACCACGAACTCGCGCCAGGCGTCCGTGTTTCCACGGTCGCCCGCCGTCGACGCGATGACCTTGCCGACGGTGCGCGAGCTCGACGCGCTGTACCGCATTCACCGCGCGCGCGTCGCGCGCGCCAGGACCAGCGCCGAGCGGCTGCATCTCTCGCGCGGCGAGGACGCGCTGACGATCGAGCGCAACCGCCAGGCGCGCGATCGCCTCCGGCACCTCGCGAGCGGCTACCTGCTGCGCGAGGGCGACGGCGTCCGCCCGACGGTTCGCGGCGCCTGCCTCATGGCGTGGCGCTCGCTCCCCCCGTGGAAGAACCTCCAGTTCCGGGAGCGCGACCGCCGCGAGGCGGCGCTGCTCCAGGAGCTCGGCGCCACGGCCTGACGCGCGGACGCGCTTTCGGTTAAATTTCGGGTGTGAGCCCGAAGCTGAAGACCGTCTATCGCTGCACCGAGTGCGGCGCCGAGTACTCCAAGTGGCAGGGCCGCTGCGACACCTGCGGCGAGTGGAACACCCTCGCCGAGGAGTTCGCCGCGCCCAAGGCGTCCGCCAAGTCCGGCGGCGCCGCGCGTCGCCTCGGCGGCGGTGACGCGCTGGGCGCCGGCGGCAGCGTCGCCGCCACGCCGCGCCTCCGCGACGTCCAGGGCTCCGAGTCGAAGCGCCTCCGCACCGGCATCAACGAGTTCGACTTCGTCCTCGGCGGCGGCATCGTGCCCGGGTCCATGGTGCTCGTCGGCGGCGAGCCCGGCATCGGCAAGAGCACGCTGCTGCTGCAGGTCGCCGCCCGCGTGCAGGGCGCGGGCGAGCGCGTGCTCTACGTGAGCGGCGAGGAGAGCCCGCTCCAGGTGAAGCTCCGCGCGGACCGCATGGGCGATCCAGCCGGCGACGTCGAGCTGCTGAGCGAGACGCTGCTCGAGACGATCCTCGCGACCGCGGGCGCGTCGTCGCCGGGCGTCATGGTCGTGGACTCGATCCAGACGGTGTTCACGGCCGACCTCGAGGGCGCGCCGGGGAACGTCGGGCAGGTGCGCGAGTGCGCCGCGCGGCTCATGCGCTTCGCCAAGGAGTCGGGCACCGCCGTCTTCGTGGTCGGCCACGTGACGAAGGGCGGCGGCATCGCGGGCCCCAAGACGCTCGAGCACATCGTGGACACGGTGCTCTACTTCGAGGGCGAGGCCACGCTCGACTATCGGCTCCTCCGCACCACGAAGAATCGCTTCGGCTCGGTGGACGAGCTGGGCGTGTTTTCGATGACGGAGCACGGACTGGTGCCCGTGCCCAATCCGTCCGCGGTGTTCCTGGCGGCTCGCGCCGAGGGCATCAGCGGCAGCGCGGTGACCGCGCTGATGGAAGGCACGCGGCCGGTGCTGGTGGAGGTGCAGGCGCTGGCCGCCAAGTCGGGCTACGGCACGCCGCAGCGGGTGGCCACCGGGCTCGATCCCAAGCGCCTGGCCGTGCTCCTGGCGGTGCTCGAACGGCGGGCGGCCACCTCGTTCGCCGACCTCGACGTCTTCGTGCAGGTGACGGCCGGTGTCCGGCTGAGCGAGCCGGGGGCGGATCTCGCGGTGGCCGCGGCCCTGGTCTCGAGCCTCTACAACCGGCCGGCGCCCAAGGACGTCATCTTCCTCGGCGAGATCGGATTGGGCGGCGAGATCCGGCCGAGCGGCGCCATCGAGCGGCGCATCGCGGAGGCGGCGCGGCTCGGGTTC
>JBJMNJ010000175.1:0-28831 GCA_045804325.1 Gemmatimonadaceae bacterium
TCGCGTGGCTGTACGAGTTCGTGCCCGTCGGGACGAGGGTCTACCTCTACTAGGTAGTACGCGCGGTCAGCCTGGATGCGCCCTACGGGGGCGCGGCGGGGCCCAAGAGGTCCGGCCGCGCCCCCGCCGCCTTTCTGCCGGTCCAGCCCGCGACGGCCGCTGCTAGGGCGTTCGGCCCTAGTTCGGGCCCGGGATAGCGAGCTCGAGTGACGGGCGGCCCCGCGTTCCCGTCATTCCTTGGACACGGCGCCACGGCCTCCCTCCCGCCGCGGACGCGCGCGACCCGGTCGCGCCCCTTCCCCCTCCGTGACAAACATGCGCCCAATCATGCGCCACGCCGACGCCTTCCGGCGAGCCACGCTCGCCGCCGCGGCCCTGCTCGCCCTCGCGGCCGCCCGCCCGGCGGCCGCCCAGGACCAGAGCCGCTCCCGCCAGCTGTTCGACAAGATCTCCTGGGCCGACGGTCCGGTGAAGGGCGAGCTCGGCGACGTGGCCGAGGTCCAGGTGCCGGCCTCCTGCCGCTTCACGGGCGCGGACGGCGCGAAGAACTTCATGGAAGCCACGGAGAACCCGACCAGCGGCAGCGAGCTCGGCATCCTCCTCTGCCAGCCCGCACGCGTGGACGCGAGCCCGTGGTTCGTCGTGTTCTCCTTCGAGAAGAGCGGCTACATCAAGGACGACGAGAAGGACAAGCTCGACGCGGACGCCATCCTCTCGACGCTCAAGCGCGGCAACGAGACCGGCAATCGCGAGCGCAAGCGCCGTGGCTGGGAGACCATCGATCTGGTCGGCTGGGAGCGCGCGCCGTTCTACGACCCGAACACGCACAACCTGACGTGGTCCACCCGCCTCAAGAGCGGGGACGCCCAGGGCGACGACGCCCAGACCATCAACCACTCCGTCCGCCTCCTCGGGCGCCGCGGCGTCATGCACGCGGACCTCGTGCTCTCCCCCGCCGACCTCGGCGCCGCCGTGCCGTCGTTCGACCGGATGGTGGCCGGCTTCAGCTTCTCGCCCGGCCAGCGCTACGCCGAGTGGCGCTCGGGCGACAAGGTGGCCGAGTACGGGCTCACGGCGCTGATCGCCGGCGGCGCGGGCGCCGCGGCCGCGAAGCTCGGCCTCTTCGGCAAGCTCTGGAAGCTCATCATCGGCATCGTGCTCGCGCTGAAGAAGCTCGTGGTGCTGGTGGTCGTCGGAATCGTCGGCTTCTTCAAGAGGCTCTTCGGCAAGGGCGGCGACGAGAAGCCGGCGGCGAAGCCGCCCGCGCCGAGCGGCGACGCAGTGCGCGCGCCCATCAACGCGTACCGCACGCCCGTGCACCCGCGCCCGCTCCCGACGTCGGGGGGCACAGGCGGCGGCGAGACCGCGGCGTGACCGCACGCTCCACCCGCGGGACGCAGCGGGCGGCGTGAACGCCGATCCGCTCGCCGCCGTCCTGATCGCCGGCGTCGCCTGGCTCGAGGGCGTGCGCCGGCTGCCCGCGGACGCACGCGCGCTCCACTGGCGCGGCCGCGCGTGGGAGCTCGCGCGGCCGCTCTCGCTCGCCGGCGACTACCGCCTCGTCACGTGGTCGGTCGCGCTCTGGCCGTCCGTCGCCTTGCAGTCGCCGGAGGCGCGCCCGGCCGCCGAGGTTCGCCGCGGGGCGGCCCGCCTGCGCGTGCGACGCCGCCGGGTCTCGCTGGCCCTCGGCGCGCTGCGCGCCGCGTGCGCGATGCTGCTCGCGCTGCTCGTCCTCGGCATCCCGACCGCGATCGGGCGCTGGCGGACGTGGGGGCTGCTCGGTGCCCTCGCCGGCGCGCTCCTGCTCTCCGCGCTGGTGGCGCTGATCGTGGTGATCGCGCTCCGGCGCATCGCCGTGCCGTGGGGCGCGTCGCTGCGCGCCGCCGCGCCGATGCTCTGGCCGTTCTCGGCACTCCGCGGCGCGGAGACGGTGCTGGCGCACGCGACGCGTGGCGTTCCGGACGCGGCGGTGATGCGCGAGCTCGTCGGGGAGGCGCGGCTGCTCGAGGCGTGCCGCCGGGAGCTCTACGACGTGCGCCACGGCCGGGCGCCGGCGCCGGACGCGCTGGTGCGCGCCGAGGCGCTCGCCGCCGCGCTGCCGCCCGCCACCGTGGTCGAGTACCTGGACGCGGCGCCGCGCGGGTGGGGCCCGGCCGAGGGCGCGTACTGCCCTCGCTGCGCCGCGCATTACGTGGCCGGCGCCGCAGCGTGCGCGGAGTGCGACGGCGCGGTGGCGCTGCGCCTCGCCGCCGCCCGTTAGGCGGCCGTCAGTACGCCACGCCGAAGCGCCGGCCGACGTGCTCGGGGCGCTCCAGCTCGTCCAGCACCGCGACGGCGAAGTCCTCGAAGCTGATGAAGCTCTTCCCCTTCGCGTCGAAGAGCATCGTCTCGAGCGTCGTGCGGTAGCGCCCCGTGCGCTGGCCGGGGCCGATCTCGATCGCGGGACTCAGGTACGTCCAGTCGAGGCCCGCGCCGTCGCGGCGCCACACGCCGAGCGCCTCGCGCCCGTCCACCGCCTCGGCCTTGTACATCTCGGGGAAGTCCGGCTGGTCGAGCAGCTGCTGGCCGGGCGCGATCTCGAGGCTGCTCGCGCCCCCGACGTAGAGGACGCGCCGAACGCCCGCCGTCCTCAGACCGGCGATGAGGGCGCGGGCGTTGTCGACGAGGCGCGGCGCGGGAAGGCCGCGCGCGTTCGGGCGCGGCGAGATGGCGCTGACGACGGCGTCGGCGCCGCGCACGATGGACGCGATGCTCGGGGCATCCGTCGCGTCGCCCTTCACCAGCGTGACGCGCGGGTCCGGCGACTCGACGGCGGACGGGTCCCGCACGACGCCCACGACGTCGTGCCCCCGCCGGAGCGCCTCGCGGACCACGCGCTGGCCGACGTTTCCGGTGGCGCCCAGGACGACGATCCTCATCGCGTGCTCTCCTCCTCGGGGTGAATCGCTCGCGCCGCGGCAGCGGCATACGCCGCGCCGCGGGGACTCACCCGGGCGGAACCGCGGGAGTTCCCGTCTCGGTCAGGGCCCGCCGGCGGCGACGGCGTCCGCCGCGTGCCGTGCGCCGTCCGTGTAGGCCGAGCGCACCGGCGATCCCTCGAGCCCGGCGGGCGGCTCGACGCCCAGCAGCCACAGCGTGGTCCCGGCGGTGTCCATGGTGCGCACGGCGTCGGAGACCGTGGTGTGGCCGCGCACGCCGCGTCCCCACGTGATCCACGGGATCGTCGTGTCGAGCGGGTCCCGCGAGCCGTGGGTGCGCCCGTGGCCGCCGTGGTCCGCCGTGAGGATGACGGTGTAGTTGCCGTCGCCGAAGGCCCGGTCCGCGGCCGCGAGCACCCGGGCCACGCCCTCGTCCGCCTTCTGCACCGCCCGGCCGTACGCCCAGGACATCCAGCCCCAGCGGTGGCCCGCGTAGTCCGGCTCGCCGAAGTGGACGAACAGCAGGTTCGGCCCGTGCGCCGCGAGGTACTTCTCGACGTCGCCGGCCGTCCGGTCCGCGGACCACTTCCCGTTGCCGGTGGGCGCCTGCGCGTAGTCGAGCGATCCCGGGACCTCGAGGTGGTTGAACTTCCCCTTCGAGAAGAACGCCGCGGTGCGGAAGCCGTGCTCGCGCGCGAGGCCGAACACCGTCGGCACGGCGACGGTACCGTGGACGTCGGTCTCGTTGTCGTTCCACGTGATGCCGTGGTGATCGACGTCCTCGCCCGTGAGCATGGACGTGTGCGACGGGAGCGTCTTGCTCGGCAGGATGGTCTGCGCGTGGAGCGTCGAGCTGCCCTCGCGCAGCAGGCGCGAGATGCGGCGCGGCGCGTAGCGCGCGATGGCGTCCGGCCGGAGCCCGTCCACCGAGATGATCACGATGTGGTCGCTCACCGCGCCGCGCGCCCTGTGCGGAGGCGGCTGCGGCGCCGACCAGGCGGGCGAGGCCGACGTTCCGACGAACACGCCGAGCGCGAGGGCGACGGCGAGCGAGCGGCTGCGGAAGCGAGTCGGCATCAAGGCTCCAGGAAGGACGAGGGCGGGCGGCGGGCAGGGCGTGCGCCGCGCCGGGCGGCGCGCGAGCGAGACTCCGCGCTCTATGGAACCAGGCCGCAAGGAGAGGTTATATATTCGCCTATCCACATATGAACCTAACCGCGTCCAACCCCCCATGCCACCCGCTGCTGCCTTCGAAGTCGAACTTTCGACCGAGCTGAGCGAGCTCGAGGCGCTCTTTCGCGGCTTCGCGGATCCGACGCGGCTGAGGCTGCTCAACGCGCTCGTGCCGGGGTCGCTGTGCGTGTCGGACCTGGTGGAGGTCCTCGACCTGCCGCAGCCCCTCGTCTCGCGCCACCTCGCCTACCTGCGCCGCGTGGGGCTCGTACGCACCGCGCGCGAGGCGAGGTTCGCGCGCTACGTCCTGGCCGAGCCGTCGACGCCGACGCACGCGAGCCTGCTGAGCTGCGTGCGCACGTGCTTCGTCGGGGTCCGTGCGCTGGAGGCGGAGCGCGCCGCCGCGGCGCTCCGGGCGCGGCGGACGCGTTAGGCGGGCGGGCGCGCTCGTCGCGCCCGCCCGCCGTGCTTCGGACCCACGCGCTCAGTCGATCGGCTTGAGGTTGCGCACGATCTCCTCGCGGCGCGGCTCGAGGAAGGGCGCGAGCACGATCTTCTCGCCGAGCGTCGCCGGGTCCTCGTCCACGCCGAAGCCCGGCCCCTCCGTCGCGATCTCGAACAGGATGCCGTTCGGCTCGCGGAAGTAGAGGCTGCGGAACCAGTACCGGTCCACCTTGCCGCTGTTCGGGATGTGCAGCGTGTTCAGCCGGTCCGCCCAGGCGTCGTATGCGTCGTCGGGCGCGCGGAACGCCACGTGGTGCACGCCGCCCGCGCCCTGCCGCGCCGTCTGCAGCGTCTTCTGCACCGCGACGTGCAGCTCGGCGCCCGCGCCGCCCGGCCCCATCTCGTAGACGTGCACGGTGTCCGCGGGGCTCTCCGCGTGCCGGTACTCGCGCACGGGGCGCATGTTGAGCGCCTTCTGCAGCACGGCGTCGGTGGGCTCGAGCGTCGGCACGCTGAGGTAGATCGGTCCGAGGCCGCGCACCTGATGCTCGGCCGGCACCGGGCTCCGCTCCCACGGGTGCGCCTCGCCGACGCCGCCGTCGTCGACGAGCGAGAGCCGCTGCCCCTCCGGGTCCTCGAAGTCGAGCGTGAGGCGCCCGTCGCGCTCGACGATCTCGCCGGGGCGCACGCCGCGGTCGCGCAGCTGCTCCGTCCAGTAGCCGAGCGCGTCGGCGCCGGCCACGCGCAGCGAGGTGCGCGAGATGGAGCGCGCGCCGCGGACCTCGCGCGGCATCGGCCAGTCGAAGAACGTGAGGTCGGTCCCCGGCGAGCCGCACGCGTCGGCGTAGAACAGGTGGTAGGCGCTCACGTCGTCCTGGTTCACCGAGCGCTTCACCAGGCGCATGCCGAGCGTTTCCGTGTAGAACCGGTGGTTCTCGCGAATGCGCGCCGAGATGGCGGTGAGGTGGTGGATCCCCTTCAGCTCGAGGGTCATGACTGCCTCCGTCGGCGCGCGCGGGCGCGCCCGTGTGCTCCGTCGGTGAGCGCGCGCCGCCTGGTGCAGGCGGGCTGCCACTCACCCAGCTACGAGGGAATATGGCCTCACGATATCTTGATGTCAAGATATCGTCGCAGGTCCTTGCGCCGCCCCCCTGCGTTCGCCACCATCGGCGCCGGAACGTTCCAACGCCCGACGCCCGCGCACCGGATGAAGAGCCTCAGCCCCCGCCGTCCCACGATCATCGACGTCGCCCTCCGGGCCGGCGTCTCCAAGTCGATGGTCTCGCTCGTGATGCGCGGCGTGCACGCCGTCAGCGACGAGAAGCGCCGCGTCGTCCTCGAGGCGGCCGCGGAGCTCGGCTACCGCCCCAACGCCGTCGCCCGCAGCCTCGTCAGCCGGCGCACGAACCTCGTCGGCGTGCTGCTCTCCGACCTCCGCAACCCGTTCTTCACCGACGTCATCGACGGGATCGAGGCCGAGAGCGAGGCGCGCGGCTACAAGACCATCATCTGCACTGCGAGCCGCCTCGCGAGCGTGGAGCGGCGCGCGCTCGACACGCTGCTCGAGCTGCGCGTGGACGGCGTGATCCTCGCGAGCCCGATGCTCGACACGGGCACCATCACCTCCACGAGCGAGGAGGTGCCCGTCGTGCTCGTCGCGCGGCACCTCGCGGGGGAGCCCATCGACAGCGTCAGCAACGACGACCCCGCGGGCGCCAGGCTGGTCGTGGAGCACCTCGCCGCCCTCGGGCACCGGTGCATCGCGCACGTGGACGGCGCCGGCGGTGCGGGCGCGGACGAGCGGCGGGCCGGCTACGAGCACGCGATGCGCGCGCTCGGGCTGGGCGACCAGGTGCGCGCGGTGACGGGCGGCTACACGGAGGACGGCGGCCGCGCGGGCGTGCAGGCGCTGCTCGAGTCGGACGAGCCACCGACGGCCATCTTCGTCGCGAACGACCTCGCGGCGCTCGGCGCGTTGAGCGCGCTGTCGGAGCGCGGCATCCGGGTGCCGCAGGACGTGTCGATCGTGGGCTACGACAACATCTCGCTCGCGAGCGTGCGCTACATCAACCTCACGACCGTGGACCAGCCGCGCCCGGACATGGGGCGCAGCGCGGTGTCGCTGATCCTCGACCGGCTGGCGAGCCGGCGGCGTGAGCCGCGCCACATCATCGTCCCCCCGCGCCTCGTCGTGCGCGGCACCACCGCGCCGCCCCGCGCCGGGTAGGTGGCCGCCTCCTTGACCGGACGGCCTCGACGCGAAACCATTCTCGTGAAGAAAATGCCCGGCTGCCGGCCCCGGTCTCGTCCGGTGGATCGGAAGCTGCGTCATTGTCAGGCGCCCACGGTCGGCCGTCGGCCGTCGCCGGGGCACGAACGCACCACGTCATCCGCGGGGGACCGGCACGATGCGCGTGAAGGGAACGGTAAAGTGGTTCAACGACGCCAAGGGGTTCGGCTTCATCACCCCCGAGGACGGCAGTAAGGACCTGTTCGTCCATCACTCGGCCATCCAGGGCAGCGGCTTCAAGTCGCTGGACGAGGGCGAGGCGGTGGAGTTCGACGTCGTGCAGGGCCAGAAGGGACCGGCCGCGGAGAACGTCACGCGGCTGGGCGGCGGCACTCCCGGCAGCGGGAGCCGCGGCGGCGGTGGCGGTGGTGGCGGCGGCTACGGTGGCGGCGGCGGCGGTGGCTACGGCGGTGGTGGCGGCGGCGGTGGCCGCGGCGACCGTGGTGGCCGCGGCGACCGCGGCGGGCGCGAGCGCGACTACTAGCGCACCCGGGACGCGCCGGCGCCGCAGGGCGCCGTCCGTCCCGCGCGGCGCGGCGGCAGGGCACCGCGCGCTCCTGTCGCCGCGCGCACTACCCTCCGGCTGAACCGGGCTTCAATCCCCGAACGCGGGTTCCGGGGAGAGGCCGGCCTGCGCCTGCTCCTCCTGGAGCTGCCGCTCGCGCTCCTTGCTGACGACCCGGCGCTTCACCCATCCGCCGAGGTCGTCGAAGTACGTGTAGGCGACGGGGACGACGATCAGCGTCAGCATCGTCGAGGTGATGAGCCCGCCGATCACCGCCCGGGCCATCGGCGCGCGGAAGCCGCCGCCCTCGCCCATCGCGAGCGCCACCGGGAACATGCCGACGACCATCGCGAGCGTCGTCATCACGATGGGCCGCAGGCGCACCGCACCCGCCTCCACGAGCGCCGTGAAGCGCTCGACGCCCTGCGCGCGCCGCTCGTTCGCGTTGTCCACGAGCAGGATCGCGTTCTTCGTCACGAGCCCCATGAGCATGATGAGCCCGATCATGGACATCATGTTCAGCGTCGAGCCCGTGACGAGGAGCCCGAGGAGCACGCCGACGAGCGACAGCGGCAGCGAGAGCATGATCGCCACCGGCTGCGTGAACGACTCGAACTGCGACGCGAGGATCAGGAAGATCAGGATCACCGCCAGCAGCAGCGTCTCCATCACGTAGCCGAACGTCTCCGCCAGCTGCTCCGTCTCGCCGCCGAGCCGGATGCTGTAGCCCGCCGGCAAGGTCAGCGCATCGAGCCGCGCCTGGATGGCCTGCGACGCCTCGGAGATCGAGAGCTCCGGGGCCGTGCTCCCCGAGATCGTCACGATGCGGTTCAGGTCCTTGCGGTCGATCTGCGCCGGCGCGGTCCCCTGCGTCACGCGCGCGACGTCGCCGAGGGGCACCGTCGCCGCGGCGCCGGCCTTCTTCGTGGCGGTGGGCAGCGGGATCCGCCCCACGTCCGCGAGCGAGCGCCGGTACTCCGGGGCGACCTGCACGACCACGTCGCGCTCCTCGCCCGACGGGTCCTCCCAGCGCGTGGCGGTCTGCCCCGCCATGAGCGGGCGGATCGTGCTCGCCACCTGCGCGATGTCGAGCCCCACGCGGTTCGCGACCTCGCGGTCCACCTCGACGCGGAACTCCGGCTTCGGCTCGCCGAGCGACGACGACACGTCCACGACGCCGGGCACCTTCTTCACCTCGGCCATCGCCAGCTGGGAGATCCGCTGCAGCTCGCGCACGTCCGGCCCGCGCACCTCGATCTGGAGCGGCGCCTGGGCGCCGCCGAGGCCGCCGGCCGGCAGGACGCTCGTGCGCACGCCGTAGATGCGGGCGAGCCGCCGGCGCGCGACCACCATCATCTCCGCCTGCGAGCGCTCGCGCTCCGCGGTCGGCGTGAGGCGCACGAAGACCTGGCCGTTGGTCACCGTGCCGGTCGCGCCGGAGCCGATGGTCGTGTACGTGAAGTCGACCTCGTCGAGCCCGCGGAGCGACGCGACGATCTGCGCCGCCTTCTCGCGCGTGTAGGCGAGGCTCTGGCCCTCCGGCGTCTCGAGCGTCACGACGAACTGGCTCTCGTCCGTCTCGGGCATGAAGCCCCCGCCGATGAGCGGCACGAGCGCGAACGCGCCGAAGAGGCTGCCCGCCGCGATGGCCATCGTGGACTTGCGGTGGCGCAGCGCCCACGAGATGACGCGGCGATACTTGGCGGCCTGCCGGTCGAACCAGTCGTTGAACCGCGCGATGCCGCGCGTCACCGGGTTGCCGCGCGCGCCGTGGCCCACGCCCTCCCCCGCCGCCTTGTGCGGGTCCACGCCCCACCACGCGCTCAGCATCGGCGTAAGCGTGAACGAGACGAGGAGCGAGACGAGCACCGCCCAGGCGACCGTGCGGCCGAACTGGAAGAAGACCCGGCCGACGAGGCCCTTCATGAACGCGACGGGCACGAACACGGCGACGATCGAGAGCGTCGTCGCGAGCACGGCGAGCACGATCTCCTGCGTGCCGTGGCCCGCGGCGGTGAAGTGGTCCTCGCCGTGCTCGCGGTGGCGCACGATGTTCTCGACCACCACGATGGCGTCGTCGATCAGGATGCCGATGGACAGCGAGAGCGCCATCAGCGTGAGCATGTTCAGCGTGAAGCCGAGCGCGCCCATCAGCAGGAACGACGAGAGCACGGAGACCGGCAGCGCGAGCGCGGTGATGGCCGTCGCCTTCCAGTCGTTCAGGAAGAGCATGACGATGAGCACCGTGAGGATGGCGCCGAGCACGAGCTCGTGGATGACGTCGTCCACCGAGCGGCGGATGTCCACGGAGTTGTCGACGAGGACGCCGAGCTCGATGCCCCGCTTCTTCAGGTCCGGCCGCAGCTTGTCGAGCGCCGCGTGGATCTCCTCGGCGACGGCGACGGTGTTGGCGCCGGCCGTCTTCACGACGTCGACCGACACGGCGCGCTCGCCGTTCACGAGCGCGACGGAGCGCTCCTCCTCGGTGCCGACCTCGACGCGCGCCACGTCGCGCAGGCGCACCGGCTGGCCGTCGCGGGTCGCGACGATGACGTCGTTGAACTGCGCGGCGTCCGTGATGCGCCCGGTGACGCGCACGATGCGCTCGTTGGCCCCCTGCTCCACGCGGCCGGCCGGCACCTCGAGGTTCTGCGCCTGGAGGGCGCGCGTGATGTCGGGCACCGTCACGCCGAGCGCCTCGAGGCGGCCCGGGAGGAGGTTCACGCGGATCTCGCGCTCGAGCCCGCCCGCCAGCCGCACCTCGCCCACGCCGGAGACCGACTCGAGCGCGCGCCGGACGGTCTCGTCGGCGACGGTCGTGAGCTCCACGATGGGCCGGGTCGAGGACGAGAGGGCGAGCGACATGACCGGCAGCGCGCCGACGTCGAACTTGCCGACCACCGGCGCCTCGATCGCGTCCGGCAGCTCGCGCCGGATGCCCTCGATCTTCGAGCGGATGTCCTGCGACGCCACGTCCACGTCGCGCCCGAGGTCGAACTCGACGATGATCTGGGAGACGCCCTCGAGCGAGATTGACGTGATGCGGTCGACGCCCTCGACGGGGTTGAACGCCTCCTCCATGCGGCGCGTCACCTCGCGCTCGATGGTCTCGGCGCTCGCGCCCTGGTAGACCGTCTGGACGGTCACCACGGGGATGTCCACGTTGGGGAACTGGTCGATCGGGAGCCGGCGGTAGCTGAAGATGCCGAGCACCACGAGGCCGACCATGACCATGGTGGTGAACACCGGCCGGCGGATGGCCACCCCGCTGAGGCCGCCCATCGTCGCGCGCGCCTCGGGCGGGCGCTTCTCCATCGGGCGCTTGTCGTCGGTGCTCATGCCGCTCACCTCCCGCCCGGCACGGCCGGGACGCGCTGCGTCGGGGCGCCGGCCGCGTCCGCGGCGACGGTCACCGTGGTCCCCTCGCGCAGCTCGGCGCTCGGGGTGACGATCACCCGCTCGCCCGCGGCGAGCCCGCTGCGGACCTCGATCTGGCCGCTCGCGTCGTCGCGCGCGCCCAGCACGACGACGCGGCGCACGATCTTGTTTCCCTGGATCACCAACACCGACGCGCTCGCCCCGTCGCCGCCGGCGCCCTGCACCGCGGTCGCGGGGATCATGACGGCGGTGGACGCGACCGTCGGCGCGGCGCCGCCCACGGCGATGCTGCCGCGCGCGAACTGCCCGCCGATGATGCGGCCGGTCGGGTTGGCGAGCTCCACGTACACGCTCACCTGCCGCGTGCCGGGGTCCGCCGTCGGGTCGATGCGCGCGACGCGGCCGCGCAGGGTCTCGCCCGGGTACGCGTCGAGGGAGAACGTCACGCTCTGCCCCACCCGCACGCGCGCGGCGTCCTCCACCCCGATCTTGCCCGCGAGCTCGAGCGTCCGCGAGTCCACGATCGTGACGAGCTCCTTGCCGGGAGTCACGGCCTCGCCCTGGTCCACCATCCGGTCGCTCACGACGCCGGAGATCGGCGCGGTGATCGTGGTGAATCCCGCGGCCTCGCCGGCGCTCGACGCCTGCGCGCGCGCGGCCGCCACCTGCGCCTCCGCGCTCTCGTACGTGGCGACGGCGGTGCGGTAGTCGATCTCGCTCATGGCGCCGGCTTGGCGCAGCGTGCGCGCCGCCTCGAGCCGCTGGCGCGCCACCGCGAGCTGCGCGTTGGCTGCCGCGACGCCCGCGCGCGCGCCCGCGGCCTGGCTGCGCACGCCCTCGGCCCTGATCGTCGCGAGGGTCTGCCCGCGCGACACCGCGCTGCCGCGGTCCACGCGGAGCCCCTGCACCGTGCCGGGCACCTGGGCGCGGAGCGTCACGCGCGTCTTGGGCTCGAGCGGGCCGCTCAGCGTGATGGAGGCGCCGCCGGTGCCCTGCGCCGGGAGCGCGACGGCGACGTCCTGCGGGCCGAGCACGATCGCGCCGGCGACCTCGCCGGCGGCGGCGGTCGTGTCGGCGCCCTCGGCCGACTTCTTCGAGCAGGCCGCGAGCGCGAGCGCGAGCACGAGCGCCGCGGCCACTGGGGGCCGCGTGCCGCGGGGTGCGCGTGGAAGGTGCCTGGTACGGTGCATATGGTTACGGCGCGCGCGGGGCGCCCGTGGCGGTGGTGGTGGTGCCGAGCGCGCGGGCGAGCCTCGCGTCGGCGAGGTAGAAGTCGCGAATGGCCTGCGCGAGGTTCGTCCGCGCCACGAGGAGCGCGAGCCGCGCGTCGGTCACCTCGAGCTGCGTCGCGAGCCCGCGCTCGTAGCGCAGCACCGTGAGGTCGTGCACGCGCTGCGCCTGCTCGACATTGCGCTGCCGCGCCGCGAGGTCGGCCGCCGCGCGCTGGCGCTCGCCGAGCGTCTGCTCGTACTCGAGCCGGACGTTCTCGCGCAGCTGCGCCAGCCGGAGCCGCTCCGACTCGAGGTTCACCTGCGCCGCCTGCACCTCGGCCTGGGTGCGGAAGCCCGAGAAGATCGGCACGCGCATGGCGACGGTGGCGGTCGCGTCGCGGCGGAGCTCCGTGCCCGCGAGGCCGAACGGCGTGTTGGGGTAGAGCTGCCCGCCGTAGCTGAAGCGCAGGTCGACCGACGGCAGGTAGCCGCCGCGCGCGATGCGCACCTCCTCCTGGCGGATGGCCACCTGGCGCTCGGCGGCCCGAATGGCCGCGCGGCGCGCGAGCAGGCGCTCGGGCTCGAGCGTGGGGGCCGCGAGCTCCGCCGCGCTGGGCATGGCGAGCGGCGTCGTGAGCCGCACCGGCTGCTCGAGCGGGATGTCGACGAGTCGCTTGACGTCCAGCGTCGCGAGCGAGGCGGCGTTCCGCGCCTCGACGAGCGGCGGCCGCAGGTTCTCGAGCGACACCTCGGCGCGGAGCACGTCGAGATCCGACGCGGTGCCGGCGCGCAGGCGCAGGCGCTCCTGCGCGAGGAACGCCTCGGCCTGCTCCGCCGACGACGCGGCGATGCGCTCGAGCTCCAGCGCGAGCAGCGCCTGGAGGTACGCATTCCGCGTGCGGAGCTCGATGTCGGCCGTCTCCTCGGTGAGCCCGAGGCGCGCGGACTCGCGGAACTCGTTCGCGATGCGGAGCGCGGCGCCCACCCGGCCGCCCTGGTAGAGCGGCTGCGAGCCGGTGAGCGCCAGCGTGTACGCGTTCGCCTGGCCGAACGGCAGGTTGCCGAACAGGGCGCCCAGCCCGCCGAGCCCCGCCAGCGGCGCGTTGCGCTCGAGGTAGCTCACGCGCTCCTCGAGCGACGCGGTGGAGTCGGGCGAGAAGCGCAGCGAGTCGGGGAGCGTGAAGCCGCCGGACTGGAACGGCGACGCGAACGTGCGCGTGTAGGCCGCGGTCCCGTCGAGCTGCGGGAGGGCGGCCGCGCGCGCCGCCTTCACCTGCGCCTCGGCGAGGTCCAGCTGCGCGCGCGCGAGGCGGATCTCCTCGCTGCGGCCGGTGGCGCGCGCGAGCGCTTCCTGGAGCGTGAGCGGGAGCGTGTCGCGCGCCGCCGGCGCCGCGGGCTGCGGAGTCGTCGGCCACTGCGCGGGGAGCGGCGGGGCGGCGGCCAGCGCGGCGGCGAGCGCCGCGAGGGGCCAGCGGAATCTATGCGTCATCGGAGCGGTCAGTCGGTGGAATCCACGGTGCCCGGCGTCGGCACGCGGAGCTCGTCGAGCAGGGACTCGACGGCCCGCAGGGCGTGCTCGTGGTGGCGCGCCATGTCGCTGAGGCGGCGGCGCACGCGCGGCGGCGTGTCCGGTACGCGCCCCGCGGCGAGGATCACGTCCTGGAGGCGCCGCATGCTCTCGAGGCGGAGCTCGAGGGCGTGCGCGAGCAGGTCCTCGCCGATCACGTAGTAGTCGCGCCGGTCGCCCGGGCGGCTGACGCGGTCCACGAGGCCGAGCCGCTCGAGGCGCCGCGCGTCGACGCTGACGCTCGCCTTGCTGACGCCGAGCGCCGCCGCGATGTCGTCGAGCGAGCAGGGGTCGGCCTGGAGCAGCAGGAGGCCGAAGATGCGGCCGGCGATGCGCGGCAGGCCGTCGAGCTCCCAGTGGAGCCCCATGCGCTCGACGAGCTCGTCGGCGGGGTTCGGCGCGACGCGGGACATGCCCGAAGGTACCGGCGGGCCTGCATTCAGTCAATACTGAACGAACTGAACGCATGTTTCGCCGGGCCCACGGCAGGCCCCGCGGCCGCGGTCAGCGTCCGCTCACCCTCCGACCCTCCAGCCGCGGCAGCCGCGTGGCGACGAACGAGACGTTGTGCTCGGAGTCGACGATCAGCCGGTCGCCGGCGAAGCGGAACGTCATCATCGAGTAGTACGGCGTCTCGGGCGCCACGAGCTTGACGGTGAACACGCTGTCGCTGGCCCACGCGCCCGCCGCCGAGACGGCCGGATGCTCCGGCACGGCGAGCAGTCGCTCGATGCCGTTCGCGAACCCGGGCGCGCTCGGCGACCACGCGCCGATGCCGACGGGCGTCCGCGTCTCCCCCGACGTGGTGCGCACGAGGAGCGCCGGGCCTCTCGAGGAGAAGTCGAGCGCGACCGCGGAGACGCCCCGGTCGTTCGCGGGCAGCTCGTACCAGCGCCCCGACACGCGCGCGGCCAGCGGCGACGACGGGCGCCCCGCCGGGAGCCGCACCGCGAGGCGGCCGAGCCGCGCGCGCAGCCGCGCCAGCGCCGCGGGATCCTCGGGCAGCGCCTCGCCCGTCATCGCCGGCAGGAGCCTGTCCCAGACCAGGTTCATCACCGCGCCCATGTCGCGCACGCCGCTGTTGATCGCGATCACCGCATCGAGCTCCGGGAGGACGAGCATGTACTGCCCGAACGCGCCGTCGCCGCGATAGCCGTGGCGCGAGCGCCAGAACTGGTAGCCGTAGCCCTGGTCCCAGTCGCTGTTCGGGTTCGAGCCGTTCGACGTCTGCCGCGCCGTCGCCTCCTCCACCCACGCCGCGGGGAGAAGCTGGCGGCCGTTCCACATCCCCTTCCGCAGGTAGAGCAGCCCGAGCTTCGCGATGTCCTCCGTCCGAACGTCGAGCCCCACGCCGCCCGCCGAGATCCCTTCCGGGCTCGTCGTCCACGTCGGGTGCTCGATGCCCAGCGGCTCGAACAGCCGCGGACGGAGGTAGTCGAGGACCGTCTGCCCCGTCACCTTCTGGACGATGGCCGAGGCCATGTAGGTGGCCGGCGTGTTGTAGAGGAAGTGCGTGCCCGGCTTGAAGGGGACCGGGTGCGCGAGGAAGCGCCGCACCCACGGCACGCCCTTGAGCGTGTCCGTGGCAGGGTCGGCGATCCAGAACGTCGGCTCCGTCTGGTGCCCGGTGCTCATCCGCAGCAGGTCGCGCACGCGCATCTGCCGCAGGTTCGCGGACGGCTGCGCCGGCGCGTCCTCGGGGAAGAACTTCAGCACCTCGTCGTCGAGCGAGAGCTTCCCCTCCGCCACCGCGAGGCCCACCGCGGTGGACGTGAAGCTCTTGCTCAGCGAGTACAGCACGTGCCGCGTCGCGGGCGTATAGGGCGCCCACCACCCCTCGGCCACCACGCTGCCGTGCCGCACGAGCATGAAGCCATTCATCGCGTCCACGCCCGTGTCCGCGGCCTGGACGAAATCGAGAATGGCGGCCGACGAGATGCCCTGCCGCTCGGGCGAGGTGCGCGGCAGCGGGCCGGCGGACTGCGCGGCGACGGCGGTCGCGCCGGCGAGCGTCAGCGCGAGCAGCGGGCGGAGAGCGTTCACGAGTCTCACGTCGTCGTCACCTCGTCAGGGGAAGCGGGGCACGCGGCGGAGGAATCTACACCGGCGCGGCGCGGCGCGTCTCCCGGCCGTTGCCTCCGACGCGCCCGCGCGTCGGCCACGGGGGGCGGTGTATGATGGGTGAAGGACGTGCCCGCTCCCGGGAACCGATCGCCAGCTCATTCCGTGCCCATGACTTCCGCTCGAAAGGTCGCGATCGGCGTCGTCGCCGTCGTCGCGCTGCTCCTCGTCTCGCTCGTCGCCCTCCCGCTCCTCTTTCGCGACCGCATCGTCGCCCGCATCCGGGCGGAGCTCGCGAAGTCGGTCGACGCCCGCATCGCCTGGGGCGACGTGAGCCTCGGACTCCTCCGCGACTTCCCGAACGTCACCCTCTCGGTGGACGACCCCTCGGTGGTGGGCGTGAAGCGGTTCGCGGGCGACACGCTGGTGGCCCTGCGCCGTGCGCGCCTCGTGCTCGACGCCGGCAGCGTGTACCGCCACCTCGTGCGCGGCGGCAGCATCGTCGTGCGCGAGGTGGCGCTCGACCGCCCGCGCGTGCGCCTCCGCGTGCTCGCGGACGGCACGGCGAGCTGGGACATCGTCCGCGCCGACACCGCCTCGGGCGGCGGGGGGCGCGCCGTGGGCGTCACGCTCCGCGAGCTCCGCATCGCCGACGGCAGCGTGGCGCTCGACAACGCGCGGTCCCGCCTCGCCGCTTCCATCGTCGGCCTCGACGAGACGCTGAGCGGCGACTTCTCGCAGGACCGCTTCGCGCTGGCGTCGCGCACGCGCGCCGATTCCGTCTCGATGAGCTTCGCCGGCGTGCCCTACCTCACCCGGACGACCGTCGCGCTCGACGCGGACGTGAACGCCGACCTGCCCGCGCACCGCTTCACGCTGAACGGCGTGACGCTGCGCCTCAACCGCCTCGCGCTCGCCGTCGCCGGCACCGTCACGACGGGGAGCCCCGACGTGGGCCTCGACCTCCGGTTCGGGGCGCCGAGCACGGCGTTCCGCGACATCCTGTCGCTCGTGCCGGCGGTCTATCGCCACGACTTCGACGAGCTCCAGACCAGCGGCACGATGGCCGTGTCGGGCCAGGTGCGTGGCGCGTTCGGGGAGCGCGCGTTCCCCGCGTTCGCCCTGCGCGCCAAGGTCGAGAACGGCGCCTTCAAGTATCCGACGCTTCCCCTCCCCGCGCGCGGCATCTTCATGGACCTCGCGCTGAGCAACCCCGGGGGCTCGCCCGACAACACCGTCGTCACGATGCAGCGGCTCCGCGCGCTCATCGGCGCGAACCCGCTCGAGGCGCGGCTCGTGGTGCGCACGCCGGTGAGCGATCCCGACGTGGACCTCAGGCTCCTCGGCACGCTCGACCTCGCGCAGCTCGCCCAGACGGTGAAGCTCGACGGCGTGAGCGGGCTCGCCGGCACGGTCGCCACGAACGTCGCGGTGCGCACGCGGCTCTCCGACGTGGACGCCCGCCGGTACGACCGGGTCGCGGCGCAGGGGACGCTCAACGCACGGCGCGTCGCGTTCAAGTCGAAGGACCTGCCCCACCCCGTCGCCATCGACACCGCCGCGCTGCAGCTCACGCCGCGCGCGGCGGAGCTCCGCACGATCGCCGCGCGTCTCGGCGACAGCGACGTGCGGGCCAGCGTCTCGCTCGAGAACCTGCTCGGCTACGCCCTCCGCGGCGACGAGCTGCGCGGGCGCGGAAGCGTCCGCAGCGAGCGGCTCGATCTGCTCGCGCTCGTTCCGGAGGAGAGCAGCTCGGACGCGATCCCCGTCCCCGCGGGCGTGGACTTCACGCTCGACGCCTCGGCCGGGCGCGTGACCTACGGCGCGCTCGTCGCGACCAACGTGCGCGGCGACCTCCGCGTGAAGGACCGGAAGGTGACGCTGGACTCGCTGCGGATGGACCTGCTGCGAGGCGCCGTCGTCGCCAGCGGCTTCTACGAGACCACGAATCCCGACCGGCCCACGTTCGACGCCGCGCTCCGCCTCGCCGGCGTGGACGTCCCGACGGCCTTCGCGTCGGTGGCCACCGTCCAGCGCCTCGCGCCGGTCGCGCGCTGGGCGAAGGGCGCCGTCTCCGGCACGCTCGTGCTGAAGGGCGCGATGGACCAGCAGATGACGCCGAGCTTCTCGACGCTCGCCGGCCAGGGGGACGTCGACGCCGCGGGGCTCGCGCTGGAGGGCGTCCCCGCGCTCGAGAAGCTCGCGGACGCGCTGTCCCTGGAGCAGGTGCGGCGCCCCGCGCTCGGCGACGCGCGCGTCGCGTTCACGGTCGCCGACGGGCGCGTGGCGGTGCGGCCGTTCACGGTGCGCGCCGGTGAGCTCGGTCTGACGGTGGGCGGCACGCACGGCATCGACCAGTCGATGCGCTACGACCTCGCGCTCCTCGTCCCGCGCTCACTGCTGCGCGGCGCGGCGGGCACGTCCATCGCGCGCCTCGCCGCGCGCGTCGGCAAGTCGGCCGAGGCGGACACGGGCGCCGCGGTGCGCATCGGCGCGCGGCTCACCGGCACGGTCTCGAGCCCCAAGGTCGAGGTGAGCTTCGCGGGCGCGGCCGCGTCGGTGCGCGAGGCGGCGCGCGACGCGGTGCAGCAGCAGGTGGCGGCCCGCATGGACGTCGCGCGCGCACGCGCGGACTCCGCGGCGGAGGCGGGGCGGCGGCGGGCGCGTGAGGAGGCGGAGCGCGCCGTGGCGGAGGCGGAGCGCCAGGCGGCGAGGGTCCGCGAGGAGGCGCGCGCGCTGGCGGAGTCCATCAAGCGCACGGCGGGCGCGCGCGCGGACTCGCTCGCGGCGCGCGCGACGAACCCCGCCGCGAAGCTCGCGGCGCGAGCCGCCGCCGACCGGCTCAAGCGCGAGGCGGACCAGCAGGCCGAGCGCGTCGTACGCGAGGCGGACGCTCGGGCGGACGCGCTGGTGGGTGCCGCCCGCGCGCGCGCGGACTCGCTGGCGCCGCCGAAGGGCTGAGCCGGGCGGCCGCCCTCCACTCGCGCCCGCGCACGCGCGCTCCAGCCCGGCCATGTCGATCCTCTTCATCCGCAGCATCGCCGCCATAGCCCGCTTCGCGCCAGGCGAGTCGGCCGAGCGGTGGCGGCGCGGCGCAGGTGGGGGCATCTTCGCCACATGATTCGACTCCTGGCCGTCGCACTCGCGCTCGCCGCCGGCGTCGCCTGCCGGCCCTCGCCGGCGACGCCACCGAGCACCCGGACGCGTCCGCGCGTGGTGGGCTACCTCGCGTCGTGGGGCGTGCGCAGCAAGGGGACGCGCATCGAGGCGCTGCCGGCCGAGCGCCTGACGCACCTGTTCTACGCGTTCGGCCGGGTGACGCCCGAGGGGCTCGCGGCGCTCGGCGACCCGTGCCTCGACGCGGGCGAGTGTCCGGCCGGCGCCGCGCCGCCGGCGCCGGGCGGCAACTTCGCGGCGCTGCGCGCGCTCAAGGCGCGGCACCCGCACCTCCGCGTGCTCGTGAGCTTCGGCGGGTGGGGCGGCTCGGCGCACTTCTCCGATGCGGCACTCAACGACGAGAGCCGGCGCCGCTTCGCCGCGAGCGCCATCGCGCTCTACATCGGACGCTGGCCCGGACTCTTCGACGGGATCGATCTCGACTGGGAGTACCCCGTCGCCGGCGGCGAGGCGCGCAACGTGAGGCGGCCGGAGGATCGCGAGAACTACACGCGCCTGCTCGCCGAGCTGCGGCGCGGGCTCGACTCGGTCACCGCGCGCGACGGCCGCCGCTACGAGCTCTCGATCGCCGCGTCCGCGAACCCGAGCGCCGTGGCGGACCTCGAGGTGCCGCGCCTCGCGGAGCTGCTCGACTTCGTCGGCGTGATGACGTACGACTATCACACGGGCGGACGCATGGCGCACTTCAACGCGCCCCTGTTCACCGCGGCGGGCGATCCCACGCCGCAGGCCACGACCGACTCGAGCGTTCGCGCCTTCCTCGCCGCGGGGCTGCCGCGCGAGAAGCTGCTCACCGGCGTGCCGTTCTTCGGCAAGAGCTACGGCTCCGTGCCGCCCGCGAACGACGGCCTCTTCCAGCTCGCCGGGGCCGCGCCCCCGGAGTGGCGCGACGCCGACTACCGCGCGCTCGTGACGCGCCGCCCCGAGGCGGCCGGCTTCACGCGCCACTGGAGCGCGGAGGCGCAGGTGCCGTGGCTCTACGACCCCGCGCGCGGCGTGTTCATCACCTACGAGGACTCCGCGAGCATCGCCCGCAAGGGCGACTACGTGCGCGAGCGCCGGCTCGGCGGCGTCATCATCTGGGAGCTCGGCGGCGACGACGGCACGCTGCTGCGCGCGCTCAGCGACCGGCTCTGGCGCTAGCGCGCGGCACCGACCGTCACGTCGCGCGATCAGGGAGGCACGCATGGGAGGGCGGGATGGCGGCCAGTGGCAGGCGGCAGTCGCCGAAGCGCTCGAGTGGTCCGAGGCGCATCCGACCTTCGACGCGACCATCGCCGACCTTCCGCGCGAGCTGCGCGGCGTTCGGCCGCACGGCCTTCCGCACTCCGTGTGGGAGCTCGTCGAGCACATCCGGCTCGCGCAGGCGGACCTGATCGCCCTCGTCACCGACGAGGGCTACACCGCGCCGGCGTTCCCGGACGGCTACTGGCCTCCGTCCCCCGAGCCGCCGTCCGCGGCGGCGTGGAACGAGAGCGTCGAGGCCGTGCGGCGCGGGCGCGCCCGGCTGCGCGAGCTCGCGATGCGCGCCCGCGCCGACGCACTCGAGCGCCCGGACGCGGCCGCGCCGACGGCGCTGAACGCGGTGCTCCAGGCCATCGACCACACGTCGTACCACCTCGGGCAGCTCGTCCTCACGCGGCGGCTCCTCGGCGCGTGGCCCGGCGCCTGACGCGTCCCCGCGCTCGCCGCGTCGCCCATCCGGCGCGGCGCGCGGCGGCTACAGCCAGAGCAGGCTCTGAATCGCCTCGCTGCGTCCGGCAGGCTCCGTGTCCCCGTCGCGCCACTCGATGAGCGGGCCGATGGGCACGAAGAAGTCGGGGACCGAGAAGCCGCGCTCGATCAGGATGCGCTCGAGCGTCCCGCCCGTGGTGCACGACACCATCAGCGGACCCGCGGCGCCGTGCTTCGCGATGATGCCGTCCACCAGGGGCGCGATGTCGTCCGGGTCGGGCGCGAGCATCTGATCGAGCGTGAACCCCTCGCCGAACTTCGGGCGCAGCGCCACGATGGCGTCGCCGTGGGCGACGAGGTCGACGCGGGGGTCGTTCGCGAGGAAGCCCGTCCAGGCCGGGCGCGCGACGCCGAAGATCCGCGTGTCGAGCGCCTGATACTGCGCGACGTCGGGTCGCGTCAGGGTCGGGCCCGCGGGCCCGGGCCCGGGCGGACGGACGTACATCGTGAACGAGCGCCCCGGCTTGAAGCCCATCAGCTTGATGAGGCGCGCTGAGTCGTTCGTGGTGTGGGCCACCAAGCCCTTCGCGCCGGCGTCCTGCATCGCCTGGATCACGCGGAAGTACAGCGGCCGCGCGATCCCCGTTCCGCGGAACTCCGGGTCGATCACGAACATGTCCAGGTAGCCGATGTGCCCGAACATGAACGCCGTGAAGAAGGCCGCGACGCGGCCGTCGCGCTTCGCGATGAAGCTCGTCTCGCCGGGCTGGGCGTCGCCGAGCTCGAGGTCGGCCTTCACGAACGGCCATTCCTCCATGCGCATCAGCCGCTCGACGTCCGGCCAGTGCTTGTCGAGATCGAGCAGGACCGTCTCGACCGCGCCGGGCACGAGCGCCCGGAACTTCTCGACCTTGGTCATGAACTTCAGGACCATGCTCATGCGAGTCCTCCGGAGACCACGGCGGGGCGGCGAAGCGCGAAAAGCGGCGCGGCGAGCGCCGATAATGCCGAGGCCCCGAGTGACCGTCAAGTCGCCGGAGGAGCCGCGTCCCCTTGCCGACGGCGCCGCGATCGACCAATATCGGCGCCGCAACCTCCACCCCGAGCGCCATGGAACAGACCATCTCTCTCGAGAGCGCCGTCGGCCTGCTCGTCTCGACGCCGCTGTTCGACGGGCTGGACGCGGCGGAGCGGGCCGACGTGGTACGCATCATGGAGGTGAAGCGCCTCCGCGCGGGCGAGCAGGTGTTCGGGGAGGGCGACTCGGGCGACGCGTGGTACGTGATCTCCGAGGGCACGGCGCGCGTGCTGAAGAGCTCCGAGCGCGGGCCGCGCGAGATCGCGCGCCTGAGCCGCGGCGAGATGTTCGGCGAGATGGCCATCCTCGACGGGTCGGCCCGATCGGCCACCGTGGAGGCGGAGAGCGACGTCACGGTCTTCCGCTTTCGCCGCTCCCGATTCGACGACCTGCTCGACCAGGGCAGCCTCGGGGCCTACAAGCTGGTCGTCGCGATGGCGCGGGTTCTCGCGCAGCGCCAGCGCGACCTGACGCGCCAGCTCGCTGCCCTGACGGATCAGCCGACGGATCCGCACAGCGACGCCGGACCGGCGCGCCGGTCCAGCGTGCACACGTACATGGTCTCCGAGTAGCGAGACGGTCGGGACGCTACAGGCTCCCGCGCTCGACCCGCACACCGGCGGCGATACGCTGCAGCGCCTCGTCCACGCGCGCGGTCTCGGCGTGCCGAAGGACCACGTACCCGTCGCCCTCGGGCGAGTCGCAGCTCGCCTGGCCCGGCGTCGGGATCACGGCCTCCACGACCATGTCGCCGAGCTCCCGCTGCAGCTCGTCCCATCCCTCGACGCTCGCGACCGCCTTCCCCTCCCCACGGCCGCGCAGGAAGACCACGCCCGACGCCGACAGGCGCGGGATCGGCCCGAAGACGCCGTTCACCACCGCGTTCGCCCACGCCCGATAGAGGTCCGCGCCGTGCGAGAGGGCCATGAGGGAGAACACGTGCGCCGATGGCGGGACGGACGAGACGTCCGTGATGAGCGCCGTGCCGTCGGGGCGGCGGGCCCACCGCACGCTCGCGATGCCGTCGCCCATCCGGAGCGTGCGGAGCGCGGCGTAGCCCATGCGGCGGACCACCGCGTCCGCCGGATCGTCCGCCTCGCGCGGCAGTAGGATGCTCCACTGCACGGGCTCCTGCCGCACCTGGAGCGCGGAATGGCTCCGACGCGTCGCGGACGCCCACGCCGGCACGCCGCCGATGCACATCACCTCGAGCGAGCACTCCGTCCCGCCGATCACCTCCTCGCCGATCATCGGCCGCTCGGCGGACGGCGCGAGGGCGACGAGCAGCTGGAAGAGCTCCTCCTCCGTCTCGACGCGGTGGCTCGTCCACCCCCTCCCGTCGGTCATCTCCCTCAGCACGAGCGGGTAGAAGCCGACCGCCTCGGCGAACCCGATGCCGTCCTCGACGTTGCGGACGAGCGCGTACGGCGTGGCAGGAACCCCCGCGTCCAGCAGGGCATCCTTCAATCGCACGGGGTCCTGGAACGCCATCGCCGTCATGGCGTCGGTGCCCGGCACGCCGAGCAGCTTCCGCGTCTGCCCCAGGCTGACCTGCACGGCCTCCTCGGTCCCGAGGAGCAGCGCCGGCCTGCCGAGCGTCGCCTCCATGGCGCGGAACGCCCCGGCGACGGCGTCGGCATCGGACACGCTCGTGACGCAGCAGCTGGCCACGAGCCGGTCGCGGATCCGATCCGTCAGCTTGTCGAACGAGTCCTCGCTCACGAGCCCCATCTGCACGCCGGGCTGACCGAGCACGGCGTCGATGAGGCGCACGGTCTGTGGCGTGAACTCCTTCGCCACGAAGCCCACGGCGACCTTGGTCGCCTTCCTCACGCGCTGGCGCTTGCGCAGCGCGGGATGTACGGCGTGGAGCTCCGGCAGCATCCCGCTGTACACCCGCCCGGAGCGCAGGAGTGGCCGCCGCCAGTCCGAGGGGTTGAGGATCAGGAGCGAGTGCCGTACGCGGCGGCTGCTCTCGATGACGTGCGACTTGCTCACGGAGCCCGCCGCGCCCGACGCCTCGGTGAGCTGCCGGATGCGCTCGGCGCCGAAGTTGATCGGCAGCGCGTCGCTGTACTCGGTGGCGCTGACGTGCAGCCAGCCCAGCGTGCCGTCCTTGATCCGCTCGGCGAGGGCGACGATCGCCTCCTCGGGAGACCTGCCCGCGTCGCGGTCCTTCCAGTAGCTCAGCACGCCCGAGGAGTGGCCGACCATGCCGGTCATGGCCCCGCCGCTCGTCAGGAAGTGGCCGTTGCCGAACGAGTCGCCCGCCACCACGCCATTCGGTGCGATGCGTGCACTCTCGCCCATGCGCTCGACGAGGCTGAACATCTTCGGGCCGTACACCATCTGCATGCCCTTCAGCTCCTTCGCGGGCATCTCCAGGATCTCGGAGATCTGCTCCATGTAGTAGCTGTGCAGGAGCTGGTCGTAGGCGGCGAAGTACTCGGGCGACTTGGGGTCGGTCTCCGGCGGCACGAGCCCTTCGGCCCGCGGGTCGAACGTCTTGTAGTCCGGCACCTGCACGAGGATCCAGCCGACCTCGGGGTCGTTCTCGTGCCCGACCGCGATCTGGCGGACCCAGTATTCCCGGCCGTGCTCGTCGAACTCCGAGGCGATCCGGCGCCGCAGGCGCCCGCCCACGAGCACCTCGATGAGCCCCGCGAGGAAGTCCGCCTGCGCCACGATCGGCCCGCGGCCGTCGCCGTGGTCGACGACGACGTCCTCCTGCTGGAACCCGAGGCGCTCGGCGTCGGTGCTGCGGAAGCCCTCGGCGATCATGAAGAGCTCCGGCACGCCGATGTCGATCGTCTCGCTCCCCGGCGCGCGGACGCGCACGAAGCGGCCGTTGTAGTCGAGCTCCTGCAGCGCCTCGACGCGCACGCCGAGCCGGCCGTCGGGCTGCCGGATGAAGCCGTCGCCCTCGGCGGGCACGACGCGGTGCGTGACGAACAGCCGCACGCGCGGCTCGACGCCGCGCTCCATGTCCATCTCCTCGATGCGCTCCAGGTAGCGGCGCAGGAGGATGAGCACGGACGACGCGCTGCCCTGGAACACCGAGGGCCCGTCCAGCACCTCGGCCACGTTCGTCCGGATCCGCGCGGGGTCCGGCTCGGTCGGCGGCTCGGGCGGCTGCAGGAGCGTCACGTGGCGGTGCGGGATGCCGTCGCGCCACCGGTCGTCGATGAACTCGATGTGGTGAATCGTGCCGACGATGTGGCGCTCGGTGTCGAAGCCGTCGACGATCGAGTCGGCGATGATGTCGCCGGCGACGGTCTCCTTGCCGAACAGGAGGTCCGCGAGCTTCAACTGCTTGCCGAGCCGCTTCGGCACCCCCTCCTCGCCGTACCGCTCGAGCATCATCTGGTCGATGAGGCCGAGCTGGTGGTAGAAGTCCGCGCGGATGTTCCAGTGGACGCCGAGGAACGGGTTGCCGCGCATCTCCACGCCGACGGCGCGGCGGCCCATCGCGACGGACCAGAGCATGGCCATCATGTTGGTCCCCCCGAGTCCGATGGCCAGGAAGTCGGGGTTGACCACGCCGGTGAGGTCGTCGTCGAATCGCGTCATCGGGGTGTCAGAGCTCGCGTCGGGTGGGCGAGAAGGTATCACTGGCCTGCGTGGTCGGAAAGACAGCGCCGTGACGGCCACTCCGCCGGGCTGCGGCTACGCGAGCTCACCGATAGACGCGCCGGGTGCTGGCGCGGCGCGCGAGCTCCACCGACGCCCAGAACAGCAGCGCGGCGCCGACCGGGTGAAGCGCGGCGAGCCCCGCGCGCCCCGCCGTGCCCTGCGAGCCCGCGGTCGCGTACTGGAGGAACAGCAGCACGAGCGTCGCCCACGCGACCGCCTTCGTCGCGCGCTCCTCCCGCGCCACGTAGGCGAGCACCACCGCGAGCGGCGACAGCCACTCGAACGCGTGCACGAACGCGCGGTGGCGCGGCCACCACGACGGCCCCGCGAACACGCCGAGCCCGGCGAGGAGGAGCTGTCCGAGCACGCCGACGGCGAGCAGCGCGCCGGTGACGGCGAGCGCGCGGCGCGCGATATCCGCCCGACGCGTCGAGGGAATCATCGGCGCGCTCCGGTGTGCAGATGTTTCACTACGGCCTCCAGCGGTTGATCCGGCAACATGCCCCTCGGCGACGCCGCGGCACGTCTTTTTGCATACTGGCGCGTGAGCACCCCGCAGTCGCTACGTGTGGGAGGAAGTATGCAGGCGAAGGAGCACGGCCGCTCGCTGCGTTGGTACGTCTGTTTGGCGCTGGTGCCGCTGGCCGCGGGATGCGCCGCGCGATCGGCGGAATCGTCATGGGACGAGCGGGCCGACCAGGCGCTGGCGTCGCAGCCGACCGAGGCCATGGCCGCGGCCACGCTGGACCGCGACGCGATCGCCGCCAAGCGCGTCTCGCGAGTCGAGGAGCTGCTACGGGGGCTCCCCGGCGTGTACGTCTCGCGGGTCGGCGGCGCCACGACCGTGCGCGTGCGCGGCGCGCTGAGCCGGAACGGCGCCCCGCTCTTCGTGCTCGACGGCGCGCCGCTCTACTACGCCGCGCCGGCGACGCTGGCGGACATCAATCCGGCCGACGTGCTGCGCGTGCAGGTGCTGCGCAGCGGCGCGGAGACGGCGGTCTGGGGCTCGCACGGAGACAACGGGGTGATCGTCATCACGACGCGGCGCGCGCGCTGAGCGCGCGCTGAGCGCGCGCCGGGCGGCACCCCTGCCGCCGGCCGGGGCGGTGGCTACGTTTGGCTGAGGAGGCGGCGCGCCGCGGGCGCGGCGCGGAGCAGCCTCGCACCCCCACCCTTCCAGCAGATGCCGTCCTCCCCTCGTCGCGCGCGGCGGCGCCGCCGTGCGCCGCTCATCGCCCTCGCGGTCGCCGCGACCGTCGTCCTGCCGAGCGCGGCAGCCGCGCAGACACCGCAGCCGGCGCCCACGCCGGTGCGGCCGCCGGGGTCGCTGCCGCCGACGGTCGACTCCACTCGCATGCTCCGAGGCGACCAGCAGGGACATCGCCTCGGCCCTGTCGTCGTGACCGCCGACCGCGCCGAGCGCCGCATCGAGACGAGCACCGCCGCGGTCACGCGGCTCGACGTCGAGGCGCTGCGCCGCCTTCCGACGCAGACCGTCGCGGGCGCGCTCGAGCTCGTGGCGGGGATCGCGGTGCTGCACTCCGACGCGCTCGGCGACGCGCCCCGGCTCGCGGTGCGCGGCTTCTACGGCGGCGGCGAGACGGAGTACGTCACGGTCCTGCTCGACGGCGTGCCGCTCACGGGGCTCGCGACCGGGCAGGTGAACTGGGACCTCGTGCCGCTCGCGGCGCTCGAGGCCATCGAGGTCGTGCGCGGCGGCGCGTCGGCGGCGTACGGCGACGCGGCGGTGGGCGGCGTCGTGAATCTCATCACGCGCCGAGGCGACGCGGCGTGGAACACGTGGCGCCTCGCGGCGGGCGAGCTCGGCACGGTGCGCGGCGGCGGCGCGGCGGGCGGCCGCCTCGCCGGGCGCACGGCGTCCGCGTTCGGCGACGTGCGTCGCACGGACGGCTATCGCGCGCACGAGAATCGGACGTCCGGCACGCTCGGCGGATCGCTCGCGCTCGTGGAGGGTGCGCGCGGCCGCCTCGCGCTCTCGACGCTGCACCACCGGCGCGAGCTCGACGAGCCCGGGCCGCTCACGGGCGCCGAGCTCGCGGCTTCGCGCCGGCTCGCGTCGCCCTTCTTCCGCTTCGACGAGACGCGGGAGCGGCTGCACCGCCTCACGCTCGACGGCACCGCCACCGCCGGACGCGGCCGGCGCGTGACGGGCTATCTCACCGGAGAGCACGCGCGCATCGACGCGCTGCGCACGGTGCCCCTCGCCGCCGAGTTCGCCGACGCGAAGGCGCGCGAGCTCTCCACCGACCGGCTCTTCGGCTCGGTCCAGCTCGAGGCGTCGGGCGACCTCGCCGGCGTCGCCAACCGGCTCGTGCTCGGCACGGACGTCACCGTCGGGCGCCTCGCCACTGCGTACCGCGGCGTCGTCACCGGCGACTCGGCCGCGTTCGCGCAGTCGACGGGCGAGCCGGGCGACGTCGAGGCGCGCGGCCGCGGCCGTCGCACGGGCGCGGCGGCGTTCGCCAGCTGGGAGGCGCTGCCGACCGCGGCCGTGCGCGTGACGCTCGGCGGGCGCGTGGACCGGATCGCGGACCACTTCGAGCCGCGCGCGCCGAGCGAGGGGGAGACGTACGGCTCGACGCACGTGGCGTTCAGCCCGCGCGCCGGCGTCAACGTCCGCTACCTCGACGGCGCGCGACAGACTGGGCACGTGTACCTGAGCGCGAGCCGCTCGTTCAAGGCCGCGACCATCGACCAGCTCTTCGACCAGCGCTCGGTGCCCGTCCCGTTCGACCCGTTCCAGATCACGACGTCGAACCCGGAGCTGGACCCGCAGTTCGGCACGAGCGTCGAGGCGGGCGCGTACCACCGCGTCGGCCTTCTCGACGACCGCGCGCAGGCGCTCCTCTCCGCGTCGGCCTACCAGATGGACATGCGCAACGAGCTCGACTTCGACCTCCAGCAGTTCCGCTACGTGAACCTCGGCCGCAGCCGCCACCGCGGCGTCGAGGCGGGGCTGACGCTCGCGGGCCCGGCGGCGATGAGCGCATTCGCGAACGTCACGGTGCAGGAGGCGACGTCGCGCTTCGGCGAGAACGAGGGCCGGCGGCTCAAGGCCGTGCCGCACGACGTCTACGCGCTGGGAGTCGCGCGCGAGCCGGCGCACGGCCTCGGCCTCGCGGCAACCGCGAACACGGTGCGCGGCATCTTCCTCGACGACGCGAACGAGCGCCGGCTCGACCCGTACACGCGCCTCGACTTGCGCGCCTCGTACCCCGTGCGCGACCTGCGCCTCGCCGTGAACGTCCGCAACCTGGTCGGCACGCGGTACAGCACGACGGGCTTTCCCGACCCCGGTGGCAGCGACGTGATGTTCTACTACCCGGCGGCGGGACGCGTCGTCACGGTCGAGCTCTCGTCCATCCGGTGAGCGACGTCGCCCTGCGGCTCAGGGCGGAGATCGTCGTCATCGGCGCGGGGCAGGCCGGGCTCTCGACGGCCTACCATCTCAAGAAGCGCGGCCTCGCCCCCATCAAGGGCTTCGTCGTGCTCGACCGCTCGCCCGCGCCGGGCGGCGCGTGGCAGTACCGCTGGCCCTCGCTCACGCTGAGCACCGTGAACCGCATCCACGACCTGCCGGGGATGCGGTTCGCGGACGTCGTGGGCCCGCGCTCCTCCGAGGTGCGGGCGGCGGACGCGGTGCCGCGCTACTTCGCCGCGTACGAGCGCGAGTTCGAGCTTCCGGTCTACCGCCCGGTGAC
>JBJMNJ010000176.1:0-3761 GCA_045804325.1 Gemmatimonadaceae bacterium
CCCGCCGCTCACCTGGAAGCGGCCGGTGCCCGGCGCCCAGGCGACGGCGGCGGCGTACGCGCTGCCGACGTCTCCCGTGCCGATGTTGGCCCCGGCGGTCAGCCCGGGGTTCGAGAAGGCGTTCTGGAGGACCGGCACGCCGGGCATCTGCGCGGCGGCCGCGGCGCCCCACGAGGCGAGGAGGGCGGCGGCGAGGAGGATCGGTCGCTTCACGGTCGGGTCCGGGTTGAGGCCGGCCGTCCGCAGTGCAATCATCGTGCAGAGTCCGGCCGCGCGCGCGCGGCGGGGGTGCGCGTCCAGGCCGCGCTGGCGCCGCAGACGGCGTCGGGCCCGCCGAAGTCGCCCGGGACCTGCGCCTGCCCGGTGTACACCTCGAGCGCCTCGAGCGTCTGCGCCGTCAGACCCTCGAGCACGAACTGCAGCCGCTCCGGCGGGTCGTCGTGCCGGTTCATGCGCATCCCGTCCAGGTAGAGCACCGGCTGGCAGGCGTGGAAGCTCGCCGTGCGGTCCATCTGAATGACGGTCGAGCGGCCCCCGTTGCCGACCACGCGCACGCCGCCGGCCATCCGGAGGAAGTCGCTGGCCGTCGCGTTCGGGCGCCGCTCGATGTCCTCCCGCGTGAAGAAGGTGCCGAGCTTCAGCTTGCGGCGGTGCTCGAACCCCGAGAGCAGACCGCGCGCCGGGGCCGGGGCCGCGACCGCCAGCGGGTCGAGCGCGCGTGCGACGGGACTCACCAGCACGTCCACGACCATCCCGTCCGGGCCCACCGCCAGCGGGCCCACGACACGCCGTGCGTAGCCGATGTGACGTACCTCGACCCGGTACTGCCCGGGACGCCGCGCGCGCAGCACGTACGCGCCGTCGGACGCCGAGCGCGTCGAGGCGAGCCGCGCCCCCGACGCGTCACGGAGCGTGAGCTCGGCCATCGACACCGGCTCCGCGCTCGCGGAGTCGCGCACGACGCCGCTCACCGCCGGGGCGCCCTGCGCGGACACTCCGCGGGCGAGGCCGGCGAGCGCGACGAGGACGGCCGCCGCGCTGCGGCGGCCGGAGAGGCGGGGGGTGCCGGCTCGGGCCATGGGGCGCTCCATCGGTCGCGGGATGGGTCGAGAACGCGCCGGCCTACGATGGCGCCCCGACCGCCCGCCGTCGAGCCTCGGGCGACCAGGCGCTCAGGTGCCCGGCTGGGTGCCCCCGCCGGTCTTGGTATCGTCCTGCGGGCCCACGACGAGGTTGATCGCGGCGAAGATGCCGACGACCGCGGCCACGAGGGCCCCCGTCACGATCGCGGTGCGGGAGCGGCTGAGAGTCCGCTCCCGCACGTTGGCCACGTACTGCCGCGGGACGTTGACCGTCTCGCCCGCCCATTTCGTGCTGCCCCCGCGGTTCAGCTCCATCCGGTCCACCGCGATGGCGAGCTGGGCGCTGTCCGCGCTCACGAGGCGCCCCTCGATCCGTCCCACGCCGGGCCCGATGGACGGGCCGAGGTCGGCGGTGCCGCGGTCCGTCAGGTCCGCGACCACGAACACGTTCGCCGGCGGCGTGCTGCCGGCGAGCGGCTGGAAGGTGTAGCACGCGGGGACGACCGCGAGGAACAGGAGCGGTACGCTGTTCCATCTGCAACGCATCGAAGACTCTCCATCTCGGGAATGCCGGCCCGGACCGCGGCGCGGGGCTGCCCGCGCGAGCCCCGGCCGCCGCCTCGAAGCCACTGCTGAAAGACCCGAGCCGCCCCGCGCGGAACGGCGGGGCGGCTCGGGGACGATCTCCGGGCCCGTCGAGCCCGGCTCCGGAATCAGGAGCCCGGGTACGGGTAGGTCGGCGTGTCCGTCTGCGACTGCTGGTTGGCCCCGCCGGTCGTGTAGATCGGGAGCTGACGCACCTGGAGCTCGCGCGCCGGGACCGGCCACGAGAGCGCGGTGCCCTTCGGCAGGTCGTTCCAGCCGCGGGCGTCGAGGAACCACGAGCCGAAGCCCGTGCCCCACGTCTCGAGGCGCTTCTCCCACTTCAGGGCCTCGAACAGGTCGCCGCACTGACCGCTCGGGAGCTTCGGCACGCAGGCGTTGCCGCCGGGCACCGCGCCGGCGCCCGTGACCGCCGGGAGCTGGCCGTTGGCGACGCGGGTGGCGTTGATGAGCGGCAGCGCCTCCGACACGCGGTTGAGGCGGATGAGCGCCTCGGCCTTGAGCAGGTCCACCTCGGCGGTGGTGACGACCGGGTACGGGCCCTGGTACGTCTCGTAGAAGCCCGCGTAGCGCTCGTCCTCGTAGAACGACCAGCGCCACTGGCCGCGCTCGGCGCGCACGTGGCCGCCGCTGTTCCCCTTGTACGCGAGGTAGAGGCCCGGGTTGTCCGCCTGCTCCGCCGCGGTGGTCCCCGAGGGGAAGCGGCGGTCGGCGGTCACGAGCACGAACGGCTGGCGCGACATGTAGTCCGCGCTGTTGAACCACGTCTGGTACCGGCCCGACTGGTCGGCCATGCCGAGGAACATGTAGTTCATCTGGTTCCACGCGCCGAAGAACGAGTGGTAGTACGAGTAGAGCAGGTACCAGATGTTGTCGTCCATCGTGATCTCGAACGTCGACGAGATGCCGGCGTTCGCGTCGGCGAGGACGGCGCTCCAGTCGACCGCGTCGCGCTCGGCCTTCGTGCGGGCGACCTGCGCGCGGTACTTCGCCTTGTACGTGTGGGCGAGGGCGGCGAGCTCGTCGGCGCTCATCGCGTTGCCGTTGATCCACGTCTCGGGCAGGGTGAAGGAGGCGCCCTCGGACGTCTCGATCGCCTTGTCCAGGAAGTTGAGCGCCGCCTTCATGACCGAGTCGTAGCCGACGAGCGGCGGCGTCTCGGTCGCGCTGAAGCTGGCCGGATCGATCACCGAGCCGGAGTCGTACGTGATGGCGATGGAGCCGTGCGCCAGGCCGAGCACGAGGTAGGCGAACGCCTTCGCCCGCGCGTCGTCGTCCGCGTCGCCGATGGTGAAGGCCGGGTCATTGTACCGCTGGAGCCCCAGCGCGGCCGAGACGAGCGCGCTGTTGTTGTCCTTCCACAGCTCGAAGTACTCGGCGGCGTAGGTGTCCGCCGAGTTGTTGTTGATCGCGAGACGCGGCATCGCCGAGCGCTCGATCATGCCGAAGTTGGCGGCCATGGCCGAGTGCTCGAAGGCCGCGTCGCTCATCTGCGCGTAGATGCCGGGCGTGCCGTCCCCGTGCGTGCCGACGAACCAGAGGTTGTACGAGTCGGCGATGAGCTTCTCGACGTCCGCGGGCGACTTGAGCGCGCGCTGCGTGTCGGGATTGTTGACGTTCTCCACCTCGAGCGGGCTGTCCGTGCACGCGGCGAGCGTGCCGAACACCGCGACCGCGGTGAGGCTGCGAATGAGCTTGGACATTGCGGGTATGCCTCCGAGAGTCCTCTGCACCGCCCGGGCGCGGGCCGCGGCCCGCGCCCGGGGGTGTGGATTGGCTGTGCCTTAGAAGGTCGCGCCGAGCGACAGCGTGAACGTGCGCAGGTTCGGGAAGCGGTACGCGTCGAAGGCGTTGATGACCGCCGAGCCCGTGTCACCGGTGCCGGTCCCCGCGACGCCCACCTCGGGGTCGAAGCCCGAGTAGTTCGTGAACGTGAGCAGGTTGCGGCCGATGACGCTGACGTTCCAGTCGCCGCGCGTGGCGCCGAGGCGGCCGATGCGGTAGCTCAGCGTGACCTCGCGGAGCTTCGCGTAGCTGCCGTCCTCGATGAAGTGGCTGTTCGGCGCGAGGATGTCG
>JBJMNJ010000177.1:0-5894 GCA_045804325.1 Gemmatimonadaceae bacterium
AAAAAGCGACACAGCCGCCGCTCGACGACGTGCGCGCGCTACGCGTCGCCGCGCTTTGCTCGTCGCCTACGCCCTTGTACGCCCCGCACGCGTCGTACGTGAGCGGCGGCGCATGATCTTCAAGTTCTAGCACGCGCGCGCGCAGAACGTGTGAGCCGCGTCACTCGAGCACCGAGTGACGCGGCTCTCTGCGTATCTCACGCGATTGTCACGTGACTAGGGGTTTGCGAGGCTCGTCCAACCATTGACGTGTGGCGTGGTGTCGAGACGGGGCAGAGCTGACGCTCATTGTTCCGTTCCGGCCTTGCGCCACACGTCGCTTCGGCGGGCGCTCAGAGCAGGTCGAGCCCCGCGCGCGCGTCGAAGCCCGGGAAGAGCCGCGACACGTCGCGCGCGCCGAGGTGCTTCGCCGCGATCTCGCCGAAGACGCTCCGGAAGTCCGTCGTCAGCGCGAGGTCGCGCCCCTCGTAGAGCTGCTCGCGCGCGAGGCCGGGCCAGCGCCCGTGGACGCGTCCGCCGCGCACGCCGCCCCCGATGACGAAGAGCGCCCCCGCGTGGCCGTGGTCCGTGCCGCCGCTGCCGTTCTCGCGCGCCATGCGGCCGAACTCGCTCATCGTCAGGATGACGACGTCCTCCATGCGGTCGCCGAGGTCGGTCACGAGCGCCGCGACGGCGCCGGCGAAGTCGCCGAGGCGGTTCGCGAGCTGGCCGGTCGCGCCGCCCTGGTTCACGTGCGTGTCCCACCCGCCCACGTCCGCGAACGCCACCTCGACGCCGAGGTCGGCCTTCACGAGCTGCGCGATCTGCCGCAGCCGCTGCCCGAACGGCGAGCGCGGATACTCGGCGCCGTTGGCGGGCTCGTAGCGCGCCGGGTCGGCGGCGCGCAGCATCTTCACCGCCTCGAACGTGTCGCGCCCCGCCGCGTGCACGAGGTCGGCGGAGCCGGTGCGGTAGAGCGCCTCGAGCCGCTCGGCCTGCGAGCCGCCGCCGCGCACCGAGAACTCCGCGATGCCGTTCATCGCGACGACGGGCGCCGGACCGTCGAGGATGCGCGGCGTCTGCGCGGCCATCGCCACGCCCCGGAAGGGGGACGGCTTCGCGTCGGCCACACCGCCCGCGCACTCCTCGCACGTGCCCTTCGTCGCGAGGTAGCGGTTGAGCCACCCGTCGCTCGTGCTCTTCCGGTCCGGCGTGCCCGACTCCATGTAGTCCTGCGCGTCGAAGTGCGAGCGCGTGGCGCTCGGGCTCCCGACCGCGTGCACCGGCGCGAGCATCCCGCTCCGGTAGAGCGGGGCGAGCGGGGCGAGCGACGGGTGCAGCCCGAAGTACCCATCGAGGTCGATGGCCGCCGGCCCGCGCGCGAGCGAGGCGCGCGCCGGCGCCGGCACGGCGATGTTCGGGCGGAGGCGGTAGTACTCGGCCTCGCCGAACGGCACGACGACGTTGAGCGCGTCCGCCGCGCCGCGCTGGAAGAGGCAGATCAGCGTCTTCTTCTTCCCGGCCGCGGCGCCGAGCTCGAGCCCGAACGCGGTGCGGCGCAGGAGGCTCGGCGAGAGCCCGATGGTGACGAGCGCGAGCGCGCCGTCGCGGAGAAAGACCCGGCGTCTCACGGCTACCTCCTCTGGAACTCGGGGGAGCCCAGCGCGAGCCCGACGATGAGCGGGAGCCCGTCGAGCCGGCCCCCGCGGGGCATCGAGTCGCGCGCGGCGCGCTCGAGCAGCGGGTTCTCGCCGCTCAGCAGCACCCGGCGGGTGTCGGGCGACACGTCGCCGCCGAGCAGGGCGGCCACGACGCCATCCACCTGACGCTCGCGCGGCGCGTCGCGGAGCTCCGCCGCGGGCGCCCAGCGCTCCGCGCGGACGCCGGGCACGCGCCCGCCGGCCACCGAGAGCCCGAAGTTGATGCGGTTGAGGATCGCGCCCGTGTTCATCCACGCCTCGCCCGTCTCGGGCCAGCCGTCGGGCGCCTGGTGGCCGAAGAGCGGCTGGCCGAGGCGCGCGACGAGCTGCGCGGTGCGCGGGGTCGTGTCGGGCTCCGCGTTCATCGCGCGCAGCGCGCTCGCGACGACCTCGAAGGGGCTCTTCACCTTCGCCCGGTAGGCGCTGGCGGAGAAGAACTCCGGCGACGTGACGATCGTGCGCACCGTCTCGCGGATGTCGCCGTTCGTGCGGCGGAACGTCGCGGCCGCGCGCTCGACGAGGGCGGCGGACGGCGAGTCGCTCACGAAGCGCACGGCGAGCTTGCGCGCGATGTGGCGCGCGGTGGCCGGGTGTCGCGCGACGATGTCCAGCACGCGCTCGCCATCCTCCAGCCCGCCCCCCGGCGCGATGCGCTGGCCGAGGACGGTCTTCGGCTCGGCGTCGTGCAGGCGGGGCTCGAACGCGAAGCCGCCGCCGGCGCGCGGCCGGCGGATCGTCCAGCCGGTGAACGCGCGCGCCACCTCGATGACGTCCTTCTGCGTGTAGCCGCCGTCGACGCCGAGCGTGTGCAGCTCGAGGAGCTCGCGCGCGTAGTTCTCGTTGAGCCCGCGGCGGCGGCCGTTCCCGCCGCCGGGGCGGCGCGGCGCCGGTCCGAGGGTGGCGCGCCCGCTGTCGGCGACGCTCTGCCAGTTGTCGAGGTAGAAGAGCATCGCCTCGCTCCGCGCGACGGCGCCGAGGAGGTCGCGGAAGTTGCCGAGCGCGTGCGGGCGAATCACGTCGCGGTCGTAGGCGACGAGGAACCAGCGCTCCGGCGCGCCCTTGCCGACGAAGACGTTGAAGTGGTTCTCCCAGAAGTCGACCATGACCTCCTGGAGCTGCCGCTCGCTGGCGACGGCGCGCGCGACCTTGGCCGCCGAGAGCTGGCCGACGACGCGCTGCGCCTCGCGCGCGGCGGCGCGCAGCGCGACGCTGTCGGCGCGGGAAGGCTGGTCGCCCTCCCGGCGCATGCGCGCCGCGAGGACCGCCGGCGGCGGGTAGTCGCGGGCGAGCTCTTCGGGGCCGAGGCGGAGGAGCGCGAAGCCGGCGGCGACGCGGTCGCCCTCGCGGTCGTCGATGCGCTCGGGATGGAGCTGCTGGTCGATCCACCGGTCGAGCCCCATGTGCCGCACGCGCTCGGCGTCCGCGGGGCGGGGGCCGAACGTCAGGCGGCTGAGGGCGTGCTGGACCTGCTGGTCGGCGGCCTGCTCGCGCTCCTGGGCGAGCAGCGGGCTGGCGAGCAGCAGGACGGCGGCAAGCGTGCGATGCAGGCGGGGCTCCATGGCGGGGTCCGATCTCTTGGACGAGCCAGCGGCCCAAAGCGTTAATGCGCCCGGGTCATCCCTCGCGCAGGACGTACCCCACGCCGCGCACGGTCTGGATGGCCGACCCCCGCCCGCCGTCGCCGAGCTTGTTGCGCAGGTAGCTGATGTAGACGTCGACGATGTTCGTCGAGGGGTCGAACTCGTGCTTCCAGACGTGCTCCGAGATCTGCTCGCGCGTCAGCGTGCGCCCGGCGTTGCGCATGAGGTACTCGAGCAGCGCGAACTCCTTCTGCGTGAGCGAGACCGGCTGGCCGCCGCGCGTGACCTCGCGGCCCACCGGGTCGAGCGCGAGGTCGCCGACGCGGAGCGTCGTGTCGTCGGCGCGCATGCTCGCGCGGCGGAGCAGCGCCTTCACGCGCGCGAGCAGCTCGTCGTAGTCGAAGGGCTTCGCGAGGTAGTCGTCGGCGCCGGCGTCGAGCCCCGAGACCTTGTCGGGCACGGTGTCGCGCGCGGTGAGCATGAGCACCGGCGCGCGGAAGCCGCGGCGGCGGAGCTCGCGCGCCACGCTGAGCCCGTTGCGCTTCGGCAGTCCCACGTCGAGGATGACGAGATCGGGCCCGTGGTCGAGCGCGGCGTCGAGCGCGGCGTCGCCGTCGCCGGCGGTGCGCACCGCGTATCCATTGCGTGCGAGCGTGCGTTGGAGCACGTCGAGCAGCTCGGGACGGTCGTCGACGACGAGGATGGTCGCGGACGGCTGGTCGGGAGTCGACATGGCGAGGAAGGTATCGACCGCGCGCCGCGAGGGCCATGCGCTAAACGCTTGCCGTTGCAGAATGAGCGAACGCTAATGCGCGGCGCCGTGCGGAGCGCCACGCGCGCGGGGAGCGGCGCACTGGCGATCGGCGCGGCGCGACGATCGACCGCTCTCGCGACTCCCCTTGAGTCACCCACCGGCGCCCGCTTGCTTACGCGCGTGCTGGACGCGCCGACCCCCGCCCCGGAGGATCTGCACGCCGCGCGCGACCGCGCCACGGTGCCGGAGGCGGGCGTCGCGCGGCGGCCGCGCCGCGGCGCGGACGAGCTCGCGTGGCGAGCGCGGCTCGGCGCGCTCGCCGGCGCGATCGCGGGCGCGGCGACCACGGGCGTCGTCGTGGGCTTCGGGCTGCGCGAGGGGAGCGCGCTCCGACCCTTCGCGTCGCTCGGGCGTCGCGTGCTCGCGATGGATGCGGCGCACACGGGCGCGCGCCGCGCGCTCGCGACGGGTGCGGGGCTCCTGCTCCACCTCCTCGTGATGCTCGCGTGGGGCGTGCTCTTCGGCCTCGCCGCCGCGCGGTGGCGGGGCTGGCGTCGATGGGCGGCCGCGGTGGTGATGGGCGCGCTGGCGTTCGCGGTCGACCACCTCGCCTCCCCGGAAGTGTTGCGGCTGAGCGACGCTCCGGGCGTGTCCGCGCTACAGCGTGCCACCCTCTACGTGGTGCTCGCGCTCGCCCTCGTGCTTGGCATGCGCGTTGCCCTCTCCTCGTCCCGACCGGAGTAGCGCGCCGGAACTTCGAGGCCGGCGAGGCGTACCACGGGTAGCGAGTTGCGCGCGCTCAGCGAGGCCCGCTCGACCGGGACGTCGCGCGATTCGTGGGGACGGGAGGGCCGGCGGAACGTCGCCGGTACAGCGGCGGAACGCCACCGGGTGAGTCTCCACGATCGCCGGCCGACGGCCGACACTCTCCAGCTGCAGGGACGGGTGGTGGCGCCAGCAGCGGCACCGGGCGCAGGGCCCTGGGTCGCGGCGGGTCGAGCGGACTTCATTGGAGGAGGGGTATGGACGTCCTCGTGATGCTCGAGGAGAACCCCGAACACTCGCCGGTCGTCGCGCACGTGAACTCCGTGCCCGCCCCGCTCAACACCGAGCGCCCGTCGCGCCAGGTGGTGACGCTGTACGGGACGCCGACCTCCGAAGCCCTGGCGCTCGCGCTGGCGGCCGCGGTGGAGTCGGCGCGCGGCGGACACGAGAGCGCCGACATGATCCGGCACCTGGGCGTGTGGCCCGACCGCGGCGCCGTGGGCGACGCCGCGTGGCGTGACGAGCTGACGGGGCAGCTCGTGACGCGCGACCTGGACATCCCGTTCGACACGCTGCGCGAGACGGCGGGGAAGCTGCTGAGCGAGTGCGGGCAGGTCATCCAGCGCCTCGTCGCCGGCCTCCTCATGCCCGACTGGCCCGAGGGCGCGCGGCGCGCGATCACCTTCACGCTGACGCCGGTGGTCGCCACCCCCGCGCTCGCCGCGGGCGCCGACGCCTGGCTCGACACCTTCCGCGAGGCCGACGGGCTCGCGTTCGACGGGGAGGGAGACTAGTTCGAATTCTCTTTCGTCAGAGTAGGGAACGAACCGCCGGCGGTCTCTTCGACCAGCCGGCGGTTCGCCTTTCGGCCATCAGGCGAACGCGACGGACCTGGCGACGGGGCCGGGTGCCCGCCGAAGGCCGGCGGGCGCGACGGCTGCCTTCCCGCCGACCAGCGCATGAGCAGCATCCAACCGTCGCCCGTCGCCGGCGTTCGGAGCGACTCACCGAGGCGCCGACGAGCTCGTCGTTCGTTCCCTGACGCTCTGCCGGGCGATGTTCAGCCTTGACGTACGCGGAGCGAGGGGTAGGCTACCGGGAGAAGCCTGTGGGGAG
>JBJMNJ010000178.1:0-3078 GCA_045804325.1 Gemmatimonadaceae bacterium
CCCCGCGCGTGGTGGGGGGGTGGCCGCGCGCGCCCCCCGCGGCCGCTTCCGCGTCTACGGCCTCGACGTTGGTGGCCCGTACGTCGTCGAGGTGCGACGCATCGGGTTCCAACCCCGAAGGAGCCCGCCGCTCTACATCACCCTCGGCGAGCCGCTCGAGCTGCAGTTCGTGCTGCCACTCGTTGCCATCCCGCTCGAGCGCGTGCTCGTCACCGGACCGGAGGCCGGCGCCTCGGTCCTGGCGGGCGGCGGTACGGCGACGGTGATCCACGGCGCCCTGCTGCACCGGCTGCCGACGCTGAATCGCAACCTCCTCGACTTCGTCCCGCTCACGCCGCAGGTCTCGACGAAGATCGGCTTACAGCGGAGCGGGATGTCCGCGGCCGGCGCGAACCTGCGCTACAACAACTACCTCGTCAACGGCGCGCACGACCGCTCCATCAACAGCAACGTCGCGCCGGCGAACACCGGAAGGTCCATCCCCCTCGATGCGGTGAAGGAGTACCAGGTCCTCGTCGCGCCCTACGACGTCCGCTACGGCGAGTTCGCCGGCGCGCTCGTCAACACGGTCACGCAATCCGGAACGAACCAGCTCCGCGGCACCACGTCGGGCTACTGGCGCAGCGACCGGCTGCGGCGGGGCGGCGGCGGCGGACCCGACAGCTCGCGCTACGAGCGATGGCAGTACGGCTTCGCGCTCGGAGGGCCCGTCCTCCGCGACCGGGTCCACTTCTTCGTCGCGCCGGAGCTCCAGCGCCTCACGTCGCCGGCTCGCGGACCGTACCTCGGGCAACCGGCCGGTGCGTCGCCGGCCGTGCCTGTGAGCGACGCCGACGTCCGGCGCTTCGCGACCATCATGCGGGACGTGTACGGTCTCGGCGCCGGCTCCGGTCGCTCGGTCGAGATCGAGAGCCCCGTGCGCAGTCTCTTCGCGCGCGTCGACGCCGCGATCCCACGATGGAACAGTCGCGCCATCGCCTTCGCGAGCCACGCCGGCGCGGAGGACGGCCAGCTCACGCGCTCCGCGCGCGACTTCTACCTCTCCAGCGCCCAGCAGACGGCCGCGTCTCGGACCCGGCTCGCCGCCGTGCAACTGCACACCGAGCTTCCGCGCCTCGGCGGCGGGCACAACGAGCTGCTCGTGTCGCACAGCGCCGAGTTGTTCGAGCAGCGCCCGGCGGTCCGGCAGCCGCTCGTGCGCGTCAGCGTCCCCGGCCAGGACGGACTGCCTGCATCGCTCCTTGCGGGCGCGGTCGAGCTGGCGCAGGGCACATTCCGGCGCGCGCGGTCCCTCGAGATGAAGGACGAGCTCACCCTGCCACTCGGGGCGGGCCACGTCCTGCTGCTCGGGATCCAGGGAGAGCGCTTCCGGATCCAGCCCGGCGGCGTGCGCGGCGGGTACGGCACCTGGACCTTCGCGAGCCTCGAAGCGCTCGAGCGGGGCGTGGCCGAGAAGTACGAGCTCCGCAAGGACTTCGGCAGCGCGAGCGCGCCGCTGCGCGGCGGGCAGTACGCCGCCTACGTGGGGGACGAGTGGCGCGCAAGCGAGCGCATCTCGTTCACGATGGGCCTCAGGGGCGACCTCCTGCGCATCGACAGCCGCGCACCGTACAACGCCGCCGTGGACTCGACCTTCGGCCGCCGGACGGACGAGATGCCGCGCGCGCGCCTCCACGCCTCCCCGCGCGCCGGGTTCACCTGGGATCCCTCGGGCACCGGACGCGACGCGCTTCGCGGCGGGGTCGGGGTGTTCACGGGACGGCCGCCGCTGGCCTGGCTCCACCCCGCGATCGCCAACTACGGCGTCGGCATCGGGGTCCTGCGTTGCGGCTCATCGAACGATGCCAGCCTGCCGCCGCAGTTCGTGCCGGACTACCGCGCCGCTCCGCTGACGTGCGCGTCCGGACAGCGCCCGAAGCAGCGCGGCGACGTGGATCTGCTCGACCGGAACCTTCGCATGGCGCAGGCGCTGCGCGCGTCGCTCGCCTACGACCGGCGGCTCCCGTGGGGGCTGCTCGCCACCGGCGAGATCCTGCTCACGCGATACCGCGCGGACTTCAGGTTCGTGAACCTGAACCTCGAGGGGCCGCGGGCGGTCGACCGCTTCGGCCGCGTGCTGTACGGCACAATCGACCTGAGCGGCATCCCCCATCCGGCGCTGATCGCCGACCAGTTCGCCGAGGTGATAGATCTCAGGAACACCTCGAGGAACCACTCGCGACAGTTCTCGGCGCGCCTCGAGCGGCGATTCGCGCGGGGGCTCGCGGCGACGGCGTCCTACACGAGCTCGCGCACCCGCGACGTCCAGTCGCCCAGCCGGGTCAACATGGCGGGGCTGACGGTGTGGGGCGACGCGCGAGCCGTCTCCGGCCGCCACGAGGACGTCGTCCGGGAGACGTCGCTGAACGACGTGCCGCACCGCGTCGTGGCGGCGCTCACCTACGCCGCGCCCTGGCGCCGGTGGCCCACGAGCGTCGCGCTCTACTACGTCGGGGAGTCGGGGGGCCCCTTCACCTATCGCGCGGGTGGCCTGAACGGAAGGGGCGACCTCAACGCGGACGGCTCGGACGTGAACGATCCGATCTACGTGCCGCGCAGCGCGCAGGACACGACGGAGGTCCGCTTCGACGGCCAGGTGACGGGCTCCGACAGTGGGGCGGCGGTGCAGGCCGAGCGCGTGCGCGCGCAGCAGACGGCGTTCGATCGCTTCATCGCGCGCTCGCCCTGCCTGCGGCGTCAGCGCGGGCGCATCCTCGAGCGCAACAGCTGCCGGGAGCCGTGGTCGCACACGACCGTCGGCTCGGTGCAGCAGGCGGTCGCGGTCGGCGGTCGCGCGCTGGAGGTGGAGCTCGACGTGTTCAACGTGCTGAACCTGCTGAACGGCGCCTGGGGCCACTACCGCGTGGCGGACCCGGTGCTGCTGGAGCACGTGCGGGAGGAGGGGCCACTCGGCGCGACACAGCCGCTCTTTCACTTCAACCCGGCGCGCGCCGAGTGGACGCTCGAGTCCGAGTCCGCCTTCCAGCTCCAGCTCGCGGTGCGTTACCGCTTCTGAGCTCTCCGACGCGCGGGCGCGCC
>JBJMNJ010000179.1:0-7567 GCA_045804325.1 Gemmatimonadaceae bacterium
CGTCGTCCCGCGGCGCCCGGGGGCCGCCGACGCACGATCGGCGGCCCCGATGGGGACGGTGCAACGCGCCCGGCCGCGAGCGCGGCGGGCGGCTCCCACCCCCGCGCCCGGGCCTCGAGGGCCCGGGCGCGCGATGGTCACGGCCGCTTGGTCGTGTCCGTGCGGGCCTTGGTCGTGTCGAGGCGCGTCGTGTCGGTCGCAGGCGGCGGCGCGGGCGCCGCGACCGCGGTGTCCGTCGGCGCGGGGGCGATCGCGCCCGCCGTGTCCGTCCGGTTGGCGTCGTTGTCCCGCCCTCGCCGCATGCACCAGCCGAGGAGCAGCAGCAGCACCAGGGCGCCCAGGATGAGGGGGAGTAGGTTGCGACGCTTCTTCTCTTGGATGGGGATCTCGGCCACGATTGCCTCGGTGGTGGATGGCACGGGCGCAGGGCGCCCGGTGCGGTCCGCCGGCACGTGGCGCACCTCGGCGTGCGCGCGAAAGCCGGCGAGTGACGGCGTTGAGCAATCGATGGGCCGTCTGTCCAATAGCAGGCGGAGTTCCCGCTTACTACCTGGGGCATCCGGCGAGTAAGCTTCAGGCTCGGGAGACGCGGAGGTGGTGACGTGAAGTGGAGACATCTGCTGCATGCGCCGCGACTTGCGCGGGCCGCGCTCGCGCCGCTCGTCGCCGTGGCGTGCGGCGCGCCGCCGACCGCGCGCACCGGGCCGGAGCCCGCCGCCCCCGCCGCACCAGGGGCGCGGACTGCGGTTCCGCCCGCCAGCGGCACCGACACGGCGCGCCTGCGGCGCGGCTACACCGACGGCGACGTGCGCTTCATGCAGCGCATGATCGGCCACCACGGGCAGGCGCTCGCGATGGCCGCTCTCGTCCCGGCGCGCTCGCGCCGCGAGGACCTGCGCCTCCTCGCCGAGCGCATCACCGTGTCGCAGCAGGACGAGATCGCGGCGATGCAGCGCTGGCTCCGCGCGCGCGGCGAGACGGTGCCCGCGCCCGACGCGCACGCGGCGCACGGCGCAGGCCACGACTCGGCGATGCCCGGCATGGCCGACGTGGCCCTGGCCGACACGGCCGCCATGCCCGGCATGGCGACGCCCGCGGAGATGGAGGCGCTCGCCGCGCTGTCCGGCCCGGCGTTCGACGCGCGCTTCCTCGACCTCATGATCCGCCACCACGAGGGTGCGCTCACCATGGTGGCCGAGCTCTTCGCCGCGCGCGGCGCGGGGCAGGACCCGCAGGTGTTCAGCCTCGCCACCGACGTGGACGCCGACCAGCGCGCCGAGATCGCCCGCATGCGCGCGCTGCGCGAGCGGCTCCCCAACGGCTGACCCCAGCTCTCACACCGAGACATCACATCATATGAGACCCACTCCCTCCGTCCGCCGGCTCCTCCTCTCCCTCGCCCTGCTCGGCGCCGCGACCGCGGCCGGCGCACAGGCCGTCACCAAGGACGCGCCCGAGACGACGGCGCAGGACCCGCGCGTCGGGCTGGGCGCCGGCCTGTCGGACGCGAAGTCCGCCGCGCGCGGCATGGAGCTCGTGTCCCACTCCGACCGCCCTGCCGGCTGGTTCGACCCGCAGGACCCCGGCAGCTTCGGCTTCGCCAACGCCGACCTCGCGTTCTCCGGCAACCTTCTCTTCCAGGGCGGGTTCAACGGCGTCCAGATCTGGGACATCACGAACCCCGCGAGCCCGTCGCTCCGGGCGTCGATCCCCTGCCCCGGCGGCCAGGGCGACGTCTCCGTGTTCCGCAACCTCCTCTTCATGTCGGTGGAGGAGTATCGCGGCCGCGTGAACTGCGGCGCACAGGAGATCACCGACTCGGTGAGCGCGGAGCGCTTCCGCGGCGTGCGCGTCTTCGACATCACGGACGTGGCGCGGCCCCGCCAGATCGCGGCGGTGCAGACGTGCCGCGGCTCGCACACGCACACGCTCCTCGTGAGCCCGAGCGACCCGGCGAACGTCTACGTCTACGTGCAGGGCACGGGGCCGTCGCGGCCGGCCGCGGAGCTCGCCGGCTGCGTCGGCAACGCCGAGCTCACCGACCCGAACAACCCGTACTTCCGCATCGAGGTCATAAAAGTACCACTCAGCGCGCCACAAGACGCGCGCATCGTCAGCATGCCGCGCATCTTCGCCAACGCGCAGGGGAGCATCGCGGGCCTCAACCCCGGCGGGTCGCAGGGCGAGGGCGCGCAGCAGGCGGCGCAGACGAACCAGTGCCACGACATCACCACGTACCCGGCGCTCGGCCTCGCCGCCGGCGCGTGCGCGGGGAACGGCATCCTCCTCGACATCCGCGACCCGGCCAACCCGCGGCGCATCGCCGAGGTGAGCGACCCGAACTTCGCCTACTGGCACTCGGCGACGTTCAACAACGACGGCAGCAAGGTGCTGTTCAGCGACGAGTGGGGCGGCGGCACGCAGCCGCGCTGCCGCGCCACCGACCGGCCGACGTGGGGCGCCGACGCGATCTTCTCGCTCGAGAACGGCCGGCTCACGCAGCGCGGCTACTACAAGCTCCCCGCGCCGCAGACGGCGACGGAGAACTGCGTCGCGCACAACGGCTCGCTCGTCCCGATCCCGGGGCGGGACGTCATGGTGCAGGCGTGGTACCAGGGCGGCGTCTCGATGTTCGACTGGACGGACCCGGCGCACCCGGTGGAGATCGCGTTCTTCGACCGCGGCCCGATGAGCGCGACCGAGCTCCAGCTCGGCGGCTTCTGGTCGGCGTACTGGTACAACGGCCGCGTCTACGGCTCGGAGATCGGCCGCGGGCTCGACGTCTTCCGGCTCACGCCGAGCGCGAGCCTCTCGGCCAACGAGATCGCGGCCGCGGAGCTCGTGCGCGACAGCGTCTTCAACCCGCAGATGCAGACGCGCATCGAGTGGCCGGCGAGCGCGGTCGTCTCGCGCGCCTACCTCGACCAGCTCGCGCGGAACGACGGCCTCGCGGCCGCGAGCCGGAGCGCCGTCGCGCGCGAGCTCGACCGCGCCGACCGCCTGAGCGGCGCCGCGCGCCGCACCGCGTTCACGGCACTCGCGCAACGCGTCGAGGCGGACGCCGCGCGCGCGGGCGACCCGACCCGCGTGCGCGCCCTCGCGGCGTCACTCCGCAAGCTGGCGGACGCGGCGCGGTAGAGCGCGCGGCGCGGGCGCGGCTCAGCGCGCCCGCGCCCCCCGCGAGGCGGGCACCGCCGGCTGTGGCGCGCTCGGGGCGCCGGCGCGGGGGAGCGTCACCGTGAACGCGGAGCCGCTCCCCAGCACGCTCTCCGCGACGATGTCGCCGGCCATCGCGCGCGCGAGGTCGCGCGCGATCGCGAGGCCGAGCCCCGTGCCGCCGACGCGGCGGGTGAGCCCCGAGTCCACCTGCACGAAGGGCTCGAAGACCTCCTCGAGCTTGTCCGCCGGGATGCCGCACCCCGTGTCCGTCACGCGCAGCCGCACGGTCGTGTCGTCCGCGTCGGCGGCGAGCACCACCGAGCCCTGCTCCGTGAAGCGCGCCGCGTTCGTGAGCAGGTTGACGAGGATCTGCTGGAGCCGGTCGCGGTCCGCGGCCGCGCGGAGGTCGGCGCCCGGCGGCTCGACGCGCAGCTCGAGCCCCTTCTCGCGGAGCTGCGGGCCGACCGTCTCCGCCGCCTCCGCCATCGCGCCCGCCACCGTGACCGGCGCGACCACGAGCGCGAGGGTCCCCACGTCCAGCTGCGAGAAGCTCAGCAGGTCGTTGATGATCGTGAGGAGCTGGTCCTTGTTGCGGCGAATGCGCCCGAGGTCCTCCTCCTGCTCCTGCGTCACCGGGCCGCGCAGGCCGAGCTGGAGCAGCTCCGTGTAGCCGCCGATGGCGTTGAGCGGCGTGCGCAGCTCGTGGCTCATCATCGCGAGGAACTGCGACTTCGCCGCATTCGCGAGCTCGAGCGCGGCGTGCCGGTCGGCGAGCTCCGCGTGCGCCTCCTCGACGCGCGCGCCCATCGCGTCGAACGTCGTCGCGAGGCGCGCGAGCTCCGCGCCGCCGCCCACGCCGCTCGCGCCGACGCGGCGCCCGTACTCGCCCGCGGCGATCGCCTCGGCCGCGTCCGTGATGGCGTGCAGCGGGCGCGTGACGTGCCGGCTCAGCAGCCAGGCGCCGAGCGCGCCGGCCAGCAGCAGCACCAGGCCGCCCGCGAGCAGCCGGCGGAGGAAGTCGTGCGGGCGGCGCAGCACCTCGGCCTGAGGCTGCATCAGCACGAACTGCCACGGCGTCCCCGGCACGGTGGCGCGCACCGCGTAGAGCCGGCGGCCGTCGGCGTCGCGCACGCGCACGACGCTGTCGTCGGGCAGGCGGTCGGGCAGCGGCACGATCGGTCGCACCGGATGCCCCGAGAGCACCGCCCACTCGCCCGAGCCGCGGCTCGTGATCGCGAGCCGCACGTCGTCGCCGATGAGCCGGCGCACCGTCACCTCCGCGCGCGGACTGTTCGGGAGGCGGCGGTGCTCGGCGAGGAACCCCACCGTGCGCGCGCCGTCGTGCACCGGGAGCACGGTCCAGAGGAGGACGCGGCCGCCGACGCCGTAGAGCGGGGAGCGGCGGATGGAGTCGGTGCGCGCCGCGTCGGCGATCGTCGCCGCGAGCACGTCGGCGTCGCGCGAGTTAAGGGGCGCGCCGGAGGCGACGCGCCGCTCGGCCTCGGTCGCCCAGAGGACCCACCCCTCCAGCGTCGTGTCCGTCGGGAGCTGCGCGGCCGCGAACCTCGCGCGGAACGCCGCGGCCGCGGTCGTGTCCGCGAGCGCCGCGCGGGCGGCGGGGTCGGCGGCGAGCGCGCGGAGCACGGCATTTCGCGGGGCGGCGTTCGCGGCCGAGGTCTGCGCGAGGAGCCGGCCGGTGCTCTCCAGCCGGTCCGCCGCGCGCCCGACGGACGCGACGCGCGTCTCCCGGTACGCGAACGCGCCGTACGCCCCGATGGCGCAGGCCAGGAGGGCGCTGATCAGCAGCGGCAGGCGGCGCTCGAGCGACCAGCTGCTCGCAGGGTCGTCGGGCGGAGTCGGCGGGCTCGGCATCGGCGTGGTGACGAAGTATACACGGGCCGGGCAGCTCCGGCGCGGGCATGACGCCGGGGGGGCAGCGACTTCCGGTCGCGCTTCCCCGCGCCGCCGCACGCGCGCGGCACACCCGATGCTCCCCCCACCCACCCCGGCCCACCGGCACGGCTGCCGGACGCGGCGCGGGGAGCATCGAGCCGCACACAGCCGCACACGGAGGGGAGCGCATGGGGACGTCAATGGAGGTGGGCGCCGGACGAGCCGGCGCGGCCGTGGGGACGGTCGGCAGCAACGGCGGGTTGGGCACCGCGCTGGGCCGCGACGCCCGCCCGCGGTCCGAGACCGTGAGGCCGATCCAGCGGATCGCCGACGCCGACCGCGGCACCGGCGGCGAGAGCCTCGCCGACTTCCTCGGCTACTTCAGCGTCGGGCTCGGCCTCGCCGAGGCGGTGATGCCGGGCGTGATGGCCCGCGTGATCGGGATCGACCACGAGGACGAGCAGAACCGCATGGTGCTCCGCCTCATGGGAATCCGCGAGATCTCGCACGGGGTCGCGATCCTCTCCAACCAGCAGCCCGAGAAGTCGCTCTGGGCGCGCGTGGCGGGCGACGCGCTCGACCTCGCGCTCCTCGGCAAGGCGCTCTCGAACCCGGACAACGACCGCGGCCGCACGCTGTTCGCCACGGCGAACGTCCTCGCCGTCACCGCGCTCGACGTGATGTGCGCGCGGCTCCTCTCGAAGCAGCCGGAGCAGGCCCCGCGCAGCCAGGCGGTGCAGGCGGGACTGATTCGCACGAAGCGCAGCGTGACGGTCCGGCGGCCGGTCGAGGAGGTCTACGCCTTCTGGCGCGACTTCGAGAACCTTCCGCGCTTCATGCGGCACCTCGAGAGCGTGACGGTCGAGGGTGACCGCACGCACTGGGTGGCGAAGGCGCCGGCGGGCAAGCAGGTGGAGTGGTGGGCGACGACGGTCGAGGACGTGGAGAACGAGCGCATCGCGTGGGAGGCGCTGCCGGGGAGCCAGGTCTACAACGCGGGCACGGTGGAGTTCCGCCCGGCGCCCGGCGGCCGCGGCACCGAGGTGCGCCTCGAGCTCCTCTACGATCCGCCGTTCGGCAAGCTCGGCTCCAAGCTCGCCATGCTCTGGCGCGAGGAGCCCGGCCAGCAGGCGCAGGACGACCTGCGCCACTTCAAGCAGGTGATGGAGCTCGGCGAGATCGTCCTCTCCGACGCAACGAAGCAACGCGGCATGCACCCGGCGGTGCCGGACGACGCGCCCGTTCAGCTGTAGCCCTCGGCCGAGGACCACGACACCGACACCAGAGGCAATGATGAAAGCAGTCCAGTGGATGGGTCCGCAGAAGATGCAGGTGAACAACGTCCCGGACCCGAAGCTCCTCAGCCAGAGCGACGTCATCGTCCGCGTCACGTCGACGGCGATCTGCGGCTCCGACCTGCACCTCTACAACGGCTTCGTCCCGTTCATGGAGCCCGGCGACATCATGGGCCACGAGTTCATGGGCGAGGTCGTCGAGACCGGGAAGAGCGTCACGAAGCTCAAGGTGGGCGACCGCGTGATCGTCCCCTTCCCCATCGCGTGCGGCCACTGCGCCCACTGCGAGGCGGGGCTCACCTCGACCTGCGAGAACACGAACCCCAACGCGCACGTCGCCGAGAAGCTGCTCGGCCACTCGTGCTGCGGCATCTACGGCTACTCGCACCTGACCGGCGGCTTCGCCGGCGGGCAGGCGGAGTACGCGCGCGCGCCGTTCGCCGACGCGAACCTCTTCAAGGTGCCGGAGGGGCTCGAGGATGAGCAGGTGCTCTTCCTGACCGACATCCTCCCCACCGGGTTCATGGGGGCGGACCTGTGCGGCATCAAGCCGGGGGACACGGTCGCGGTGTGGGGGTGCGGCCCGGTCGGCCAGTTCGCCATCGCCAGCGCCTACATGCTCGGCGCCGAGCGCGTGATCGCGATCGACCGCTTCGACTACCGGCTCAAGATGGCGCGCGAGCGGGCCGGCGCCATCACGCTGAACTACGAGGAGGTGGACAGCGTCACCGACGTGCTGAAGGACCTCACGGCGGGGCGCGGCCCCGACCACTGCATCGACGCGGTGGGGCTGGAGGGGCACACGCACGGGCTGCCGTACCTCGTCGACCGCACGAAGCAGATGATGCGCATGGCGACCGACCGCCCGATCGCGCTGCGCGAGGCGATCCAGTCGTGCGCGAGCGGGGGCACGGTCTCCGTGATCGGCGTGTACGCGGGGCTCATCGACAAGTTCCCGATGCACACCGTCATGAACCGGTCGCTCACCATCAAGGCCGGGCAGTGCCACGTGCACCGCTACGTGGAGCCGCTGCTCGAGCGCATCCGGAACGGCGAGATCGACCCGACGTTCATCATCACGCACCACATGCGCCTCGACGACGCGCCGCACGGGTACGACATCTTCAACAAGAAGCAGGACGGCTGCGAGAAGATCGTGCTCCAGGCGTGAGCGGTCGTCCTCCGCGCTCGGCCCTCGGCCCTCGGCCCCCGGATCGGGG
>JBJMNJ010000180.1:0-4975 GCA_045804325.1 Gemmatimonadaceae bacterium
CGCGCGTAGAAGCTCGACGCCCGCGCCCCCGTCGTGTCGCCGGCCACCGCGGCGCGCTTCCCCTCGACGAACCACCGCTCGCCGCTCACGACCGACGTCGAGATGTTCGAGACGTTCGCGCGGCGCGTCGCGACGTTGTACGTGATCTCGCGCGCCTTCACGTCGTCCCCCGCCTGCGTGGGGTCGCGGAGCACGGCGGGGCTGCCCGCCGCGAAGACGACGCGCGTGGAGTCGTTGTAGCGGATGCTGTCGCCCACGAGCAGGCTCTGGTCGCGCCCCACCGCCGCCGGCTCGCCGACGAGCGTGAGCTCGCGCTCGCGCACCCGGAACGTGACCGTGTCGCCCTGGTAGCGCGTGACCGCGAAGCCCGTGCGCTCCATGAGCGCCCGCATCACCGAGTCGGGCTCCGCCCACCGCACGAGCTCCGCCGAGTCGCCCGGCGCACGCGCCAGCGAGTCGGCGCCGCGCAGCGTGTCGGCGCCGGGCACCGCGCGCCGAAGCGTGTCGGGCGCCGGACGCGCCGTCGGCCGCTGCGTCGGCACCGCCGGCCGGGCCGGCCGCGGGCGGGTCGGGCGCTGCGCCCCCGCCGCCCCCGGCAGCAGGAGCGACGCGCCGAGGAGGAGCGCCACCGCCGCGGCGGCGTGCATCGACTCGTGGTCCCGGCGCTCCTGCCGCCGCTGCCGCGAGCGGTAGAGCAGCTTCGAGAGGAAGATGCTGAGCTCGTAGAGCCCGTAGAGCGGCGCGATGAGCGTGAGCGTGGACGTGATGAGGTCGCCCGGCGTGAGGACCGCCGCCCCCACCGCGCACAGCACGAAGGCGTGGCGCCGGAACCGCACGAGGAACTGCGGCGTCACGATGCCGAAGGCGGTGAGCGCGAGGATCAGGATCGGCATCTCGAACACCGCGCCGAGCGCGAGCGAGAGGCTCACGGCGAACCCGAAGTAGTCCGCCGCGGTGATCATCGGCTGCAGCGACGCGCTCTGGAAGCCGAGCAGGAACTGGAGCGTGAACGGCAGCAGCAGAAAGTACGACGCCGCCACGCCGCACATGAACAGCAGCGTCGCCCCGATGAGGACGGGGATCACGACCTTCTTCTCGTGCTGGTAGAGCGCCGGGGCGACGAACGCCCACACCTGGTACAGCACGACCGGCGCCGCGAGCACCGCCCCGACCGCGAGCGATGCGGTCATCGCGATGTTGAACGGGTCGCCGGGGTGCGTGTACACCAGCTTGTTCCCGTGCAGGTACGGGAGGATCGGGCGCTCGAGCAGCCGGATCACGTCGAACTTCAGCACGAGCACGAAGCCGATCAGGATCCCCACGGCGAGCGCGCCGAGCGCCCAGATGAGCCGCCAGCGTAGCTCCTCGAGGTGGTCGAGGAAGGGCATCTCCTCCGGGCCCTGCGGCTTCGCCATCCCGCCCCTCCCGTGCGCCTACTGGCGCAGTGTCCGCAGCCGGTCGCGCGCGAGCTCCGCCTCGTCCGAGCGCGGGTACTGCGACACGACGCGCGAGAACAGCGTCCGCGCCTCCGCGCGCTTCCCCTGCACCTGCAGCACGAGGGCGTGCTTGTAGAGTGCCGTCGCCGCGCGGGGCGACCGGCCGTGACGCGCCACCACGGTCTGGTACGCCGTGATCGCCTGCGCCGTGTCCCCCTCGGCCATGTACGCCTCGCCGATGTAGAACTGCGCGTCCGCGGCGAGGTCGGCCGAGGGCGGCGGGTTCTGGCGCAGCAGGTCCTCGAACGCGGACCGCGCGGCGCCGGCGCTCCCGCGCCGCAGCTGATCGAGCGCGAGCTGGAAGAGCTGGTTGGGCCCGGGATTCCCGGCGTTGCCGGCGCTGTCGGGCACCGCCGTCGCGGTCTGCCGCTCCTCGAGCGACGCCCGCAGCTCGGTCAGGCGGCGCTGGCTCTGCCCGGTGAGCTCCTGCACCTGGATGAGCTGCTGGTCGATGGCGTAGAGCCGCTCGCCCATCTGCCCCTGGAAGCGATTCAGGCGCACCGCGAGGGTGCGCAGGGAGTCCTGCACCTCCTCGAGCGCGCGGAGCTGACGCAGCGCGACGTCGAGCTGCGCGCGGCGCGCGGAGTCCGCGCGCGCCGCCTCGGCGCGCATGACCAGGAGGTCCTGGCGCACGAGGCGCACGTCGCCGCGCGCCGGAGCCAGCGGCGCATCACGATGGTTCCGGCGCGCGCGCTCACCTACCGGCTCGCCGCGCGGAGGCTCTCCGCGCCCGCGGTGATCTCGAACTCGGCGCGGCGGTTCTGCTGCCACGCGCTCTCGTCCGACCCCTGCACCGCCGGCCGCTCCTCGCCGTAGCTGACGATCTCGACGCGCGAGCCGTCGACGCCACGCTCGGTGAGGTAGCGCTTGGCCGCGGCGGCGCGGCGCTGGCCGAGGGCCATGTTGTACTCGTCCGAGCCCCGCTCGTCCGTGTGGCCGGCGATGCGGATGCGGACGCCGGGGTTCGCGTTCATCGCGGGGATCTTCGCGTCGAGCGTCGAACGGGCGGCGTCGGTGAGGTCGGCGCTGTCGAACTCGTAGTAGACGACGGCCGTGAGCGCCGAGCGGACCGCGGCGACGGCGGCCTCGCCACGACGGCGCGCGTCCTCGGCCTCGCGCGCCCGGCGCGCCTCCTCGTCCCGGCGCGCCTGGTCGGCGCGGGCGACGGAGTCCTCGCGGGCGCGACGCATCGCGGCGGTGTCCGGCCCCGCGGGCGCCGGCTCGATCTGCGCGGGCGGGGTGCGGCGGCACGCCCCGACGACGGAGGCGGCGGCGAGGGCGACGAGCGGAAGGGCACGCGTGAGGCGAATCATGGTCACTCCGAGAGGGTCTGGGTGAAGATGTTGCTCCGGGTCCTGCTCAGGGTCCAACGACTGCCCCGCGCAAACGTAACCACTCCGACGTCCGTGGCGCGCGCCGCTTCTCGGTTGGCGGCGTAACGCGTTGCGCGGTACCCGGATGCTACGGCGATGCGACTGCGATGCTACTGCGCGCGCGTCAGCGCGCGCGACCACGCGGAGAGCCGCGTGCCGCCGCCTTTTGTGAGCTGGCGCACACGTCCGGACTCCGTATCGAGCACGAAGAGCTGCCGCGTCCCCGTCCGCGTCGACGTGAACACGAGGTGGCGGCCGTCCGGCGCCCACGAGGGATCCTCGTTGACCCCCTCGCTCGTGTGCTGCTTCATCGCGCGGTCGCGCAGCCCGATCGTCATGATCTGGAAGTTGCCTCCGATCTCCGACTGGAAGGCCACGGCCTGGTTCGCGGGGGACCAGTCCGGGCTCGCGCGGTAGCTGCGCTCGCCGTAGACGTACGGCGTCAGGAGCTCCGCGTTGGTCCCGTCCACGTCGGAAATATACACCTCGGGGTGTCCGCTCCGACCCGACATGAACGCCACCTGACGCCCGTCGGGGCTGAAGCTCGGCGAGGTGTTCTCGGTGCCGCGGCCCACAGTGATCGGCCGCGCGCCCCCCTCGCCGAACGACGGCGCGAGCATCAGGTCCGTGCCGGACTCCTCGCCGTGTGCGTACGCGATCGCGCCGCCGTCCGGCGACCACGTCGGCGTGATGTTGAGCCCTCGCGCCGAGCCGGCGACCTGCCGCGTGGACCCGGTCGCGAGGTCGCGGACGAGCACCCGCGTGCCCGTCTCGCTCATCGACGCGTAGGCGAGGTATCGCCCTGAGGGGTGCCACGACGGCGAGAGCGCCCGCCCGCCGGACGTCACCGCCTGCTCGCCGACGCCGTCGGAGTCCACCACCCACACCTGCCCGCCGCGCACGAACGCCACGCGCGTCGCCGCGATGCCCCGCGTGCCGGTGATCCAGAGCTCGGCGTCGTCGGCCGCGCGGTGGAGGTCCATGCGCCACTCGCGCGCGCTGGGCGCGCCGGCGAGCGGGAAGTCGCGCGCCTGCGCGACCTGGCGCTTCGCGACGTCGTGCAGCGCGAGCCGCAGCCCCGCCGGCGTGAGCGTGGGCTGGATCACCGCCGCGGCGCCCAGCTTGGCGAACAGGTCGTAGTTGAGCCCCCGCGGGCCCGAGAGCGCGCCCGCCGCCTCGTCGAGCCGCACCACCGTCACGCGGTCGCCGTAGTCGAGGTCCCGCTCGAGGATCGCGCGCACGGAGTCGCCGGCGGCGCCGGCGGCCGGCAGCACCACCACCCCCGGCTTCACCCCCGGCGCGTAGAAGAGCCCGATCCGCACGCCGGTCCGGGTCGTGTCCTGCGCGCGCGCCGCGGCGGGCGCAGCGGCGGCGACGGCGAGCACGAGGAGGCCGGCCGACTTCAATCGATGCATCGGTGGGGGAAGAGGGTCACCTGCACGCCCGCTATCTAAGTACCCGCGGGTCGAAGCTGAAGTACACCGGCAGCACGTCGTCGCCGAAGCCGTCCGGGAGCGGGCCGAACGCGTTCGCGCGCGCCGCGGCCTCCACGGCCGCCCGCGCCTCGAGGTCGAACGCGTAGACGCCGGACTTGTGCGTGATCTGCAGTCCCGTGACGCTGCCGTCGCGGCGGATGAGGAACATCACCTCCGCCCGGAGCGCCGCGTTGTTGCCCGGCGGCTTGAAGCGGAGCGCGATCTGCCTGACGATGTTGTTCAGGTACCCGGGGTACTGGAACGCTGTTCCTTCCGTCCGAACCGTCGCCACGTCGGTGCCCGCGCCGCCCGTCGGCCCGCCGCCGGCCGTGGGGGCGGGTGTGGGCTTCGTCACAGCCTTCTCGGGCGGCGCCACCGACGGGGTCGCGCGCGGCGTCGCGCGGCGCCGCGGCGGCGGCGCCTTCTTGCCCGCCGGCGGCACGTTCTTCACCTCCGGCGGTGCGGCGCGCGGCGGCGGGGGCGGCGCCTCCGCGGGCGGCTCGTGCGCGGGCGTCGGACGCACCTCGCCGATCTGCCGCTCGCCCGGCGGCGCCGCCACGATGTTCACGCTGTAGCTCGGCGGCGGCGTCGGCGCGCGGCGGCCCTGCCCCGCGAGGAGCACGAGCGCCGC
>JBJMNJ010000181.1:0-17417 GCA_045804325.1 Gemmatimonadaceae bacterium
CCGTAGCTCGTGGACTTCACCGGGTCGGCGTCACCCACCGCCTCGTTCAGCGTGCCGAAGCCGCCGAATTCGTTGTTCGCCGAGAAGCGGAACCAGGGCACGGTGTCCTGGACGAGCGCCCACTTTTCGAGCGTGGCCCGCTCCTGCTCCGTGGACATCGCGTTCGGGATCGGCTTGTAGCCCCACATGATCGCGTAGCGGTCGTACGGGCCGACCTTGGGGCCGAGGTCGTTGGCGTCGAGCTTGTCCTCGGGCTGGGCGACGTAGTTGTAGCGCGAGTAGTCCATGATGCTGGGGCTGTGCCCCATGCGCTTCACGAACGACGCGCTGCGGACGCTGTCGGCCGGGTAGGTCGAGCTGCCGATCTGGTCGTGCTGGAGGCCGAGCGTGTGCCCGATCTCGTGCGCGACGACGAACTGGAGCAGCCGGCCGATGAGCGAGTCCGGCATCGGGAAGCGCTGCGCGCGCGGGTCGAGCGGGCTGACCTGCGTGAAGTACCAGTCGCGCTGGAGGTTCAGGATGTTGTGGAACATCCGCACCGAGCCGTTGAGGATCTCGCCCGTGCGCGGGTCGTGCACGTGCGGGCCCACGGCGTTCTCGACGGTGCTCGGCAGCCAGCGCACCATGGTGTGGCGCACGTCCTCCGGCGACCAGTCGGGGTCGTTGGCCGGCACCTCGCCGGCGACGATCCCCTCCTTGAAGCCCGCCGCCTCGAACGCCGGCTGCCACTCGAGGATCGCGGCGCGCACGTACGGCTTCCACTTGTCCGGCGTCGCCGGGTCCACGTAGTACGTGATCGGCTTGCGCGGGTAGCAGAGGTCGCCCTCGCGGCGGTCGCTGCACTCCAGGCGGTACTTCGTGATGTAGCGCCGCGTGGCCGAGCGGTGCTCCTCGGTGCCGAAGTCCGTCTGGCGGATGGAGAAGAAGCCGACGCGCTCGTCGAAGCGGCGCGGCATCATCGGGCGCTCGGGGAGCTTCACGAGCGACCAGTGCGCGAGCACCGACTGCGGCCGCGCGGGCTGCTGCTGCCCGCCCTGGCCGCCGCCCCCGCCCTGCCCGCCGGCGGGCGCCGGCGTGCCGGTCTGCGTCGCCTCGATCTCGATGTTCTCGGGGAAGGCGATCGCGCGCTCGATGAAGGAGCGCTCCCGGTCGAACTGCTGCGGGTTCGCGACGCGGATGGCCGAGATGTCGGGGATGTACGACGTGAAGAGGCGCGTGACGTCCACGACGGCGGCGCTGTCCGGACCCCAGGTCTCGACGTTCAGCACCGCGAGGATCGGCGGGTAGTTCGACGCGACGACCGAGTTCCACACGGACTGCGTGGTGTCGGCGACGATGTCGAACTGCGGCGCGCGGACGACGACGCGGTTGCCGACGCGGTCGAAGCGGAGCGTCGTCTCGCCGAACTGGTCGCCGCCGTAGTTGCCGAAGCCGCCGCCCGGCGTCGCGGGGTCGAACGCGGCCGCGCGGGCGTAGCGCCCGATCAGCAGCATGTCCTTCCCCCACTCGTTGCGCGGGATCTCGAAGAGGAGGCGCTGGTCGATCTTGTGGACGGTGAAGAGCCCGCGGCGGGTCTGCGCGTCGGAGGTGACGACGCGCGCGTACGGGCGGGGCTGCGGCGCGCCGGTGCCGCGCCCGGCGGAGTCGCCGGTCGTCGCGGTCGTGTTCGTCGGGCGGGCGGGGCCGGCGGCCGGGCCGGCGTTCGGCCCCGGACGCGCCGGGGTCGGCGAGGTGGTGGGAGTGCTGGGGCTGGCGCAGGCGGCGATGAGGCCGGCCGCGGCCAGCGCGGAGACTGCGCGCTTGGTCATACGGATCTGTTCGTGTGGGGAAGCGCTGGAGAACGCGTCGAGCCGTGGGAGGCTCGGGAGCATGCGAATATTATAGAACGCACGCGGTCATCAAAGCGCTGAGCGGCACGCTGCGCCGCGAGCCTACCGCCTCCTCACCTCCGCCCCCGCCACCACGGTCCGGCTCGCGAAGAACGTCGGCACGAGGCTCCGCGTCCGGTACGCGGCGTCGTACGCGACGGCCGACGCGTTCGCCCGGCCGGTGAGGTTGATCGCCTCGAGGAACCCCGTGAGCAGCCAGCGCGGCGTGCGCACGTAGCGCATCACGCGGGCGTCGAGCCGCGCATAGTCGGGCAGCCGCTCGCCCATCAGCGGGCCGTACGCCGGCTGCAGGCGGCCGTCATCGCCCGCCCGCCCGCCGACCACCGGCGTGTGCGGCGCGCCGGTGCCGTAGCGCGCCGTGGCGCCGACGCTCCAGTCCGCGCCGAGCGCGGCGGTGGCGGACGCGGTGGCGGAGTGCGTCACGTCGAGCGGCGAGCGCACCCGGCGCCCGTCCGCGAGCGTCGCGTCGGCGTCGAGCAGCGAGTAGCCGACCCACCCCGTCACCGGCCCGGCGCCGGTGCGCTGCGCGATGAGGTCGAGACCGCGCGCCGACCCCGAGGCGATGAGAGGGCCGGCACCGAAGGGGGCGTACTCCGAGAGGCGCTTCCGAAAGGCCTCGACGCGCACGACGCTCGCCGCGCCTTCGCGCTCGAGGCCCGCGACGAGGTGGCGCGCCGCGCGCGGCGCCCCCGAGGGCCTCCCCGCGTCCGGGATCGCCGCCTCCGCGCGCCACCGCCCCTGGTGGAACACGCCGCCGCCGACGCGGGCCGTCCACACGCCGCGCCGCACCGCGAGCGACGCGCGCGGGTCGAGCGTCGCCTCGCGCTCCCCCGGGAGCCGGTCGGCGCGCACCCCCACCGTGAGCAGCGCCGCCCCGCGCGCCAGCGCCGCCTCGGCGTAGCCGCCGACGTGGTCCGCCCGCGCGTCCCCCGACGAGGCGTCGCGCACGGGCGAGCCGGGCGCGACGCTCGCGGTGGCGGGGAGCGTGCCGCGGTCCTCGCGCCCCAGCACGCCGCGCTCGGCGCCGCCGCGGAGAGTCAGGGCGAGGCTCCGCGCCCACTCGCCGTCCACGCGCGCGCGGAGCGAGCGCTCGCCGCGGCTCCGCGCGAGGACGCCGAAGTCCCACGCGCTCGCGCGCGAGGTGCCGGCGACGCTCGCGCGCACGATCACCGGCGCGCGCGCGGAGACCCAGCGCGACGAGAGCAGCAGCGACGCGGAGGACGCGCGCGAGTGGAACGGGCCCTCGTGGTCGTTCGCGGCGACGATGCGGCGGGAGTCGTCCCGCTCCACGAGCGCGGTCGCGCGCAGCTCGGTGAGTGGCGTCGGCGCCGCGATCACCGACGCCATCGCGTCCTCGGAGTGCGGCGCGCCCTCGAACTCCGCGGAGCGGCCGTGCGTGGCGAGCAGCGCCGCCGTGTTCGACGCGCGGGCGCTCGCCCAGGCGCCGGCCTTCTTCCCGAGCGCCGCGCGCGCCGTCCCGCTCGCCTGCACGAGGCTCAGCCCCGCCCGCAGCTCGCGCTCGCGCGGCCGCCCGTCGGTCTCGATCTCGAGCACGCCCGAGAGCGCGTCGCCGTGGCGGGCGGAGAAGCCGCCGCTGGAGAAGCGCACGGACTGCACGACGAACGGATCGAGCGCGCCGAACGTGCTGCCGGCGAGCCCCTCGAAGCGCGCGAGCGACGGGACGCGCGCGCCGTTCACCAGCAGCGCCGTCTCGGTCGGGTCGCCCCCGCGCGTGTAGACGTCGGCGCCCTCGCCCACGCGGGTCGCGCCCGGCTGGAGCTGCACCGTCTGGAGCACGTCGGCCCCCCCGCCGGGGGCGAGGAGCACCTGCGCGCGCGTCACCAGGCGCTGCGACGGCTGCGCGCCGGAGGGCGCGCTCGCGCGGGCGACGACCCGCACGGCGCCGAGCCCGGTCGCGGCGGCGGGCGCGTCGGCGGGAGGCGCATCGGCCGGCGGCGCCGGCGACGCCGGCGGCGCGGCGTCGACGCGCGCGCGGAGCAGGCTGTCGCCGGGGAAGGAGCGGAGCCCGCGCTCCCAGACCGCGCGCGCGCTGTCGGCCCGGCCCGCGCGGCTCCACAGCGTGCCGCGCATGTCGTACGCGCGGGCGAGGCGCGGGTTGTCCGCGCGGTCGCCCCCGAGCGCAAGCAGCGTGTCGAGCTCGCGGGCCGCGCGCGGGGCGCGGCCGAGGAACGAGGGCGAACGGAACATGATGGACGCGAGGACGAAGCGGGCGACCCAGTGCCGCGGCTCGATCTCGATGGCGCGCTCGAGGAGGTCTATCGCCTGCGAGCTGAGCTCGCCCTGCTGGAGGAGGTCGCCCGCGGGGAGGAGGCACTGGCTCAGCGTGCGCGCGAGGCCGACGAGGGCCTCGACGTCCCGCGGCTGCCGCTCGACCCGCGCGCGGAACAGCCGCTCCGCCTCTCGCGCCGGCGCCTGCGCCTCCGCCACGCGCCGCCCCTCGGCCAGGTCGGCGCACGAGCGGAGGGCCGCGCGCGCCTCGGCCGCGGTGGGGTCGGCGGTGGCGGCGGCGGTGGCGGCGGCCTGCGCGCGGACGGCGCCCGGCACGAGCGGGAGGACGATGGCCGGGACGAGGAGGCGGGCGCGCCGAGCGAGGGCGGAGGCGAGGTGGGAGGGCAACATCGGCGTGGGGGCTGCAGGGTGGCTGCGGCAGTGTTGACGGTGTTAACATATCCCCGTATGTTAACCCTGTCAACATGTGCCGCCCCCGCACTATATTCAGGCATGAGCCCACCGGCACCGTCATCGGAATCGCGCCCGTACCATCACGGCGACCTGCGTGGCGCCCTCGTCCGGAGCGCCCTCGAGCTCCTCCGCACCGAGGGTCCCGAGGCCCTGACGCTGCGCGGGGTCGCCCGTGCCGCCGGGGTCAGTCAGGCGGCACCATACCGCCATTTCACCGACCGTCGGGCCCTCGTGGCCGCCGTGGCGGAGGAAGGGTTCCGGCGCCTGCACGCCGTGATGCTCGAGGCCTACCGGACCAATCCCGGCCCGCAGGGCTTCCGCCACATCGCCTTCGCCTACGTCCACTTCGCCCGGAGCAGCCCGGCCGAGTATCGCATCATGTTCGGCCCGGAGGTGGCGCGGCAGGACGACCTCCCCGCGCTCCAGGCGACCTCGCACGCGGTGCTCGACTTCGTGCGGCAGGGGATCGAGGGGCTCCAGCAGGCGGGCGTCGTGGGCGAGGGCGACCCCTGGCGGATGGCGGTCACCCTGTGGGCGACGCTGCACGGCCTCGTGATGCTCTTCCTCGACGGGCAGACCGACGGCGTCGAGGCGTCACCCGACGAGCTGGTCGAGACGGCGACGCGGATGGTGATGTTCGGGATGGCCGCGCGAGGCTAGCGCGCCCATACCTTGACATTCGATGTAACCCACCGCATCTTCGCGCTTACCTCGACATCCGATGGGAGCGCGTGCGCAAGACCACCACCGACCTCCTCCAGGGCACCCTCGACCTCCTGGTCCTCAAGACGCTCTCATGGGGCCCCGCGCACGGGTACGGCATCGCGCGCTGGATCCAGCAGCTCACGGACGACGCCCTCCGTGTCGGCGAGGGGTCGCTCTACCCTGCCCTGCACCGCCTCGAGGAGCGCGGCTGGATCGAGGCCGAGTGGCGCATCTCGGAGCACAACCGCAAGGCGAAATTCTATCGGCTCACCACCGAGGGGCGCCGGCAGCTCACGGAGGAGGTCGCGTCGTGGGGCGACTTCGTGGCGGCAGTGGGGAAGGTGCTGTCGGCCACCGGCCAGCCCGCCTGAGCAGCGCGTCGTGACCGAGCCCACCGCCTGGCGCCGCCTGCGCACTCTCTGGCGCCGCGACGTGCGCGCCGAGGTGGACGACGAGGTCGCGTTCCACCTCGAGATGCGCGCCCGCGAGCTCGTGGACGCCGGGTGGGACCCTGCCCTCGCGCGCCGCGAGGCCGAGCGACGGTTCGGCGCGGTGCGCGAGGTGCGCGACGCGTGCGTGGAGATCGACCAGCGACGGCGGCGCCACGAGCGCCGCGTGGAGACCCTCATGGACTTCGTGCAGGACGCCCGCCTGGCCCTCCGGACGCTGCGCCGCAGCCCCGCCTTCGCGCTCGTCGCGACGCTCACCCTCGCGCTCGGCATCGGCGCCACCACGGCGATCTTCTCGGTCGTCGAGGCCGCGCTGCTCCGGCCCTACCCCTACCCGGAGCCGGACCGCCTCGTCGTCCCCCAGAGCTACCGGCGCGGCGCCCCGGACCGATGGTACGTCACCTACATGGACTTCCGGCTGTGGCGACAGGCGGGCGTGTTCGACAAGGTGGCGCTCGTCCAGACCTCGGACCTCGACCTCACGGGCGAGGGGGCGCCGGTGCGCGCCACCACCGCCATCCACACGTCCGACTTCTTCGCCGTGCTCCGCGTGCGCCCGCTCCTCGGCCGCCTGCCGCTGCCTGACGAGTACCGCCCGGGCTCCAACCGCCCGATCGTCATCTCCTACGGGCTCTGGCAGCGTCACTTCGGCGGCGCGCCGGACGTGATCGGCAAGTCGGTGCGCATGACGGGGATCCCGGTCACCGTCGTCGGCGTGCTGCCGCGCGGCACCGAGTACCCGCGCGACGCGGACATGTGGTACCCGTACCGCGGCGACCCGGGCGCGGGGGCGCTCGCGCCCGACAACTTCGAGTTCACGGGCGTCGCGCGCCTCGCGCCCGGCCGCTCGCTCGAGGACACGCGCGAGCGCCTCGCCGCGCTCGCGCGCCCGCTCGAGACGGAGTTCCCCGCGAAGCGGCGGGACGTCTCCGTCACCGCGACGCCCTTCCGCGACTTCGTCGTCGGCGAGCGCACCGCGACGGGGCTCTGGGTGCTGCTCGGCGCCGTGGGCTTCGTGCTGCTCGTCGCGTGCGTCAACATCGCCAACCTCATGCTCGCCCGCGCCGCCGCCCGCGAGCGCGAGCTCGCCGTGCGCACCGCGCTCGGCGCCGGCCGCGGGCGCCTCGTCAGGCAGCTCCTCACGGAGAGCCTGGTGCTCGCCGCGGCGGGCGGCGCCGTGGGGCTGCTGCTCGCCGCCTGGGGCACGCGCGCGCTCGTCCGCGCCGCCCCGGCGGGGCTCGTCCGGCTCGGCGAGGTGCGCATGAGCCTTCCCGTGCTCGCCGCCGCGGCCGCCGCGACGCTGCTCTCGGCGCTGCTCTTCGGGCTCGTGCCGGCGCTCACCGCGTCGTCCGCGTCCCCCGGCCGCGCGCTCGGCGAGCGCAGCTCGCGCCTCGGCGGACGCTCGCGCCGCACGGCCGCGCTGCTCGTCGTCGTCGAGGTCGCGCTCTCGCTCACGCTGCTGAGCGGCGCCGGGCTCCTCACGCGCAGCCTGATGCGCCTGCACGCGGCGGACACGGGCCTCGACACGCGGCGCGTGTTGACGTTCGACGTGGTGCTCCCGCAGTCGCGCTACGACTCCTGGGCGAAGCGCCGCGTCTTCTGGCTCGAGCTGCGGCGCCGCCTCGAGGCGCTTCCCGGCGTCCGCTCGGCCAGCGTCAGCTCCAACCTCCCCCTCGGCGGCGGCGGCTTCTACCTGGGGCGCACGCTCATCGAGAACGGGATGCCCGAGCCGCCCGCGGGGCGGGAGGTCAGCATCATGTGGAACATGGTGAGCCCCGGCTACTTCGCGACGATGGGGCAGCGCCTCGTCGCGGGTCGCGACTTCACGGACCGCGACGACTCGACGGCCGCACCGGCCATCGTCGTCACGCGGCGGTTCGCCGAGGCGATGTTCCCCGGGGTGGCGCCGGCGGCGGTGGTGGGGAAGCGCGTGTTCTCCTGGCGGGACGAGCGCCTGGCGCGCGAGATCGTCGGCGTCGCGGCCGACGTGCGCTTCGGGGGCCCGGCGGACACTGCGGCGGCCGTCGTCTACGTGCCGCTCCTCCAGACGCCGACGAGCAACGGCTCCGTGGCGCTGCGCGCCGACGGCGACGCGGCGGCGCTCACGGCCGCCGCGCGCCGCACGCTCACGAGCCTCGAGCCCGACGTCGCGATGGCCCGCGTGCAGACGATGGACGACGTGCTCGCCGACGTCATCGCGCCGCAGCGCTTCACCGCCGCGCTCCTCGTGGCGTTCGCCTCGCTGGCCGTCGTCCTCGCCGCGGTCGGCCTGTACGGGCTCCTCGCCTACGGCGTCGCCCAGCGCACGCGCGAGATCGGGCTCCGCATGGCGCTCGGCGCGCAGGCCGGCGGGGTGATGCGCCTGGTCCTCGGCCGCTCGCTCGGGCTCGTCCTCGCGGGCGCCGCGCTCGGGCTCGGCGGCGCGCTCGCGGTCTCGCGCACGCTGCGCACGCTGCTCTTCGAGGTGCGTCCGACGGACCCGACGACGCTCGCCGCGGTGACTGGCATCCTCCTCGTCGTGGCGCTCGTGGCGAGCTGGCTGCCGGCGCGGCGGGCGACGCGGATCGATCCGCTGGAGGCGCTGCGCGCGGAGTAGGCGCGGCTGCGCCGCGCGGTTCTCGGGTCCTCGCGGCGCATGGCTTGTCTTCACTCTGTTCTCTACGTCGCCGCGCTGCGCGCGGCTCGTCGGTTCTCTACGTCGCGCCGCAGGCGCGAGCCGAGAACCGCGGGGCGAAGCCCCGCCGAGAACCGCGGCGCAGCCGCCTCCCATCGAATCCTTACGAGGCCGCATGTTGCGCGGGGCCGGTCGGTTCATATCATAGACATTGTCTACCTAATGGAGCCCGGATGCTCGGGGAGCTCGAGCAGCTCGTGCTGCTCGCCGCGCTGCGCGTGGGGCCGGACGCCTACGCCGTGACGATCGCCGAGGCGCTCGACGCGCACGCGGGGCGCACGGTGCTGATCGCCACGGTGCACCGGACGCTCGCGCGCCTCGAGGAGAAGGGGCTCGTCGCGTCGCGCATGGGCGAGCCGACGCCGCAGCGCGGCGGGCGGCGCAAGCGGCACTACGCCGTCACGCCCGCCGGGCGGCGGGAGGTCGCGGAGTCGCTCGAGGCGGTGCGCGCGCTCGCCCGCGGCCTCCGCCCCGGCTGGGAGGCCTCGTGACGCCCCGCCTGCCGCTTCGACTCCTTCGCGCCCGCCTCGGCGACGAGGACGCCGAGGCCGTCGCCGGGGACCTGCTCGAGCGCTGGGAGGCCGACCGCGTCCGTCGCGGTGCCGTGCGCGCCGGACTCACGCTCTGGATAGAGACGATCGCCGCCGTCCTGCTGCTCCCGCGCCGCCGGCGCGACTCACTCCGCGGAGACTCCCGCATGCGCTCCTTCGCCGCCGACCTGCGCCACGCCGCCCGCCTGCTGCGCCGCGCGCCCGGATTCGCCGTCGTCGCCGTCGCCACCATCGCGCTGGCCATCGCGAGCTCCACCGTCGCGGTCGGCGTCGCGGACCCGCTGCTCTTCCGCCCGCTCCCCTACCCCGACCCCGAGCGCGTCGTGACGGTGTGGGAGCGCGACAGGGACGGCGGCCCCTCCAACGTCGGCTGGCAGACCTACCACGACCTGTCCGCCGGCGCGCGCGCGCTCGAGTACGCCGCGGCACTCGGCGACTGGCAGCCGACCGTCACCGGCCGCGGGGACGCCGAGCGCGTGGACGGCCAGCGCGTGAGCTGGAGCTACTTCCGCGTGCTCGGCGCGCGGCCCGCGCTCGGCCGCGACTTCCGCCCCGACGAGGACACGCCGGCCACGAGGAACGTCGTCATCCTGAGCCACGGCCTCTGGGCGCGCCGCTTCGGCCGCGACCCCGCGATCGTCGGCGGCACCGTCTCGCTCGACGGCCGGCCGTACGCGGTCGCCGGCGTCATGCCCGCCGACTTCGACAACGTCCCCGGCCCGCGCGCGCAGATCTGGCGCGTGCTCGGCTACGACGAGACGCTGCCGCAGGCGTGCCGCACCTGCCGCCACCTGCGCATGCTCGCGCGGCTCCGCGCGGACGCCACGCGCGAGGGGGCCGAGGCCGAGCTCGCGCGCGTGAGCGCGCTGCTGGCGCGCGACCATCCGAAGGACTACCCGGCCGTCGGCGTGCGCGTCGTCGGGCTCGCCGAGAAGGCGACGGAGCGCGTGCGGCCGATCCTCTACGCCGTGCTCGGCGCGGTGGCGCTCGTGCTTCTCCTCGCCGTCTCCAATCTCGCGAGCCTCCAGCTCGCGCGCGCCCTGCGCCGCGAGACGGAGTTCTCCGTGCGCGCCGCCCTCGGCGCCGGCCCCGGGCGCATCGCGCAGCAGCTCGCGGCCGAAGGGCTGCTGGTGTCGCTGCTCGGCGGCGCGGCCGGGCTGGCGCTCGCCGCGGCGCTCCTTCCGGCGCTCGTCGCGCGGCTCCCCGAAGGGCTGCCACGCGTGAGCGCGATGCGGCTCGACGTCCGCGCGGGCGTGCTCGCGCTCCTGCTCACGCTCGCCGCGGGACTGCTCGCCGGGCTCGCGCCGCTCGCGGGGAGCATGCGCGTGCTGTCGTTCGAGGCGCTCCGCGGCGGCACGCGCGTGGCGGGGCCGCGCCGCCGTCTCGCGCGCGCCGCGCTCGTGGTGGCGGAGGTGGCGCTCGCGCTGGTGCTGCTCGTCGGCGCGGGGCTCCTCGGGCGCACGCTGCTCCGGCTCTCGGCGGTGGACGTGGGCTTCGAGCCGTCGCACCTCCTCACGATGGAGGTGCAGGCCACGGGGCCGGCCTACGAGACGGACGCGCAGGTGTTCGCGAACCACGACCGGCTGCTCGCCGCGGTGCGCGCGGTCCGGGGGGTGGAGGACGCGGGGCTCGCGAGCCAGCTCCCGCTCGCCGGCAACATCGACCGCTACGGCGTGCACGCCGAGGACAAGCCGCTCGCGAACCCGGAGCTCGCGCCGTCCGGCGACCGTTACGTGGTGTCCGCGGACTTCCTGCGCGCGATGCGCATCACGCTCGTCCGCGGGCGGGGCTTCTCCGCCGCGGAGGCCGCCGATTCCGTCCCGCGCGTCGTGCTCGTGAGCGCCTCCCTCGCGCGGCGCATCTGGCCGGGCGAGGACGCGATCGGCAAGCGCATCCGCGTCGGCGGTCCCGACGGCCCCGCGCGCACCGTGGTGGGCGTCGTGGGCGACGTGCGTCACACCGGGTTGGACGAGGCGGTGTCGCAGCAGCTCTATTTTCCCGAGCGCCAGTGGCGCTACGCGGAGTCGCAGATGGCGCTCGTCGTGCGCACGCGCGGCGACCCGGCGGCGCTCGCCCCCGCCGTGCGCGCCGCCGTGCGCTCGGTCGACCCCTCGCAGCCGGTGATCCGCCTGACGACGATGGAGCGCCTGATCGCGGCGACGCTCGCGCAGCGCACGCTCGCGCTCGTGCTCTTCGGCGCGTTCGCCGCCGTGGCGCTCGTGATGGCGGCGGCGGGGATCTACGGCGTGCTCTCGGGCGCGGTGGCGGAGCGCGCGCCGGAGATCGGCCTGCGCATGGCGCTCGGCGCGACGCCGGCCGCGACGCTCCGCCGCGTGCTCGGCGACGGCGGCCGGCTCGCGGTTGCGGGCGTCCTCGCCGGCGCGGGCGGCGCGCTCGCGGTGGGTCGGCTCCTGCGCGGGCTACTCTACGGCGTGGAGCCCGCTGACGTCACGATCCTCTCCGCGGCGGCGGCGCTCCTGCTCGCGATCGCCGCCGCCGCGTGCCTGGTGCCGGCACTGCGGGCGGCGAGGACGGATCCGATGAGAGCGCTGCGGGGGGAGTAGGCGGCCCTCCGGGCCGCGTAGGCGGCCCTGCGGGCCGCGGTTCTCTACTCCTCGCGGCGGCGGCTCTCCTCTCCATCCGGTTCTCTACGTCGCCGCGCTGCGCGCGGCTCGTCGGTTCTCTACTTCGCGCCGCTGCGCGGCGCTCGTCGGTTCTCGGCGCTCCTTCGGAGCGCGGTTGCTGATCGGCGACCGCCGGCCGGAGGCCGGCCGAGAACCGACGAGGCGCGCGGAGCGCGCCGAAGTAGAGAACCGAGCGCTGAGGAGCCGTAATGAAGGAGGGGTAGAAAGCCGCGGCCCGTCAGGGCCGCTCGAGAAACACCCTCGCTCGCGCCGCCGCCGCCTTCTGCGGCGCCTCGCCCGCGAGGATGTCGCGCTCGACGTCGGCCCGCAGCGCGGCGAAGTCCGCGTCCGCCGCGCCCTTTCGCACCAGCGCGCCCACCGCCGCGGCGGCGGCCGAGGGCGGCACGCGGCGCGTCACGAGGTCCGCGAGCACCACGAGCGGCGTCGCGAGCGCGCGCGGCTGCGCTCCCGCGTCGCGCTCGCGGGCCAGGCGGCGCAGCTCGTCCGCCGGCACGCCGACGTGCAGCGCGCTCGCGCCCGCCACGACGTCGGACGCGTTCGCCCCCAGGCCGAGCGCCTCGCGCGCCGCGGAGAGCTCGGCGACGAGCGTGCGCAGCGCCGCGACGATGCGCGCGTCGTCCGCGCCCTTGAGCGCGCCCTCGGCCGCCTTGGCGCCCACCGCCTCCCACGGCAGTCCGGCCGCGCGCGCCGAGTCCACGAGGCGCGTCACGGTCGCGCGCGTGGCGGGCGCGAGCCGGTCGAGCGGCGCGGCGCCCTGCGCCGCCGCATCGTGCGCGGCGCAGGCGACGGCGACCGCCGCGACGCCGAGCAGGCGGCGCGCGCTCATGTCTCCGCCCCCCGCACGATCACCACGGAGCTCGGCACGCCGAAGTCCTCGTCGCCGGCGCGCGGCGCGCCCGGGTCCACGACGAGCACGCCGTCCACGATGAACGCGTAGACGTGACGTCCCGGCGTGACTGGCACCTCGGCCGCCCACACGCGGCCGTCGGCGGCGCGGCGGAGCGGCGTGGCCGCGGGGTTCCACGCGTTGAAGTCGCCGACCACCGACACGCGCGAGGCGGCGGGGGCCACGAGGGCGAAGCGCACCCGCGGCGGTGCCGGGTCGGCGCGCGTCGCCGCCGAGGCAGCCGTGCCCTGCGCTCGTGCACCGAGCCAGCGCGCCGCGGCCAGCCCCGCCGCCCCGCCCAGCAGCGTGAAGCCGAGCGACGCCGCGATCGCCGCGCGGCGCGTGACCGTCAGGCGTGCGGGCGGCGCGGGCACGCGCCGTCCGTCGAGCGCGTCGCGCAGCACGGCGGCGCGCCAGTCCGCGCGCACCGGCACCTCGGCGCGCAGCGCACGCACGGCCGCCTCGATCGCCGGAGAGAGCGGTGCGGCACCGTGGTCGCAACGGTCAGTCGTGGACATCCTGCACCTCCTCGAGTCGTCGCCGCAGGCGGTCGCAGGCGCGCTTCACCCGCATCTTGAGCGCGCTGACGCCCGCCCCGGTGATCTCCGCCATCTCCTCGTAGCTCAGCTCCTCGACGTGCTTCAGCAGGAACGCCTCGCGGAACTCCGGCGCCAGCTCGGCGAGCGCGCGGGCGAGCGGCGCGTCGAGCTCCCCCGCCTCCAGCGCGACCGCCGCGTCCCCGTCGGCGGACGCCAGCGCGAGCGCCCGCTCGTCGTCCACCGCCAGCCGCGCCTGCCTGGCCCGCCGCGCCGCCGCGGTGCGGCAGCGGTTGATGAGGATGGCGAAGAGCCAGGTGCGGAACGTCGTCTTCGTGTCGTATCGCGCCAGCGCGTCGAAGGCGCGCACGAGCGCCTCCTGCGTGGCGTCCTCGGCGTCCTCGCGGTTGCCGAGCATGCGCGTGGCGAAGCGCAGACACGCCGCGGCGTGCCGGTCCACGAGTACGGCGAAGCGCTCGCGGTCGCCGGCGAGGATCGCCCGGACGATCGCCGCGTCGGACATGCCGTCGCGTTGTACCTCGGGCGCGGCCGGCGCGTCACCGATCAGCGCGAGCCGCGCGCGGACCGCGGCCGCCGAGCCTGACGTCACTGCACCACCACGATGCCCACGGCGCCGGCGAAGTCGTCGGGCACGGCGGGCAGCCCCGGCGGCGGCTCCCACCGGTCCCCGTCCACGCGCAGGTTCACGCGGTAGGTGCCGGGCGCGAGGTCGAACGTCGCCTCCCACGTGTCCTCGCCTTCGCGACGCAGCGCCACCGGCCGCCACGCCGTGAAGTCGCCGCTGAGCTCGACCGTGCGCGCGCGCGGCACGCGCACCGTCACGCGGTAGCGCCCCGCCGCCACGTGCTCGGCGCGGAACGCCGTGGCGACCGGCTGGATCTCGACCGGCCGCGCGGCCGTCGGCGCCCCGAGCGCCGCGAAGCGGAGCCCGAGCGCGAAGCGGCGCCGCCCGCCCGCCAGGAGCTCGGCCCCCGGCGCGGCGATGCGCGGCGGCGCCGTCTCCCCGCGCGCCACGAGCGCCACGCGGCGCGTGAGCGCGAGCGTGCCGCCCACCCGCGCCCAGCGCGCCGCGTCGACGCCCGCGGCCGACAGGCGCGCGCCCACGGCGACGTCGAGCGCCGCGCGGCCGCGGCTCCAGTACGCGCTCGCCTCCCCCTCCGACCAGCGGCGCTGCGCCGAGACGAGGCTGTCGTAGGCGGGGAAGAACGCCGTGTCCTCGACGACGCGATTCAGCAGCGTGTCGAACCGCGATCCGCTCAGGTACCACTGCGCCGGGCGGTGTACGTAGCGCGTGGCATTCGGCGTGGCGCGCGCGCCGACGCTCGCGCCGAGGAGCAGACTGCCGAGCTGCCGCCACACCCCGGCGGACGCGCCGACGGAGCGGCGGTCCTCGGGCCGAACGCCGGCCGACGCCGACGCCCCCGCGAGGTCGGCGCCGAGCCACAGGCCCGAGCGGCCGAAGCGGCGCGACGCGCGCGCGGCGATCGCGAAGGCGCCGGGCTCCGCCCCGATCGGCGCGTCGACGGCGGGCCCCTCCATCACGCCCGCGGCCGAGAGGCTGAGCCGCACGCCCGCGAGCGGCGGCGCGAGGAGCGCACCGGACCCGCCGGCCGAGACCGCACTCCCCGGGCCGCCCGCGGCCACGCCGAGCGTGAGCGCACCGGCCGCGCCGGCCCCCTGCGCACCGGCCGCCGAGCCGAGCGCGATGGACGCGGCGAATGCCGCGGCGGCGCGCACGAGTACCGCGTGTGCTCGCATGGTCCCTCCGTGGTGCGCGTTCGCGACGGCCGAGGGCGGGGCGCAGCACGCCCTTGGGTTATACCCTGGTACCGACCCGGGACGTCACCGGACCGCCCGAGGGCCGCGGACCTCCTCTACGGCGTCGTCCCGCACCCCTCCGCCCTTCCGCAGCTCGGGTCGAGCGGCGCGAGGCCGAGGCGCGCGAGCTCGCGGTTCGTCGCGACGAGGTCGGTCGCCCAGACGCGTGCGAGCTCGTCGGTGTAGCCCTTCAGCTCCGCCTGGAGGATGCCGTAGATCTCGCGCATGCCCTGCGTCGGCGGTCCGTCGCCGCGCTCGTTCATCGCGAGCAGCGTCGCCAGGCGGTTGTTGACGCGGATGGGGAAGTTCAGCGGGTCCTGCCCGCTCTGGTTGCGCACCTGGTAGATCTTCTCCTCGACGGCGGAGGCGTGCGCGCGGAGCGTGTCCGCGCTCGTCTTCAGCGCGGCGTCGTCCGCCTTCTTCTTCAGGCGGTCGTCGAGCTGCGCCTTCACGCGACGCACCGCGATCACCGCGCGGTTCGCCTCCGTGGCGCGGTCGCGCACCTGGCGCGAGAACGCCCACTGCGCGCGCAGGTCGGCGTCCGTCACGTCCGTGACCCACGGGTTGCGCGCGACGGTGACGGGGGCCGTGAGCACGCGCTCGTCCGCCGTGAGGCGTACCGTGTAGCGGCCCGGCGGCACCTGCGGCGCCGTGTTCCACGCGCCCCACAGGATCATTCCCGGGAAGCTCTCGACCGGCTGCGCGCGCAGGTCCCAGACGATGCGGTTCACGCCCGCCGCGAGCGGCACGACCGGCTCGCCGCCGCGCCGGCGCCCGGCGCGCGACGTGTCGGGCTTCGCGGTGTCGGGCTCGAACGTGCGAAGCACCGTGCCCGCCGAGTCGAGGACCTCGAGGCGCGCCATGCGCGGCGCCCGCGCGAGGCGCCACGAGATGGGGACGCCGGCGCCCGTGCGCACGCCGCCCGGGGGCGTGAAGAGCACCGCGTCGGCGGCGAGCGTCGTGGGGGTCGCCTGGCGGAGCGGCGCGAGGTCGTCGAGCACCCAGAAGCCGCGCCCGTGCGTCGCGATCACGAGCTCGTTCCTCTCGACGACGACGTCGTGCACCGGCACGTCGGGCATCCGGTGCCAGAGCGGGCGCCACGAGGCGCCGTCGTCGTACGAGACGTAGACGCCGTGCTGCGTGCCGGCGTAGAGCATCCCGCGGCGCGTGGGGTCCTCGCGCACCGCGTGCACGTAGGCGTCCTCGCGGATGCCGTTCGTGATCTTCGTCCACGTCCGCCCGAAGTCCGCGGTGCGGAAGATGTACGGCGCGCGATCGTCGAGGAGCGGCCGGCGCACGGAGACGTAGGCGCGCCCGTCCGCGAACGCCGACGCGTCGATCTGACTCACGCGCCCGAACGCGGGCATGCCCGGGGGCGTCACGTTCGCCCACGTGCGCCCGCCGTCGCGCGTGACGTGCACGAGCCCGTCGTCCGAGCCCGTCCAGATCACGTTCTGGTCGCGCTTGCCCGGGCCGACGGAGAAGATCACGCCGTACACCTCGGGCCCGTTCATGTCCCGCGTGATCGGCCCGCCGCTCGGCCCCTGCGTCTCCGGGGCGTGGCGCGTGAGGTCGCCGCTGATGGCCGTCCACGTGCGGCCGCCGTCGCGCGTCCGCCAGAGGCGCTGCGAGGAGACGTAGAGCGTGCGCGGGTCCACGGGCGAGAAGATGATCGGGAACGTCCACTGCCAGCGCTCGCGGATCTCGCTCGACGGCTCGCCCGAGTAGAACCACGGATAGGGGTTCACCTCGCGCGAGGTGTTGAGCCGGCGGTTGTACTTGTCGACGTAGCCGCCGTTGTTGGTGCCGGAGTAGAAGACGTCGATGTCGCGCGGATCGGGGGCGATGTAGCCGGGCTCACCGCCGCCGGCCTGGTACGAGACCGCCATGCCGCCCGCCGTGATGTCGCTGGTGCTGTCGCGCCGCGCGCCACCGCCGCGCCGGCCGCCGACGCCAAGCCCGAAGGCGGCAGCGTTCCAGTTGTACGGCGTGCACAGCGTGGAGTTGTCCTGCTGCGCTCCGCACACGTGATAGGGCACGTGGCTCGTGGTGGCCACGTGATAGAACTGCTCGGTGGGATAATCCTGGGCGGTCCACTTGCCGCCCCCATTCGTCGACACCGCGCCGCCCCCATCGTTGCCCACGACGAGGTGCTTCGGATCGTCGGGGTCGATCCACAGATCGTGGAAGTCGCCGTGGGTGCCGTTGTCGATCGCCGACGTGGTCTTGCCACCATTCGTCGAGCGAAACATCGAGGTGTTCTGCATGTAGACGACGCCGGTGTCGCGCGGATCGGCGAAGACATGGGTGTAGTAGAAGGCGCGCTGCCGGATGGCGCGGTCCTCGTTCACCAGGGCCCAGGTGGCGCCGGCATCGTCGCTGCGGAACAGGCCGCCCTTCTCGTGCTCGACGAGCGCGTACACGCGCCGCGGGTTCGCGCCGGAGATGGCGACGCCGATGCGGCCGATTGTGCCACCGGGAAGGCCCTGTGCCCGGGTGATCTCGGACCAGGTCTCGCCACCATCGGTGCTCTTGAACAG
>JBJMNJ010000182.1:0-3026 GCA_045804325.1 Gemmatimonadaceae bacterium
CCGTGTCCCCGCGGAGCACCGCCGTGGGCCACACGGACGCGCGCGCGCCGAGCTCCACGTCGCCGCACATGAACGCCGCGCGGTGCACGAAGGCGGTGGGGTGGATCTTCATCAGAACGTGCTGCCCAACGTCAGGTACGCCGTCACCGGCCGCACGTGCACAGGCGCGGGCACGGTCTCGCGCCCGGCGAACGGGAACGCGACGCCAGCGCGGAAGCGGTACGGGACGTCGTACTGGAGCGCGACGTCCACGTTGAGCTCGGCGCCCGCAGAGGCGAGCCAGCGCGGGCGCGTGCCGGCCTCCTGGCAGACGAAATAGGCGTCCGACCCGGCCGCCCACGAGGGGCACCACGCGGACGCGGCGTCGGCGAACAGCGTCGCCGACGTCCGGTCCAGGAACACGGGCAGGAGGCGCACGCCGCGCGACGGCATCCAGAGCGGCAGGCGGTACTCGGCGCTGCCCGACACCGCGCGGATGCCGTGCTGCGACCCGCCGGGGAAGCCGCGCGCCCCGAACGTCTCGGACGAGGTGCCCACCGCGTAGCCCGGCACGAGCTCGAGCGACGAGCCGCTGGTGCCGCCCGCGGCGAGGTCGTGCAGCGAGTCGCTCTCCCACCCGCCCGCCGCCCGCACCGCGAGCACGTGATGCGAGTAGCCCGGCAGGTCGAGCGACTTGTAGCCGCGCGCGACGCCGATGTACCGGCGGGACCGCGCGTTCTCGCCGCTGATGCGCGTCCACCGCTCGCGCGCCGAGGCCGAGAGCGACACGCCGTCCTCGGGCGAGATCGCCAGCGCCGGGAACTGCGTGTTCGCCCAGCCGGCGGACGCGAGCGCGGCGTCGTTGACGGCCGGCGGCGGGAGCTCCACGGGCGCCGTCGCGTCGTCCGCACCCCACGCCCGCCGCTCGCGCTCGGCGCCGAGGGAGAGGAACGCGTACGTCCGCACGCGCGGACGCACCAGCGTCGCCGCGGCGAGGGCCGTGCGGTCGCGGCGGCTGAACACGCTCCCGGCGGCGACGGCGTGCGACCACTCCTGCGCGAGCGCGGCGTCCAGTATCGGCAGCCCGAGCCCGCGGTAGCGGTACGAGAGCGCGAGCTCCGGCTCGGCGCCCCGCGACGGGCTCACGCCGGCGAACGCGTCGTACGCGTGCCTCCCGACGACGTCCTCGCCGCTCGTGATCGCGCCGACCTGCCACTCCGCCAGGTCGTTCTCGCCGAGCGTCGGGAGCCAGTAGCGCGGCAGCAGCGTGCGCCACGGCGCGTAGCCGCGCGCGGGTGCGGCGCTCACGGCCGCGGGCAGGATGGCGGCCGGTCCCGGCGACATCGCCGCGGGCTCGAGCGCGCCCCGCGGAATCGGCGCCACGCCCAGGTGGTCGCCGTCGGCGCGCAGGAGCACGGCAGCGAGGCGCGACCCGTCGGGGGACGCCTCCGGCCCGTAGACCCCGGTATACGCCGCGGTGAGGCGGCGCGGCGGCGCGGGCTCACCGCCGGGAGGCGGCACGTCCGCGACCCAGACGTCCGACACGCCCTCGCGGTCCGACGTGAAGTACAGCCGGCGCCCGTCCGGCGACCAGCTCGGCGTCGCCTCCACCGCGCGCCCGCGCACCGCGACCGCGAGGAGCGCGCCGAGGGTGTCGAGCACGACGACGTCGGCGAGGCCGCCGCGCGTCCACCGCACGGCGGCGAGGCGCGTGCCCTCCGGCGACCAGCGCGGCTCGGCCCACTGCGTGTCGGGCGACGCGCCGGTGAGCGTCGTGACGCGGCCGTCGGCGAGCCGCACGCGCACGAGGCGCGTCGACGCGGGGACGGCCTGCACCGCGACGACCGCGCCGTCGGCGCGCCGGGCGTCGGGCGCGGAGAGGCGCGCCCCGCGCGTGAGGCGCCGCTGTGCCCCGCCGCGCTCGACCCAGAGGTCGGAGCGCACCGTGTAGGGGCCGACGTAGTCGAGCTGCGCGAACACGACGCCGCCGCCCGCCGACGCCGGAAGCGGCGAGCTCACGTCGACGCCGTTGCGGCGGCCGCGGCGCTCGGGGCGGGCGGCGAGGTCGGCGCGCACCTCGTACGCCCCCGCGGTCTCGCGCCCCGTGCTCGCGGAGTAGAGCAGCCGGTCGCCGCCGAGCCAGCGGGGGAACGCCGCGGTGCGCCCCTCGCGCGTGAGCTCCCGCCACCCCGGCGCCGGGGCCGCCGGCGCGCCGGCGGCCTCGCGCGCGAGCGAGTCCCGCCACTCGCGCCACGCGCGCTCGAAGTCCACGCCGAAGCTCGCGCGCGCCGCGCGCCCGATGAAGTACGGGATCGGCTGCGCCGCGGTGCGGTCCACGAGCCGGCGCACGCCCCCGGCGCCGCGCGTGCGCGCGAGGTAGTCGATGATCAGCGAGCCGTACGCGTACGCGCCCTCGCCGCCGGGAAAGCGCGACGTCGCGAGGCTGAGCTCGTGGAGCGCCGGCACGTGCCCGCCCTGCGCGGCCGACCGCGCGAGGGAGCGGTGCGCGCTGCTCGCGAGGCGCCCGAAGCCGGTGAGCCGCGACTCGTAGTAGACCGCGAGCCCCTCGGTGAGCCACGACGGCGTGTACGTGTTCGGGAAGAGCAGCGGGTTGCGGCCGAAGACGCCCTGCGCGACGCGCCACCAGCCGCGCGTGCGGTCGAGGTGGAAGATGTGCGTGAGCTCGTGCGTGATGACGAGCGCGTTCCAGTCGTGGTAGTAGCGCAGCGACTGCGCGTCCACGGGCGGGTGCGCGTAGAGGACGATCCGGTTCGTCGGGAACGGCGTGGCGCTGCCGTTCGTGAAGTCGACGTCGTCCGCGATCACGACGTCCACGGGCCCGCGCGGCGGCGCGAGCTCCGCGGCCAGGCGCTTCCACGCCTCCTCGGCGTTCACCGCCGCCCGCCGCGCCAGCTCCTCGGTGGGCGGCGTGAAGTGGATGCGGAAGTGGGGGGTGGCGATGGTCTTCCAGGCGCCCGTCGGGTCGACCTGGCCGGTCAGCTTCGTGGCGCAGAGCAGAGTGAGTACCACGCTGCGGACTGCGGACC
>JBJMNJ010000183.1:0-2884 GCA_045804325.1 Gemmatimonadaceae bacterium
GCGCAGCCCCCCGCGCCGCGCGGCGCGCAGCCACGCGTGTGCGTCCGCGGGCGCGGGGCGCGCGGACGGGGACGCGCCCTCTCCCGCGCCGGCGACGCGCGGCGAGCCGCGGTCGCGCTCCGCGAACAGGGCGGCCGCGACGGCCGCGGCGCGGCGGGCCGCCGCGGGGGGCGCGACCGCGGTGAGCGTCGGCAGCTTGCGCTCGAGCCACTGGATCTCGACGTCGCCGCGGCGGTACTCCTCGTCCTCCATCATCCGCAGGTGGAAGTCGCGCGACGTCTCGACGCCGTCGATCACGAGCTCCTGGAGCGCGCGGTGCATGCGGGCGATCGCGAGCTCGCGGTCGCGCGCCCAGACGATGAGCTTCGCGAGCATCGGGTCGTAGTGCAGCCCGACGACGCTGCCGGTCTCGATGCCGCCGTCCCACCGCACGCCGGGCCCGCCCGGCACGTGCAGGTAGTTCACACGGCCGGTCGATGGCAGGAAGCCGTTCGCGAAGTCCTCGCTCGTGATGCGGCACTCGATCGCCCAGCCGCGCGGGTGGAGCTGGTCCTGCCTGAAGGGGAGCGCCTCGCCGGCGGCGATGCGCAGCTGCCAGTGCACGAGGTCGATCCCCGTCACGAGTTCCGTGACCGGGTGCTCGACCTGGATGCGCGTGTTCATCTCGAGGAAGTAGAACGCGCCGCTGCGGTCGAGGAGGAACTCGCACGTGCCGGCGTTCACGTAGCCGGCCGCACGCGCCGCGCGCACCGCCGCCTCCCCCATGCGCGCCCGCAGCTCCGGGCTCACCGCGACGCTCGGCGCCTCCTCGATCATCTTCTGGTGGCGGCGCTGGATGCTGCACTCGCGCTCGCCGAGGTAGAGCATGTTGCCGTGCGCGTCGCCGAGCACCTGGATCTCGACGTGGCGCGGCCCCTCCACGTACTTCTCGACGTACACCGCGTCGTCGCCGAAGGCGTTCTTCGCCTCGCGCCGCGCACTCTCGAGCGACGACGCGCGCTCCTCCGGTCGCCGCACGACGCGCATGCCCTTCCCGCCCCCGCCCGCGGCCGCCTTGAGCAGCACGGGGTACCCGAAGCGCTCGGCTATCGCGCGCGCCTCTTCCGCGTCGCGGAGCGCCTCCGTCGTCCCGGGTACCACCGGCACCTCGGCCGCGATGGCGAGCTGCCGCGCCGCGGTCTTGCTCCCCATCGCCGCGATGGCCTCGGCGGGCGGGCCGACGAAGACGAGCCCCGCGTCGCGCACCGCGCGGGCGAACCACTCGCGCTCGGAGAGGAACCCGTACCCCGGGTGTATCGCCTGCGCGCCCGTCCGCTTCGCCGCCTCGATGATGCGCTCGCCCTTGAGGTAGCTCTCGCTCGAGGGCGCGGGGCCGATCAGCACCGCCTCGTCCGCCTCCCGCGCGTGCGGCGCGTGGGCGTCGGCCTCGCTGTAGACGGCCACGGAGCGGATCCCCATCTCCTGGCAGGCGCGGATGACGCGCAGCGCGATCTCCCCTCGATTCGCGATCAGTACCTTCTCGAACATGCGCTCTCGGCCCTCGGCCCTCGGCCCTCGGCGGCTGACGGCCGAGGCCGAGGGCCGAGGGCCGAGCACACGCGAAGGGGCGCGGACTCAGAGTGGAATGTTGCCGTGCTTCTTCGGCGGGTTCTTGTCGCGCTTCCCCTGCAGCGTCTCCAGCGCGTCGATGAGCCGCGGCCGCGTGTCGCGCGGGTCGATGATGTCGTCCACGTAGCCGCGCCCCGCGGCGACGTACGGGTTCGCGAACTTCGCGGTGTACTCCGCCACGCGCTCGTCCATGGCGGCCTTGGGGTCGTCGCTCTCCGAGATCTCCTTCCGGAACAGGATCTCCACCGCGCCCTTCGGGCCCATCACCGCGATCTCGGCGGTGGGCCACGCGACGTTGAAGTCGCCGCGGATGTGCTTGGAGCTCATGACGTCGTACGCCCCGCCGTACGCCTTGCGCGTGATCACGGTCAGCTTCGGCACGGTGGCCTCGCAGTACGCGTAGAGCAGCTTCGCGCCATGCTTGATGATGCCGCCGTGCTCCTGCGCCACGCCCGGGAGGAAGCCCGGCACGTCCTCGAACGTCACGATCGGAATGTTGAACGCGTCGCAGAAGCGGATGAACCGCGCGGCCTTGAGCGACGCGTTGATGTCGAGCACGCCCGCGAGCACCGCCGGCTGGTTCGCCACGACGCCGACGCTGAAGCCGCCGAGATGGGCGAAGCCGCAGAGGATGTTGCCCGCGTACTCGCCCTGCACCTCGTAAAACTCGCCGTCGTCCACCACCCGCCGTACGACGTCGTGCATGTCGTAGGGCTTGTTCGGGTTGTCCGGCACCACGTCGAGCAGGGACTCGTCGCGCCGGTCGCGCGGGTCCGAGCTCGCGCCGCGCGGCGGGTCCGCGAGGTTGTTCGACGGCACGAAGCGGAACAGCTCGCGGATGGCCTGCAGGCACGCGAGCTCCGAGTCGTGCACGAAGTGCGCGACGCCCGACGTCCCCGCGTGCGTGTCGGCGCCGCCGAGCTCCTCCATCGTGACGTCCTCGTGGGTGACCGTCTTCACCACGTTAGGCCCTGTCACGAACATGTATGACGTGCCGCGCACCATGTAGACGAAGTCCGTGATGGCGGGCGAATACACCGCGCCGCCCGCACAGGGACCGAGCACCGCGGAGATCTGCGGCACCACGCCCGACGCGAGGGTATTGCGCAGGAAGATGTCGGCGTAGCCACCGAGCGACACGACGCCTTCCTGGATGCGCGCGCCACCGGAGTCGTTCAGCCCGATGACCGGCGCGCCGTTACGGACGGCGAGGTCCATCACCTTGCAGATCTTCTCGGCGAACGCTTCACTGAGCGAGCCACCGAAGACGGTGAAG
>JBJMNJ010000184.1:0-3513 GCA_045804325.1 Gemmatimonadaceae bacterium
GGCCGCGGCGCCGGTCCCCCGAGCCCACGCGGCGCTCGCCGGCCGGGTCGCGCCGCGCGCCGAGCGCGGAGCGGGCGGCCGCGGCGGGATTCCCCTCGGCGCGCGCGAGATACAGCACGCTGTTGATCAGCCCGATGTGCGAGAACCCCTGCGGGAAGTTGCCGAGGTGCTCGCCGGTGGCCGGGTCGATCTCCTCGGCGAAGAGCCCGACGTGGTTGGCGCGCGACACGAGCTCGGAGAAGTAGCGCCGAGCCTCCTGCACGCGCCCCGAGAGCGCGAGCGCGTCCACGAGCCAGAAGGTGCAGACCGGCCACGCCCCCTCGCCCCCCGCGAGCCCGTCCTCCGTGAAGTACCGGTAGACGAGGCCCTCGCGCATGAGGTGCTTGATGGTGAGGTCGATGGTGCCCTGCACGCGCGGGTCGGTCGCCGGGAGGAACTCCATGATGGGGAGGAGCAGGTTCGACGCGTCGAGCGACTTCGACCCGTACGCCTGCACGAACGCCCCGAGCTCGGCGTCGTAGCCCTTCTCGAGCACCTCGGCGCGCACGAGGTCGCGCTCGCGCGTCCAGCGCTCCATGTTGCCGTCGATGATGCCGCGGCGCGCGAGCTTCACGGCGCGGTCGAGCGCCACCCACACCATCACCTTGCTGTAGACGAAGTGGTGCGGCCCGTTGCGCACCTCCCAGATGCCGTCGTCCGGCTCGCGCCACGCGACGGACGCCATGTCGGCGACGCGCGAGAGGAACGCGAGAAGCTCCGGCTCGAGCGACATGCCGCGGCGCAGGTACTCGTACGCCGCCGCCATGAGCTCGCCGTAGATGTCGTGCTGGCGCTGGACGCCGGCCGCGTTCCCCACGCGCACCGGGCGCGAGCCGCGGTAGCCGGAGAGGTGATCGAGCGAGCGCTCGCCGTTCACGCGCTCCCCGCGGAGGCCGTACATGATGCGCAGCCCCCAGTCGTCGTGGGAGTCCGCCATGCTCGACTTCTGCGCCCACGAGAGAAAGTCCACCGCCTCCGCGCGGTGCCCGACGGCGAGGAGCGCCTGCACGGTGAAGGCGGAGTCGCGCAGCCAGCTGAACCGGTAGTCCCAGTTGCGCTCGCCGCCGATGTGCTCGGGCAGCGACGTCGTGGCCGCCGCGGCGATGGCCCCGGTGGCGGGGTGCGTGAGGAGCTTCAGCGCGAGCTCGGAGCGGATGACGAGCTCCATCCACTCGCCGGCCCACGGGCGGCGCACCCGGCGGTCGTGGGCCCAGTCGTGCCAGCTCGCGCAGGTGGCGCCCAGCAGGGCGGCGGTCTCGGAGGGGACGGCGGCGGTATCGGTCGAGGCGTAGCGCGTCACGACGGCGATGCGCTCCCCCGGCGCGAGGCGGAACCGCGCGCGCACCGCCTGGCCGTTCCCGACCGGCTCGACGTGAGCGCTCGCCTCCGGGAGCCCGCCGAGCGACATGAACTCGTCGCCGCTGCGCGCCACGAAGCCGTCGCCCTGTGACTCGATGGCGGTGGACGCGGCGGCGTAGTCGAACCGCGGCGACCACTCGACGCCGACCTCGATCGGCGCGCCCTCGCAGCGGATCAGCCGGTGGATCTCCGGCTTCGTGTCCGGCATCTCGCACTGCGAGAGCGGGCCGCCGAGCGGCATGAAGTCCGTCACGGTGAGGCGCGCGCTGCCGATCGTGAAGATCGTCTCGACGACGTTCGTGTGCGGGAGGTAGCGCTGCTCGCCGAGGACGGGCGGCGCGTCGCCGACGACCGGCGCCACGCGGAAGCAGCCACCGCTCTCGCTGTCGAGGATGGACGCGAACACGCTCGGGGAGTCCAGCTCGGGCAGGCAGCACCAGTCCACCGCGCCGTCGCGCCCGACGAGCGCGACGGTGAGCAGGTTGCCGATCGCCGCGTGATCGGCGATGCGAATGTAGCCGCTGTCGACGGACGCGGCGCTGAGGATCTCGGAGACGGCCATTCCCCTTGGCGCTGGTTCAGACCGCTCCGCAGGCGCAGCAAGCGGGCCACGTCGTGGCTCCGCCGGGGAACGTCCGGTGGGCCTGGGTGCGCCGGTGATCTGCGTCACCGAACGCGACGGGGCGCCCCGCCGTCGGCGGGGCGCCCCGTTCCGCGATGATGACCCGAGTGGGACTCGAACCCACGACCTACGGATTAACCTGCCCGCCACGGCTTTCGCCGCCGCCCGCGGCTGCGGACGTTCGGGGTCTGGACTCTCTCTTGGCCTTCACCCGAAGTGGTCAGGCCCCCGCCGTCGAGTCTCTACACCTTCCGCGGATCGCTCCCCGGCTTGGCTCGGGATTGGGACGCCGATCGATCGGCAGACCGTTCCCCGAATTTGACGGGATTCAGTCGTGGCATTTCTGCCACGCTGCTCCGTGCTGAAGTCCGCTGCTCTACCACCTGAGCTATCGGGTCGTACGGGAAATATAGCCGATGCGCGCCGTCGAGGTCATCAATTCCTTTCGAACAGCACGGACAGCAGGCGCGGCGCCGCGCCTTCCGGCGCGCCCGGCTCGAGCCACTCGCCGAGGTGCAGGAGGCGGAGGCCGGCGCCGATGCCGCCGTTCACGTACTCGCCGACGGCGTGCACGTGCGCGGCGACGTGCACCGTCTCCCGCGTCGCCGCGTCGGTGAAGTGCGCCTGCCCGCCGCGCCACTGCCGGAACGGGTGCAGCTCGCAGAGCCAGAGCCGGCCGCCCGGCCGCAGGGCGCGGGCCGCCTCCGCGAACACCGGCGCCAGGTCCCGGACGTGCTCGAGCACGAGATTCCCCACGACGACGTCCGCGGAGCCGTCGGCCACGGGGAGCGGGGCGCGCACGTCGTGGCGCACGAAGCGCACGCGCTCCCCCGCTCCCGCACGCTGCAGCCGCTCGCGCGCCCGGGCGAGCATCCCCTCGGAGAAGTCCAGCGCGACGACCTGCCGCGCGTGGGCGGCGAGCCACTCGGTGTTCTTCCCCGTGCCGCACCCGAGCTCCAGCACGTCGCGGCCGGCGACGGGGAGCGGCGCCTCGCGCAGCACGGCCGCGTCGAGGTCGCGCGTGAGGTTGCGGTCGTCGTCGTAGCTCGCGGCCCAGCGGTCGTAGGCGGCGGCAACGGAGGAGGGCTGGTCGGACATGTCGGAAATCTACACTGGCTCTCGGCGCGGCTGACGCCGCGCGGTCCTCGGCGCGGCTGACGCCGCGCGGTCCTCGGCGCTTCGCGCCGGTTCTCGGCCGGCCTCCGGCCGGCGGTCGCCGATCCGCAACCGCGCGCGCAGCGCGCCGAGAACCGACGAGCGGCGCCGGAGGCGCCGCGAAGTAGAGAACCGACGAGCCGCGCGCAGCGCGGCGACGTAGAGAACCGAGTGAAGCGGAGCGATGCGCCGAGAGGAGCCGAGAACCGCGGCCCGCAGGGCCGCTACTCCAGGCAGCCCATCCCGTCGAACAGCGCGCCGGTCCCCGCCGACTGCGCGCGCGCGAGAATGGAGCGGCGTAGCTCCGCCACCTCGGCCTCGTCCGGCTCGGCGCGCAC
>JBJMNJ010000185.1:0-3997 GCA_045804325.1 Gemmatimonadaceae bacterium
CGCACCACGCCGATCCTCATGCTCACGGCGCAGCGCGAGACGTCGGACGTCGTGCGCGGCCTCGACGCGGGCGCCGACGACTACCTGCCGAAGCCCTTCGCGGTCGAGGAGCTCAAGGCGCGCGTGCGCGCGCTCACGCGCCGCGGCGGCGCCGCCCGCACCGACCAGGTGGCGGTCGGCAACCTCGTGCTGAACCGCCAGACGAAGCAGGTGCTCGTGAACGGCCAGCGCGCCGGCCTCACGCCGAAGGAATACGCGCTCCTCGAGGACCTCGTCCTCCACGCCGACGAGGTGGTCACGCGCACGCAGGTGCTCGAGCGCGTGTGGGAGCGCGACCGCGACCCGGACTCGAACGTCATCGACGCCCTCGTGGCGCGCCTCCGCGCGAAGCTCAAGGAGCTCGACGCGACGGCGCGGATCGAGACGGTGCGGGGGTTCGGGTTCATGCTGACAGCGAGCTACGCGTGACCACTGGCTCGTAGCGGAGCCGCCGGGCGGCTGCGAGCGCCGCTGACGGCTGACGGCTGTCCGCGGCCGAGAGCAGGTTGCGATGTGTAGAGCCCTCCGGGACGACGCGATGCGTCCCGGAGGGTTCTGCGTCACGGCCACCCACTCGAAAGCCGCGGTCAGCCGTCAGCCGTCAGCTCGAGGTGTCTGCCCGGTGGCCTGCCGACCTACTGGATGCCGGCGTGGTCGCGATGCGCTCTGGCTCGGCGCGCTACTGCCAGTCGCCGCCCCGATCCCGCTCCCTCTCCCGCGCCCTCCGCTCCCTTCGCTGCGCCCGCGTCTCCGGCACCCGCACCTGCCCCTTCACCCCGCGGTGCGAGATGTCGCCGCTCGAGTCGTGGTCCACCACGAAGTCGCCGCCCACGTCCGACACCTGGATGTCGCCCGAGCTGTCGTCGCGCACGTGCACCGTGCCGGACACGCGCGACGCGTAGATCGAGCCCGAGCTGTCGTCGTCCACGGTGACGCGGCCCGTGACGTCGCGCACCTCGATGTCCCCCGAGCTGTCGCGCACGTTCACGTCGCCCCGCACGGTCTCGATCTCGATGCCGCCCGAGCTGTCCTCCACGCGCACCGCGCCGGCCGCGTCGCGGATGATGATCTCGCCCGAGCTGTCGTTTAGGTCGAGCGCGCCGACGTGGCGGAACTCTGCATCCCCGCTCGAGTCCTCCACGTCCAGCGCCGCCGAGCGCGGCACCTGGATCTCGAGGTCGAGGCCGCGATAGTCGTTGCCCCACTGCATGCCGCGATGCTCCGGGATGTCCACCTCGATCTCCACGACGTCCCCGTGCCGCTCGGCGCGCAGCTTGATGTCCTCGAGGTCCTCCTTCTCCGACGCGCGCGCCTCGCCCTTCACGCGCGCCTCGGCGAGGTTGTCGACGCCGGTGACCTTGAGCTCCCCGGCGCGCGCGCGGATGCGGATGAGCCGCGCGCCGGCCGCGTTCACGGTGGCGTTGCGCGGCGCCGTGTAGTAGTCGTCGCCGCGGCGCTGCGCGCCGGCCGGTGAGACGACGGCAACGGCGCCGAGGGAGACGGAGGCGAGCAGGAGGCGCGTGACGGGCTGCATGGGGTGGCTCTCGGTGAGGGGTCCGAGGACATGTGACAGCGGGGCGGGAGAGAACGTTGGAACGGCCGAGGGCCGAGGCCCGCTCTACTCCGCCCGCTCCACCACGATCGTGTAGCTCGCCGCGAGCGCGGCGATGCTCCCGATGGTGGCCCAGAAGGGGAGCAGCCAGGCGCCGACGATGCCCGCGGCGATCGGGACGTCGAGGATCGTCCTCCCCTCCGGGTTGCGCACGACGATGCGGCGCACGTTGCCCTGGCGGATGATCTCCTTCAGCTTGCCCTTCAGCGCGGCGCCGGAGACCTTGAGCTCTTCGATGCGAGGCTGGTCGGCCATTCGTGGTATGACTCCGTTCGAGGTGTGACGGGCTGCCACCGCTCCCTACGATACGTCGCGCGAATGGATTCCACCGCCCGCCCGCCCCTCCGGCGCCTCTGCGTCTTCTGCGGCTCGAGCCCCGGGGGACTCCCACGCCGACCTCGGCCCTCGGTCCTCGGCCCTCGGCCCTCGGCCGCTGAGCGGCGTACGCCGCTCGCGCCGCGAGGAAGCCCGGGCGCAGGCCGAGGGCCGAGGGCTGTAGACCGAGGGCCGCTTATGTTTACTCGATGATCTTCCGTGCAAAGAAGCGCGCCCCCAGCGCCCCCTTCCGTCCCACCGACCGCGACCGGCTCGACTTCCGACTGCTCGAGAGCGGCGCCGTCGCGCTCTACCACAAGAAGCCCGTCCTGGAGGCGCACCTCGGGTGGCTGCGCGAGCACGGGTGGCGCGTCCACGGCTTCGACTGCAGCCGCTGGGACTCCGCCGACGCCATGCACGCCGACCTGCGGCGCGGGCTCGGCTTCGCGGACCACTACCGGCCCACGCTCGCCTCGCTGGTGGACGCGCTCGCCGAGCTCGACGTGACCGAGGGGGGCGCGGCGCTCCAGCTCGTGCGGTACGACCTCTTCGTCGCGCGCGAGCGCTCGCTCGCGCAGACGCTCCTCGACGTCGTGGAGACGACGTCGCGCGGCTTCCTGCTCACAGGGCGCAAGCTCCTCGCCCTCGTGCAGTCGGACGACCCGCGCATCGCGTTCGAGCGCGTCGGCGCGCGGCCGGTGAACTGGAACCCCGCCGAGTGGCTGCCGGCGGACCGGGGCGTGAAGGGCGCGACGCGCGAGCCGTAGGCCGTCGGGAGGAATTGCGCCGGCGCGCGGCGCCCCCTATCGTGGTGCCCGGCCGCCTAACGGGCGCGGGCGCCGCGGCGCGGGAGTCGACACCAGCCGCCCTCGGGAGACTCCGCCATGCCCTCCGAGCTCGAGTACACGCAGGAGGTCGCCGCGGGTGCTCGCGGCGCGCGCGCGCGCCGCGTGCAGGAGTGGCTCACGCTGCACGGCCTCGGCGTCGTGCCGGACGGGAAGTTCGGCCCCGCGACCGCGGCGGCGGTGCGCGCGTTCCAGAAGAGGCAGCGGCTCCGCGAGACGGGCGTCGTGAACCGCGCCACGTTCGAGCAGCTCGTCGCGCCGGCCCGGCGCGCGCTCGCCCCCATCGCGCCGAAGGCCGGCACGACGCTCGGCGCGCTCACCGTGGCGTACGCGCGGCAGCACCTCGCCGAGCACCCGCGCGAGGTCGGCGGCGCGAACCGCGGGCCGTGGGTGCGCCTGTACATGGACGGCAACGAGGGCGACGAGTGGCTCTGGTGCGCGGGCTTCGCGACCTACGTCCTCCGCCAGGCGGCCGAGACGCTCGGCCAGCCGCTCCCGGTCGCGCGCACGTTCTCCTGCGACGAGCTCGCGGGAAGCGCGCGGAAGAAGCAGTGCTTCTGCGCCGGCAACAAGAAGGGCACCGCGCCGATGCCCATCACGCCGGGCTCGCTCTTCCTCAGCCGCCACGCGCCGGACGACTGGAACCACGTCGGCATCGTGGCGGACGCAGGCCCCGACGTCATCGTGACCATCGAGGGCAACACGAACGACAGCGGCGACCGCGAGGGCTTCGAGGTGTGCGAGCGGCTGCGGAACTACAAGAACAAGGATTTCATCACGATCGCGTGAGACGAGAAAGGAGAAAGGAGAAAGGAGAAAGGAGCAACACCCCACCGGGATGCTGCTCCTTTCTCCTTTCTCTATGGCTTCCTCTCCACGATCTCCGCCGCCGCCCGGTACTCGCCCGTCTGGAGCAGCCGGCAGAGCCGGGCCAGCGCGTCGTGGCTCGCGTGCTCGAGCCAGAGCTTCACGTGCGGCGGGTAGCCGGACTCGGCGATGACCGAGAGAAAGCCCGTGCGCGAGATGACGCCGCGCGCGTGGCGGTCCACGATGAGGCCGAGGCGCTCCTGATCCGAGACGAGCGGCAGCAGCTCGTGCGTGAGCGCGGCGGAGCCCGTGCTCCGCGCGCACGCCGCCACGCGCCCCGCAAGCGCGCGCCGGCGCTCGCGCGCGGCCTCGTCTTCGG
>JBJMNJ010000186.1:0-16498 GCA_045804325.1 Gemmatimonadaceae bacterium
GGTCGGGAGCTCCTGCGCCGCGGCGGAGGCGGCGGCGAGCGCGAGGGACGCGGCGTGCAGGAGGGCGCGGCGCGCCCGGCGGGCCAGCGCGCGTGCCGGCGTGGGGCGGGTGCTCAGAGGTTGAACTTCCCGAAGTCCTCGGGCCGCAGATTCTCGAGGTGCCGCTTGAGCTGCTCGGCGCTGAGCTCCTCGGCCGACGGCGGCGGCGCCGCGCCCTGCGGCTCCTCGGAGAAGACCGGCCCGGCCTCGCCCTCCTCCTCCTCGTCGTCCTCCTCGTCCTCCACGGACGTGAGGAGCGACTCCTGCGCGTAGATGGGCGCGGCGAGGCGGAGCGCGATGGCGATGCTGTCGGAGGGCCGGGCGTCGATCTGGACGATGTCGCCGCCGCGCGCGATGTGCATCTCGGCGAAGTAGGTGTTGCTCTGCACCTTGGTGATCTGCACGCGGCGCAGCACGCCGCCGAGGCCGAGGATGAGGCTCTTGCAGAGGTCGTGCGTGATGGGGCGCTCCCGGTGCACGGACTTCATCTGCATGAAGATCGACTCGGCCTCCGGCTGCCCGATGTAGATCGGCAGGAGCCGCGCGCCGCCCTTCTCCTGGAGGATCAGCACGTAGGAGTTCGAGTAGGCGTCGCGCCCGAGCTTGGCGACCGTGACTTCGACCATCATGACCCCGCGAAAACAAGGATACCCTAGCGTACCCTGACGGCTCGCCGGAGTGCCGCGGCGCGGTCGGTGCGCTCCCACGTGAAGCGCGTCGCGGCCCGCTTGCCGCTCCCCACCTTCTCCGGCTCGCGCCCGAAGTGCCCGTACGCGGACGTGGCGCGGTAGATCGGCTTGCGCAGGTCGAGCGCCGCGATGATCCCCTTCGGCGTCAGGTCGAACACCTCGCCGATGGCGTCGCGGATGGCCGCCTCGGGGACGGTGTTCGTGCCGAACGTGTCCACGTGCACGGAGACGGGCGCCGCGACGCCGATCGCGTAGGCCACCTGGATCTCGCAGCGGCGCGCGAGCTTCGCCGCGACGATGTTCTTCGCCACCCAGCGCGCCGCGTAGCACGCCGAGCGGTCGACCTTCGAGGGGTCCTTGCCGCTGAACGCGCCGCCGCCGTGGCGGCCCATCCCGCCGTACGTGTCGACGATGATCTTGCGGCCCGTGAGCCCGGCGTCCCCCTGCGGCCCGCCGACGACGAAGCGCCCGGTGGGGTTGATGTGGTACTTCGTCTTGCGGTGCAGGAACTCCTTCGGGATGGCCGGCTCGACGACCTCGGAGATGACCGCGTCGCGGATCTTGCGCTGCGACACGTCCTCGCCGTGCTGCGTGGAGACGACCACCGTGTCCACGGCCACCGGGAGGCGGTCCTCGTAGACGACCGTGACCTGCGCCTTGCCGTCGGGGCGCAGCCACTTGATGCTGCGGTCCTTGCGCCGCTCGGCCAGCGCGCGGGTGAGGCGGTGCGCGAGCATGATCGGGAGGGGCATCATCTCCTCCGTCTCGTCCGTCGCGTAGCCGAACATCATCCCCTGGTCGCCGGCGCCGCCGGTGTCCACGCCCATCGCGATGTCGGGCGACTGCTTGTCGATCGTGCTGATCACCGCGCACGTCTGCGCGTCGAAGCCGAACGACGCGTCGGTGTACCCGATGTCCGCGATCGTCTCGCGCACGATCCCCGGGATGTCGACGTAGGTGGTCGTCGTGATCTCGCCGGCGACGCACGCGAGCCCGGTCGTCACGAGCGTCTCGCACGCGACGCGCGCGGCGGGATCGTCGGCGAGGATGGCGTCGAGGATCGAGTCCGAGATGGCGTCGGCCACCTTGTCGGGGTGGCCCTCGGTGACGGACTCGGAGGTGAAGAGGGTGCGATCGAGCACGGCGCGGCGGTTCGGGGAGTCGCGTGGCGCGGGCGAAGGGCGCCGCGGTGCGCCGGCGCGCCCGTCAGCCGGAAGGGGAAAGGTTAACCCCGGCCGCGAAGTCGAGCAACCCGTCGCGCAGGAACGGCGCGTCGCCGAGCGCCTCGACGAGGTGGTGCCGCACGGCGGCTTCCGCGTCGCGCGCCGTCGGGGACGCGAGCGCCGCCTGCGCGGCCGTGCGCGCGCGCGCCGCACTCACGCCGCGGACGATGCGCTTCACGAGCGCCACCGAGCGCGGCGCCACGCTCAGGTTGCGCAGCCCGAGCCCGAGCAGCGTGAACGCCATGAGCGGCTGCGACGCCATCTCGCCGCACACGCTCACGTCGATGCCGCCCTCGCGCGCCACCTCCACCGCGCGCGCGATGAGGCGCAGCACCGCCGGGTGCAGCGGCGTGAAGCGCGAGGCGAGGTTCGCGTTCCCCCGATCCACCGCGAGCGTGTACTGCACCAGGTCGTTCGTGCCGATCGAGAAGAAGTCCACCTCCCCCACGAGCGTGTCGGCCGCCACCGCCGCGGCCGGCGTCTCGATCATCACGCCGAGCGGGACGTCCGCGCGGTGCGGGGTGCCGCGCGCGCGGAGCTCCGCCGCGGCCTGCGCGAGGAGCACCTTCGCCTCGCGCACCTCGTCCACCGTCACGACGAGCGGCAGCATCACGCGCACGTCGCCGTGCGCCGCCGCGCGCAGGAGCGCGCGGAGCTGCGGCACGAAGATCTCCGGCTGGTCGAGGCACATGCGCACCGCCCGCCAGCCGAGGAACGGGTTCGGCTCGGCGGGGAACCCGCCCACGGGCAGCTTGTCGCCGCCGATGTCGTAGGTGCGGATGACCACGGGCTGCGAGCCGAACGCCTCGACGACGCCGCGGTAGGCGCGGTACTGCTCCTCCTCGTCGGGCATCGCCGTGCGCCCGATCACGAGGAACTCCGTGCGCATGAGCCCGACGCCCTCGGCGCCGCTCCCGGCGGCGAGTCCGGCCTCGTCCGGCAGGTCCACGTTGGCGCGGAGCGTGACGCGCTCGCCGTCGCTCGTGATCGCCTCCGCCTGCGCGAGCGCGCTGAGCTCCTCCTCGTCCGCCTTCTCGCGCAGCGCGCGCGCGCGATAGTGCGCGAGGTCCTGCTCGCTGGGCGCGACGACGAGCACGCCCGACGTCCCGTCGAGGATCACCTGCTCGCCGCCCCGCAGCGACTCCGCGGCGTTGCGCAGGCCGACCACCGCCGGGAGCCCCAGGGAGCGGGCGAGAATGGCGACGTGCGACGTGCTCGTCCCCGCGTCCGTGGCGATGGCCGCGATCGCCTCGCGGTCGAGCTGCACGGTGAGCCCCGGCGTCAGGTCGTGCGTGACGAGGATGGCGTTCGTCCCCTTCGGCACGTCCACCGGGTCGTGGTCGGGCAGGTCGAGCAGCACCGTCAGCACGCGGATCTGCACGTCCGTCAGGTCGCCGACGCGCTCGCGCATCATCGGCGAGCCGTGGCGCTCGAAGAAGCGCAGCCGCTCGCTCATCACCTGGTCGAACGCGTGCTCGGCGCCGAGGTTCTCTCGGATGCGCTGCTCGACCTCGAGGGTGAGCGAGTCGTCCTCCAGGATGGAGATCTGGACGTCGAAGATCCGCGCCTCCTCGGGGCCGGCGTTGCGCTCGGCGCGCGCGCGCACCTGGTGCAGCCGCTCCTTGGCCCGCGTGACGGCGTCGCGCAGGCGCGCGACCTCGTGGGCCACCGCGTCGTCGTGGACGATGCGGTGCGGCACGTCCGGCACCTCCCAGCGCAGGAGGTGGACGGGGCCCACCACGATCCCCGGCGACGCGGGCATGCCCACGAAGCGCGCGCGCACGTCTACGACTCCCCGAACTTGCTGGAGATGAGCCGGCAGAGCGCCTCGAGCGCCGCGTCCTCGTCGGGCCCGCTCGCGCGCAGCGTGAGCGTCGACCCGTACTCGGCCGCGAGCATCATGACGCCCATGATGCTCTTGCCGTTCACCTCGAGGTCGTCGCGCACGAGAGTGATCTCGCTCTTGAACTTCGACGCGGCCTTGACGATCTCGGCGGCCGGGCGCGCGTGGAGCCCGTTGCGGTTGACGATCTGGACGCTGCGTTCAGCCATGCACGAGCACCGAGTAGAGGACGAATGCCCCGAGCACCAGGAGCGCGACGCGCCACCCCTCCGCCCGCCCCTGCAGCCGCGCGAGCGCGAACGCGCCCACCGCGGCCGAGCCCAGCACCGCCCAGAGGAGCGAGTGCCTGGACAGCGGGCCGTCGGCGACCGACGCGCCGGGCCCGATGACGCGCCGCAGCACGAGCGGCACCGCGACCCCGGCGACCAGCGCCGCCGCGCGCGCGAGGTACGCCGGCCCCTGCCGGAGCGCCGGCGCGCCGAGCGCCTGCGCCACCTTCATCCCGCCGCGCCAGCCGGCGCGCAGCCCCCACACGCGCAGCGCGAGGTGGCCGGCGTTGTAGAGGCCCAAGAAGACCAGCAGCACCGTGCCCGTGCGCAGGCCGAGCCCGAAGGCCGCGAGCGCGACGATCGAGCAGAACGGCAGCCAGGCGGCCCAGACCAGCCGGTCGCCCACCGCGCCGAGGGGGCCGCAGAGCGCCGTCCGGAAGCGCTCGATGCGCGCGGGCTGCTCCCCCTCGAGCTCCGCGCGGGCGAGCGCGCCCACGGCGAGCGACGTGAGGTAGGGGTGCGCGTTGAAGTAGTGGCTCTGCCGCGCCAGCGCCTCGCGGTACGCCTGCCCGCCCCGCCCGCCGGGAAGATAGCGCAGCGCCGGCTCGACGCAGAACCCGATGCCGTTGCCGAGCAGGATCTCGTAGTTCCAGCTCCCCTGCACGGCGAGCAGGCGAGAGAAGATCGACAGCCACGTGCGCGCCGGAAGACGCGGCACGGCGGCCGGCACGCCGGCGGGCCGCGCCGGAAGCGGCGCGGGCGGGTCGTGGCGGGCCGAGTACGCGCTCACGTGAGCACCAGCAGCGCCAGACCGACGGCGAGCCCGCCGAGGAAGCACCAGCGCGCGCCGGGCGTGGCGTGGAAGATCTTCCAGACCGCGCCCCCCGCGACCATCGCCGCGGCGCCGATCACGACGGCGAGCGACAGCCGCGCGTCCACGTGCCACGCGTCGATCACCAGGTGGAAGAGCGGGTGCAGGATGAGCAGCGCCACGTAGGTGAGCAGCCCGCCGCGCACGAGGTCCGCGGTGAGGCCGAACACCTGGAGGCCCATCACCGTCCGGTACGAGCCGCGCGCGAGCGCGTCGAGCCGGGCGCGCGCCCAGCGCGCGTTGAGCCGCCGCACGGCCGTCAGCGTCGCGAGGCTGGCGAGCGCGGTCGCCAGCGCGGCGAGCGCCGCCGTGGTCATCGAGCCCGGGACGACGCGCGCGTGCTCGGCGAAGAGCGCGCCGCCCACGACCGAGGACGAGCCCCACTCGGGGTAGCGCGACGCGCCGACGGGCAGGGTCTCGAGCGCGATGAGCTCGAGCACGACGCCCATGAGCATGCCCTGCCCCGGCCGCCCGACGAGCGCGCCGGCGAGCGTCGCGCCCACGATGGGGCGCGAGATCATCGCCTGCGGAAAGCTCACGGTGTCGAGCCCCACGAGCGCGCCGAGGATGCCGAAGGGCAGGAGCGCGACGGGGTCCGACAGCTCGAGCCAGCTCACGCGTCCCCCTGGCCGGCGAGCACGGCGTCGAGCGGGATGGGGCGCGCGGCGGGGACGTCCTGCGCGCTGACCTCGACGCCGCGCGAGGCCAGCGCGCGCAGCGACGACTCCTCCTCGGCCGAGAGGAACACGTAGCGCAGCTTCTGCGCGCGCCCCGGCTTGTGGTGGATGCCGCCGAGGTTCACCGCCCGGATGTCGGGGACGACCTCGACGAGGCGGCGCATCGTCGCGATGTCGCCGGTGAGCAGGATCCCCGGGCGCGCGTCGAGCACGTAGCGCCGGAACTCGCGCGCCGCGCCGTCCACGTCGTGGAAGAACACGTCCATCTCCGGGGGAACGCCCATGCGGTAGAGCTCCTGCTCCCAGTCGCTGGCGGCCACCTCGTCGTCCACGAGGACGATGAACCCGACGTCGAGCGGCTGCCCCCAGCCCACCACCACCTGCCCGTGGATCAGCCGGTCGTCGATCCGGCAGAGCTCAATCGCCACCGGAGCCCTCGCGCTGGGTGGACCCGTGCACGACGATGGACCGGCGCCCCTTGTCGCACGCCTGCTCCGCCGCCTCGCCCGCCGGGAGCTCGCCGTGGAACACGAAGTCGAGCAGCGTCGCGAGGTTCGTCCCCGTCACCACGACGAGGCCGGGATGGTCCCGCGCCACGCGGCGGGCGACGATCGTGACGCTCCCCGCCGGCAGGTCCGTGAACACGGCGTGCGCGCCCGTCTCGGCGAGGATCGCGCGCAGGCGCGCCTCGATCTCGTCGGCGCCGAGGCCGCGGTTGCTGAGGGCGACGAACGCCTCGCCGCGCCCGCTGATCTGCTGCACCGCCGAGATCATCCCGTCGGCGAAGTCGCCGTGCCCCGCGACGACCCCGCGCACCTCGCGGTCGCCGAGCTCGACGCCGGCCGCCGGCGTGCCGCGCGGCTTGCTCACTCCTGGTCTTCCTGCAGGTAGGCCGACACGTCCGGCGCCGGTCCGCGCGGCACGCCGGCCAGCGCGCCGTCGCCGCCGAGGCCGAGGGCCGCGCGCGCCTCGGACGCCTGCTGCATGCGGCCGATCAGGCGCTCGTTGAACGACTCCGCCGTGTGCAGCCCGCTGTAGCGCAGCAGGTGGTTCATGGCGATCACCTCCGCCACGACCGTGATGTTCTTGCCGGGGTTGAGCGGCACCGTGACCTTCGGGAGCTCGCAGTCGAGGATGGTCGTCGTCTCGACGTCGAGGCCCGTGCGGTCCGTGTGCGCGTCCTCGCGCCAGTACTCCAGCCACACCACGACCTCGATGCGCTTCTGCTGGCGCACGGCGCGAATGCCGAACACCGACGGGATGTCGAGGAGGCCGACGCCGCGGATCTCCATGTGGTGCCGCGCGAGCTCGTGCCCGCGACCGATCAGCACGTCGTTCCCCGCCTTCTTGACCATCACCAGGTCGTCGGCGACGAGGCGGTGGCCTCGCTCCACGAGGTCGAGCACGCACTCCGACTTCCCGATGCCGCTCGGCCCCTGGAAGAGCAGGCCGACGCCGTACACGTCCGCCAGCGAGCCGTGCACGGTCGCCGACGGCGCGAACTCGTTCTCGAGCCACGGCTTCAGGCGGCGGTAGAACTCGTTCGTCTTGAGCTTGGAGCGCAGCAGCGGGATCCCCGCCGCCGCGGCCGCCGGCGCGAGCTCCGCCGGGAGGTCCTGGTCCTTCGTCACCACCACGCAGGGCACCGTGGCGAACGAGAAGAACCGGGCGAGGTTGCGCGCGCGGACGTCGGCGGGGAGCGAGAAGAGGTAGCTGATCTCCGTCTCGCCGAGCACCTGCATGCGGTTGCCGACGAAGCGGTCGGTGTAGCCCGCCAGCACGAGCCCCGGGCTCGAGACCTCCATCGAGATGATCTCGCGGTCGAGCGATCCGGTGTCGGGAATGAGCTCGAGCTGCAGCACCTGCCGCATGCGCTCGAAGAACTTCGCGACCGTGAGGGAGGCGGGCACGGGGCTGGGCGGGTGCGGGCCTAGACGCGGCCGAGCATGCGGGCGCGCTGGCGCGTCCGCGTCTTCGGCGTGTCCTTGCGGGGGAGCTGCGCCTCGAGGCGGGCGGCCGCCTGCGCGAGCGCGGGGCCGTAGAAGCGCCCGTGCCCCTCGGCGACGATCCGCCGCTGGCGCGGCGCGTTGAGCTGGAGCTCGACGCGACAGTCGCCGCTGTCGCGCTCGAAGCGGACGATCGCCTCCGTCGGCTCGGTGTGGAGCCGCTTCGCGATGCGATGGACGGCGCGCTCCGCGCGCTGGCGCATGTGCGGCGAGATGACCGCGTGGTGTGCGTGAAAGATGATCTCCACCGGCACTACCCTCCCCGTGCGGCTTCGGCGAGCTGCGCCGCCGTCTCCGAGGCGGCGCGCTCCCACGTGAACCCCTCGGCGAACCGGCGCCCGGCGGCGCCGAGCGCCTCCACGAGCGCGGGAGACTCGGCAAGGCGGCTCATCCGCGCGGCGAGGGCGTCCACGTCGCCGTGCGCGACGAGGAAGCCCGTCTGGCCGTCGCGCACGGACTCGCGCAGCCCGGGCGAGTCGGATGCCACCACCGGCGTGCCGCAGGCGGCCGCCTCGAGGTTCGTGATCCCCCACCCCTCCTTGGGCGACGCGAAGGCGAGCGCCCACGCGCGCCGGAGCAAACTCAACTTCTCCGCCTCGTCGATGAACCCAAGAAACTTCACGCGCTCCCCGAGGTCAAGCGAGCGCGCCAGCGCCTCGAGCTCCGCCCGGTAGTCACCCGTTCCCGCGATCTCCAGCACGGCGTCCGGGTGCGCGAGGCGGGCGAACGCCCGTACGACGAGGTCCACGCCCTTGTAGCGCTTCAGGCGGCCCAGGTACGCGAAGGTCGGCGCCGCGGCGCGCGTGCCCTGCGCCGGCGTGTAGCGGTCGGACTCGATACCGGGATAGATAACCTTGATTCGCTCGCGGGCGACGCCGCGCGCGGCGAGGTCGTCCGCCGTGCTCTCGCTGATCGCGTGGAACAGCGAGCGCCGGTACACGTGCGCCAGCGGACGCTCGGCGAGCCACACGACCGCCGCGAGCGGGAGCGGCGCCTCCTGGAACACCGTGCCGCCGAACAGGTGCGGCACGAGCGCCACGACGGGCGGCGCGCCGCGCCAGCGCGGCGTGTAGAGCGGCACCTTGTTGATGTCCTCGACCAGCGCCTCGTGCCGCAGCGGGCGCAGCGCGCGACGCCAGTAGCCCGCGGCGAGGAACGGGAAGGTGTGGCGCGTGCCGACGCGGTGCACCTCGATCCCGTCGAGCTCCGCGCGCGGCGGGCAGCCGGGCCAGCCGCCGCAGAGCAGCGTCACGCGGTGCCCGCCGCGCGCGAGGCGCCCGAAGATCTCGTGGAGGTGGATCTCCGCGCCCCCGGCCTGCGGGTTCTCGCGGTCCTGCCAGTTGACGACGAGGACGTTCACGACGCGGCGCGGCGCGGCTACCGGGCGCCGCGCTGCGGGCGCCGCCCCTCGAGCACTCCCATGCGGCGCGCGAGCGCGTCGACGACGCCGTTGACGAAGCGCGCGCTCTGCTCGGTGCCGTAGCGCTCGGCCAGGCGCACGGCCTCCTTGATGACGACGCGCGGCGGCGTCTCGCCGCGCCGCAGCTCCGCGGCGGCGAGGCGCAGCACGCTGCGCTCGATGGCGCCGAGGCGCTCGAGGCGCCAGTTCGCGGTGACCTCGGCGAGCTCGCCGTCGAGGGCCTCGCGCTCGCGCGCCACGGTGTGCACGAGCCACCCGGCGCGCTCGCGCTCGTCGGGCGTCACCGAGAGGTCGTCCCACACCTGCGCGGCCACGCGCGGCAGGTCCTCGCCGCCTCGCATGTCCCACGCGTAGAGCGCCTGAAGGGCGCGGGAGCGGGCGCGGCTCTCTACGCGATCGCTCCGCTCGCGGCGCGAGCTCCGCGCGCTCCGCTCCGCCTCGTCGCGGTCGGCGGGCTCCAGGCGCTCGCGCGGCTCCTCCGGCTGCGCCGCCTTCTTCCTACCGGTCGCCATCGTCGTACTCGCTGTCGACCGCCGCGCCGAGCCGGTCGAAGAGGTCGGCCATCTCGATCGCGGCGAGCGCCGCGTCCCAGCCCTTGTTGCCGTGCTCGCCGCCGGCGCGGGCCTCGGCCTGCGCCATCGTGTCGCAGGTCAGGAGCCCGAACCCGATCGGCGTGTCGTACTCGGCGCCCGCGTCGGCGAGCCCGCGCGAGGCCTCGCCGGCGACGTAGTCGAAGTGCGGCGTGTCGCCGCGCACGACGGCGCCGAGCGCGACGAGTGCGTCGTAGCGCTCGGTGGCGAGCAGGAAGCGCGCGGCGGCGGGGAGCTCCCACGCGCCGGGCACCCACACCACGTCCACGTCGTCGAGCGTCGCGCCGTGGCGGACGATCGCATCCACCGCGCCCTCGACGAGGCGCTGGACGACGGTCTCATTGAAGCGGCTGGCGAGCACCGCGAAGCGGCGCCCCGCCGCGGTCGGCGTGCCGACGAACTCGGGCATCTCTGGCGGATTCGGCTCGGGTCAGACGGCGCGCAGATGGCCGAGCTTCGCGCGCTTCGTCTCGAGGTAGTCGCGGTTCTCCTCGTTGGGCGGCGCCTCGATCGGCACGCGCTCGACCACGCGCAGCCGGTAGCCCTCGACGCCGACGAGCTTGCGCGGGTTGTTGGTCATCACGCGGATCGAGCGAACCCCGAGGTCGAGGAGGATCTGCGCCCCGATGCCGTAGTTGCGCAGGTCCGGGCGGAAGCCGAGCTGCTCGTTGGCCTGCACGGTGTCGAGCCCGGTGTCTTGCAACTCGTACGCCTTGAGCTTGTTGAGGAGCCCGATCCCGCGCCCCTCCTGGTCGAGGTAGACGACGACGCCGCGCCCGTCGCGCTGGATCATGCCCATGGCGTTGTGGAGCTGCCACCCGCAGTCGCACTTGAGCGAGTGGAAGACGTCCCCCGTGAGGCACTTCGAGTGCATGCGCACGAGCACGTTCTCGCCGTCGCCGAGGTCGCCGTAGACGAGGGCCACGTGCTCGCGGTCGTCCACGTCGTTCGCGTAGCCGACGATGCGCCACTCGCCGAACTCGGTGGGGAGCCGGGCGTCCGCCACGCGGTGCACGAGGCGCTCGTTCTGCAGCCGGTACTCGACGAGCTGCGCGACCGAGATGAACGTGAGCCCGTGCCGCGCGCAGAACTCCTCGAGCTGCGGTCGGCGTGCGGTGCTGCCGTCCTCGTTGAGGATCTCGCAGATCACCCCGGCCGGCGTCAGCCCGGCCAGGCGCGCGAGGTCCACCGCGGCCTCGGTGTGCCCGACGCGCTGGAGCACGCCGCCCACGCGGGCGCGCAGCGGGTGGATGTGGCCGGGGCGGCGCAGGTCGCCGCGCACCGACGCCGAATCCACGGCCACCTGGATGGTCTTGGCGCGGTCGGCGGCGCTGATCCCCGTGGTCACGCCGAAGCGCGGCGCCGCGTCGATGCTCACCGTGAACGCCGTGCGCATCGCCTCGGTGTTCTCGTCGCCCTGCGGGGCGAGCCCGAGCTGGTCCACGCGCTCGGGCGTGAGCGCGAGGCAGATCATGCCGCCCGCCTGGCGGATCATGAAGTTCACCATCTCGGGCGTGACGTGCTGCGCCGCGCAGACGAGATCGCCCTCGTTCTCGCGGTCCTCGTCGTCCGCCACCACGACGAACTTCCCGGCGCGGATGTCGGCGATGGCCTGCTCTATCGTTCCGAACTGCATGCGGGATACCTCTCCTGACTGCGGACGTCGGACTGCCCGGCAGTGACTACCTCGTAATGTACGGCCCCACAAGGCGCCGCACGTACTTCCCGATCACGTCCCCCTCCACGTGCACGCCGTCGCCGGGGGCGCGGTCGCCCAGGGTCGTGTGGCGGAGCGTGTGGTCGATGATCGAGAGCCCCACGACGTCGGGCGCCGGCAGCGCGTTCACCGTGAGGCTCACGCCGTCCACCGTGATCGATCCGTGCGGCACGAGCAGCTCGGCCACCTCCGGCGGAACGCGCACCTCGATGATCCGCGCGTCGCCGCACTGCTCCACGCGCACCACCTCGCCCACCGCGTCCACGTGCCCCTGCACGAGGTGCCCGCCGAGGCGGTCGCCGGCGCGGAGGGCGCGCTCGAGGTTGACGCGGCGCCCCGCCTCCCAGCGCCCGATCATCGTCCGCCCGAGCGTGGTCACCACCGCGGCCACCACGAACCACCCGGGCCCGTGCCGCAGCACCGTGAGGCACGCCCCGTCCACGGCGATGCTCTCCCCGTCGACCAGCCCGTCGTACCCGCAGCGGACGGTGAACTCGCGCCCCGCGTCCGTCGTCTCGACGTGCTCGACCGTGCCGACGTCGTCCACGAGCCCCGTGAACATCAGCAGTGCAGGAGACGGAAGACGCGGGCCGGGCGGATCGTTCCCTCGCTACGGATTCGGGGAGACGGCGTACGTGGTCATCAAGTCATCGCCCAGCGCGCGGCGCGCGATCACGGGAAGACGCCGCGCCTCGCGCACCAGGACCCCCTCCGCGCTGGAGAAGGCGCCGACGGCGCCGGCCCCGAGCACGATGGGCGCCTGAAAGATAATCAGACGGTCCACGAGCGACGCATCCCAGAAGGCGCCGGCCAGCTCGGCGCCCCCCTCGACGAACAGCGAGCGCACGCCGCGCTCGCGCAGCTGGTTGAGAGCGTCCGCCAGCCCGTCCGCGCTCAGGACCTCGACCCCCGTGGCCCGGAGGTGCCCCTCGGCCAGCGCGTCCGGCCGCTCGGCGACGACGAGCGTCGGAATCTCGCGTGCGGTGCGGGCGAGCGCGCTCTCGGCGGGGAGGCGTGCGCGCCGGTCGAAGACCACCCGCGTGGGGGGGACGCGCGGCTGGCGCACGCCGCGCACGGTGAGCAGCGGGTCGTCGGCGAGCGCGGTGCCGATCCCGACGGCCACGGCGTCGTGGCCGGCGCGCAGGCGATGCACCTCCCGCCGCGCGCGGGCGCCGGTGAGCCAGGCGCGCGTGCGCGTGGCGTCCGTGAGGGCCCCGTCGATCGAGACGGCGAGCTTGAGCGTCACCCAGGGCCGCCGGGCGTGTGCGGCGTGGAAGAAGGCGGCGTTGAGCTCCCGGGCGGCCCGCTCCTCGACGCCTCCGACGACCTCGATGCCGGCGGCGCGCAGACGCTCGGCGCCCCCGCCGGCGACGGGCGTCGGGTCGGGGGCGGCGTACACGACGCGGGCCACGCGGGCGGCCACGAGCGCGTCGGCGCACGGCGGCGTCTTGCCGACGTGCGCGCACGGCTCGAGGGTCACGTAGACCGTGCTTCCCTCGGCCGCGGGGCCCGCGTCGGCGAGGGCGGCGGCCTCGGCGTGCGGACCGCCCCAGCGCGCGTGGTATCCCATGGCGACGATGCGGCCGTCGCGAACGACGACGGCGCCGACCATCGGGTTCGGCGCCGTCTGCCCCCAGCCTTTGCGGGCGAGCGCGAGCGCCCGGCGCATGTACGCGCTGTCGCGCGACCGCGCCGGGCGCTCCCGGTCGTTGGTGTCCTCGCGCCGGCTCAGGCCGGCCACGGTCCGATCATCTAGAAGCCGAAGCGGATCGCCACCGAGCCGAAGAGGAGGCTGTCGTTCGGGTCGCGGTCGGCGAAGGTGTTGTACGTCTTCACGTCCCCGCCAGTCACCTGGCCGACCTCCGCGCCGAGGCGGAAGACGACCAGGTTGAGCGTCGCGTTCGCGAACATGGTGGTGCGCGTCACGTCCTGGCCATAGTGCACGTCCACGCGGCACGGCGCCAGGGCGTTGCACGACGTCCCCCCCGAGCGCACGACGGAGTTGAGGTCCGCCGCGGCGGCGTACTTGTCCTGCCCGATGCCCGCGGCGAGGCCGAGGACGACGAGGTTCTTCTGCACGACGAGGCGCGTCGCCGTCGTCTTCACCGCGAAGTTCTGGAGCGCGAGGCTGTCGTCCGCCGCGCCGCCGAGCGCCGTCGTGACGGCGCTCAGGTCCAGCGTGGGGAGGTCGCGGCGCAGGAAGCTCACGGAGACGCCCGGAAGGAGCGGGCCCTCGCCGATGACGCCCAGCCGGCCGCCGAAGCCGAGCTTGAGCGAGCCGTCGGGCGCCGTGAGCGAGAAGCTCTCGTCGTCGTACTCCGGGATGTAGTTGGCGCTGACGATGCCCTCGAGCGAGCCGACGCGCGCGAGGCTCGTGTTGAAGCCCCGGAAGAGGCCCACCGCCAGCTCGACGCCCGGCGCGCCGAGGACCTGGTCGTCGGTCCGGTTGTCCGATCGCTGCGCGCCGCTGAGGCTGTAGCTCATGCTCTGGAAGTCCGGGAGCTTGCCCTGGATCGCCGTCGCGTGCACGCCGAGGGAGAAGTGCCCGAGGCCGCCGAGATTCGACCGCGCGCCGAGCAGGGCGTTGCCGCCGGCGAGCGAGACGCCGAGCTGCGGGGTCATGAACGCGAAGACGTCCACCGTCTTCTGGCACGCGTCCTCGACGCGCGCGTCCTGCGCGCTGCAGCCCGAGACGGGGGCCTCGAGGTTCTGCGAGAATGCCGGCGCGGCGGCGAGGAGCCCCGCGAGGCCGGCGAGTACGATCCGTCCCTTCATTGTGCTTCCCCCTCGGAAAGTTGAACGCGCCCCGCGCCGCGCGTGATGCGGCCGAGTCGCCAGGCCGGGACCTCCGCCGCGCGCGCGGCGCCGAGGATCGCGTCCACGTCCGCGCCGTCGCACACGACGGCCATCCCGACTCCCATGTTGAACGCGCGGAACATCTCGTCGCGCGCGACCCCGCCCGACCGCTCGAGCTGGCGGAACAGGTTGGGGACCTGCCAGCTCCGCGTGTCGACCACGGCGTCCAGCGCGTCGGGGAGCGCCCGGTTGAGGTTCCCGGGAAGTCCGCCGCCCGTGATGTGCGCCATCGCGTGCACGCGGTCGAGCACGGGCAGCAGGGCCCGCAGGTAGGAGCGGTGGACGCGCAGCAACGTGTCGGCCACCGTCGCCTCCTCACCGGGAAACACGTCGCCCGGCGACAAGCCCAGTCGCTCGGTGACGATCCGTCGCGCGAGCGAGTAACCGTTCGTGTGCAGCCCCGAGCTCGCGAGCGCGACGATGTGATCGGCGTCACGGACGCGCTCCGGTCCGAGGATCCCATCCTCCTCGACGACGCCGACGATGAAGCCCGCGAGGTCGTAGTCGGGCGGCGTGTAGAGGCCGGGCATCTCCGCGGTCTCCCCGCCGACGAGCGCGCAGCCGTTCTCACGGCACCCGGCGGCGACGCCCGCGACGACCGCCTCGACGACGCGCGGCTCGAGCTTGCCGAACGCGACGTAGTCGAGGAAGAAGAGCGGCCGCGCGCCCTGCACGAGGATGTCGTTCGTGCAGTGGTTCACGAGGTCGTGGCCGACGGTGTCGTGGCGCGCGGCCTCGATGGCGACCTTGATCTTCGTGCCGACGCCGTCGGCGCTCGAGACGAGCACGGGGCGCCGGTAGCCCTCGGGGACGCGGAACATTCCGCCGAAGCCGCCGAACGCGCCCCGCGCGCCGGCGGTGAGGGTCGACTCCACGTGGCGCCTGATGCGCTCCTTCGCGTCGTCGGCGGCGTCGATGTCGACGCCGGCGCCGCGGTAGTCGAGCCCTCCGCTCCCGCTCACGCGGGGAGCTCCGCGTCGAACGCGACGAGCCGCTGGAACTCGGCGACGCGCCGCCGCACGTCCGCCTCGCCGATCTCCACGAGGCGCTGGATGGAGAACTTCTCCACGGCGAAGGACCCCATCGCCGAGCCGTAGACGACGGCGCGGCGCATGTTCGCCTCGCTGAGGTCGCCGGTCTTCGCGAGCCATCCCATGAAGCCGCCCGCGAACGAGTCGCCCGCACCGGTGGGGTCGAACACGCTCTCGAGGGGGTACGCCGGCGCGAAGAACACGCTCTCCCTCGTGAACATGAACGCGCCGTGCTCGCCCTTCTTGAGCAGCACCGTGCTCGGCCCGCGGTCGAGGATCCACCGCGCGGCCTGCACGAGGTTGTACTGCTCGGTGAGCTGGCGCGCCTCGCCGTCGTTGAGGCTGATGAGGTTCACGCGCTCGAGGAGCTTCAGCAGCTCGGGGCGCCGGCTCTCGATCCAGAAGTTCATCGTGTCGCACGCGACGAGCTTCGGCCGCTCCACCTGGTCGAGCACCTGGAGCTGGAGGCGCGGGTCGATGTTCGCGAGGAACACGAACGGCGCGCCGCGGAACTGTGCGGGGATCTTCGGCTCGAAGTGCGAGAACACCCCGAGGTGCGTCTCGAGCGTCTCGGCCGAGTTGAGGTCGTGGCGGTAGCGGCCGCGCCAGCGGAACGAGGCGCCGTCCGCGCGCTCGAGCCCCGCGAAGTCCACGCCGCGCCGCTGCAGCGGCACGAGCTGGTCCTCGGGGTAGTCGTTGCCGATGACGCCGACGAGCTGCACGGGGCAGAAGTGGCTGGCCGCCGCGGAGAAGAAGTTCGCGGAGCCGCCCAGGACGTGGTCGGCCTTGCCGAAGGGCGTCTCGACGGAATCGAGCGCCACGGAGCCGACGACGAGGAGGGACATTGAACGAGGGCTGATTGCGAATGGCGATGTTGCGATGAGCTGCGAGCGATGCGGACCGCCGACGGCTGACGGCGGCCCGTCGGCCGATGGCCGCGGACAGCCGTCAGCCCCCGCCCGCCGTTGGCGGGCACCCGGCGGCGATCGCGGCGGAATGGCCGACGGCGGCGGTGCTCACATGCGTTCCGGCGCCGAGATGCCGAGCACCGCCAGCCCGTTCCGGATCACGATCTGCGCGGCGCGCGCGAGCGCGAGGCGGGCGGAGCGCACGGGCTCGGGCTCGCCGAGCACGTGGTGCGCGTGGTACCACTTGTGGGCGAGGCCCGCGGTGTCGTGCAGGAAGTTCAGCACGCGGTGCGGCTCCGACGCCTCGGCGGCGCCGACGATCGTCGCGGGGAAGTCGAGCAGCGCCTTCACCAGCTCCT
>JBJMNJ010000187.1:0-5240 GCA_045804325.1 Gemmatimonadaceae bacterium
GGGCGACCGCTGCCGCCTCGCCAGCTAGGGGGTCGCCCTTCAGTAGAACCCCGGGAGGCCATTGGTGGCCTCCCGGGGGCTCGTCGTTCCGGCGAGTCACTCATCCGCTCATTCAGCAGCGGTCGCCCGTCGCCGGTCGCCAGGGCTCGTGACGTTCGGCGGGGCGACTGTCGAGCGATCAGCCAGTCCGTTCCATGACCCAATCCATCTGGCGATCCCGACCGAGCAGAAAGCTCTGCGTGCCCACCTTCCGGAACCCCCGCCGCTCGTAGAACGCGATCGCGCGCGCGTTGCTCTGCCAGACGCCCAGCCAGACGCCGTCGCACTCCCACGCGTCGGCCTGCGCCAGGCAGGCGTCCATGAGCGCGTTCGCCACGCCGCGGCCGTGCCACGCGCGGTCCACGTAGAAGCGCGCCACCTCCGCCGGACGCCGCGCGCGCACGGGCGCCGGCCCCGGGGCGCGCCGCACGTGCGCGTAGCCCAGCGGCTCCTCGCTGTCCGGCGCCAGCGCGACCCACACGCGCGAGCCGGGGTCCTCGAGCTCCTGACGCTGCCGCTCCTCGGTGAACGCGACGGCGAGGTAGGCGTGCATGTCCTCGGGCGAGTTGTCGGCGCCGAACGCCTGCTCGAAGAGCCGCGCGCCGAGTCGGGTGAGCACCGCGGCGTCGGCGGGGGTGGCCGCGCGGATCTCCAGCGGCGCAGCCGGCGCGCTCACCGCGCGGGCTCCGGCGCGTCGGCGCGCCGCCACGCGAACGAGTAATCGTAGTGGAAGGCGTTCGACTCCTGCGCCGGCCGGATGCGCAGCACCTGCTTGCGCTCGCCCGGCGCCAGCGGCACCTGGAGCGGGATGGGGTCGCCGCAGGGCTGCGCGACGTTGTCGCAGTCGCGCAGGGTGACGCCGATGACGACGATCGGCAGCGACGAGCGGTTGGTCACCCAGAGCACGTGCATGTTGCGCGCGGTCTCCCCGCGCTCGAGATGGTCGACGATGTTCTTGTCCGTGGGCAGGACGACCGCGGACGCGGCGGTGCGGCAGGCGGCGAGCGGGAGCGCGAGGGCGGCGAGGGGCGCGAGGGCGCGCAGCACGGGCAGGCGTGGCATCGGCGTCATGTGCGGGTCGGCCGCAGCTTACGCCGCGCGCGGGGCGTCCGCCAGCCTGGGCGCGGGCGCCTTGCCCGGCCTGATGCCGCCTCGCACATTGCGCGGCCCGCCCCGTCCACTCCTCGCGCCCACCGACGCGTCATGCGCCTCGCCCCGCCGGCGTTCGCCGCCGTTCTCGCCACCTCCGCTTCGCTCAGTGCGGGCCTGGCCGTCGCCGCCGGCGCGCAGGGCGCCGCCCGCGACACGGTCCGCTACGTCGTGCTGAACCACGGCCGCCCCGCCGGCGAGATGACCGTCGCGCGCGCCGGAGACTCCGTGCTCGTGCGCTACTGGCACGTGGACCGCAACCGCGGCCCGCGCACCGAGCTGCGCTACCGCTTCGCGCCCGACGGCCGGCCCGTGGAGGGGCGCTCGTGGAGCCTCCCGCTCGACGAGCCCGACGCGCCGCGCGGCGAGCCGCTCGACCGGTTCGAGATGGCGCGCGACTCCGCCTTCTACAGCTCGCGCGGCACGTCGCCGCAGCGCGTGCGCACGGCGCCCGGCGCGCTCTACCGCCTTCGCGGCGCCGGCACCGCCTTCGATCAGGCCGCGACCGCCCGCTACCTCCTCGGCCGCCCCGACCGCACGGCACCGCTCGTCCCGACGGGGACGCTGCGCGCGGAAGTCGTCGCGGACACGACGGTGCGGGTGCAGGGCAGGCGGCAGCGCGCACGCCTCGTCGCGCTGCACGGCCCGGGCGGGCCGTCGCTCGTGTGGCTCGACGAGCGCGGCGAGCTGCTCGCGAGCGAGGCCGGGTGGTTCATCACCGTGCGGCGCGGGCTCGAGGACGTGCTCCCCGCGCTGCGCCCGACGGAGATCGCCTGGCACAACCGCCGCGGCGCCGAGCTGGCGCGGCGCCTCGCGCCGGCGCCGGCGGCCGCCGTCGCCATCACGAACGGCGACGTGTTCGACAGCGAGCGCGGCGTGCTGCTCCCGAACCGCACGGTGGTCGTGCGCGGTGAGCGCATCGTCGCCGTCGGCCCCGCGGACTCCGTGGCGGTCCCCGCCGGAGCGACCGTGATCGACGCCCGGGGGAAGACCGTCATGCCCGGCATGTGGGACATGCACAACCACCTCTTCACGTCGAGCCAGACGTCGCGCGGCCCCGAGCAGCTCGCGCAGGGCGTCACGAGCGTGCGCGACCTCGCCTCGGACCTCGACATCGCGGTGCAGCACCGCGACCGCGCCGCGCGCGGCGAGATCCTGCAGCCGCACGTCGTGCTCGCCGGCTTCCTCGAGGGCCCGGGCCGCTGGGCCGGCCCCACCGAGGTCATCGTGCGCGACTCGGCCGAGGCGGTGCGGTGGGTCGCGTACTACGACTCGCTCGGCTACAAGCAGGTGAAGCTGTACAACCTCGTGCAGCAGGACCTCGTCCCGGTCATCGCGCAGGAGGCGCACCGGCGCGGGATGCGGGTGAGCGGCCACGTCCCGCGCGGCCTCAGCGTCCCCGCCGCGATCCGGCTCGGCTACGACGAGATCAACCACGCGGCGTTCCTGTTCTCGACGTTCTTCCAGGACTCGCTCTACGTGCCGCGGATGCGCGCCTACTCCGCCGTGGCCGCCGCCGTCGCGCCGAACGTGAACGTGGACGGGCCCGAGATGTCGGCGCTCATCGAGGACCTCAAGGCGCACGGCACCGTGGTGGACGGCACGTTCGCGCTCTGGCTGCGTGCGCCGTCGCAGGGCGCGAGCATCGGCCAGGCGGTCGGCGTGCCGGCGACGAGCGACAGCGCGGAGATCCGCCGGAACGACGCGAACTACCTGCGGCTCGCGAAGCGCCTGTTCGACGCGGGCGTCGCGCTCGTGCCGGGTACGGACGGCGGGAGCTTCAACGCGGAGCTCGAGACGTACGAGCGCGCGGGCATCCCCGCGCCCGCGGTGCTCCAGATCGCGACGATCGTCAGCGCGCGCGTGATGAAGGAGGACCGGGACTACGGCAGCGTCGCGCCGGGCAAGGTGGCCGACCTCGTCATCGTGAACGGCCGCCCTTCCGAGCGGGTGGCCGACCTGCGGAAGGTCGAGCGCGTGGTGCGCGCCGGGCGGGTGTACGAGGCGCGGACGATTCAGGCCGCGCTCCGCGAGCCGTCGCGTTAGGCCGGGCGGCCTCCGTCGCGGCGGCCTCGGTCGCGACGACGAGGCGCTTCGGGGCGACGAGGCGCCACCCGTCGTTCAGCAGCTCGGCCAGCTCCGCCCAGTCGCACGGGTCGTCCAGCCACACGCCCACCCACCCGCTCGGGCCCATGTAGGGCGGGACGAAGAACTTGTGCGGCAGCATCTCGACCATGAGCCGCTGGTTCCCCGGCGCGGCCTTGATCCACACGCCGGGCCGCCCGCTGCCGACGTGCGTGTCGGCCGCCGCGTACATGGCGAACATCTTGTCGCGGACGCGGAACGTGGGCGTGCCCCACGACTCCTTCTCGGTGGCCTCGGGCAGCGCGAGCGCGAGCTTGCGGAGGCGCGTGAGCGGACGGGGTGGCATGCGATAGAGTCCAGAGTTGAAGTCGGTGAACAGGATGTGGCCCTCGGCCCTCGGCCCTCGGCCTGCTCACGGGAGTCCTCGCGGCGCTGACGGCGTACGAGGCCGCCAAGCCGCGCACGCCCGTCCGCGGCCGAGGGCCGAGGACTGTCGGCCGAGGGCCGAGCGCGTCCTCCCTACCGCCGATCCACCTCGTCGATCCGCCGCTGCGCTTCCGCCCAGTCGATCTCCGGCGCGAGGTCCACGTCGGCGCTCTCGAGCAGCGCGACCGCGCGCTCCACGACCGGGGTGCCGAGCGCCGGCGGCACCGCCAGGCCGAACGCGAGCTCCGCCTCGCGGCAGAGGCGCTCCTCGCGGTCGCGGCGGTCGGGCCCGTCGTACGTCACGCCCATCGCGTGGACGCGCGCGTGCACGCCCTCGTGCACGATGGAGCTCGCCACCTGCGCCGCGTTGAACGACGGGTTCGCGAGGAACGTCAGCTCGGTGAGGCACGCCCGCTCGGCGTAGAAGTACGCGCCGCGGCAGGCGAAGCGCTTCACGACGATGTGCGACAGGTCGCGCTGCAGGTGCCGGAAGCGCCACGGCTGGTGGCGCTCGACGAGCGCGAGCGCCGCGTCGAGCTGCGCGAGCACGCGCGCGGTGTCGATGTCCGGGCGGGTGTTCTCGACGCGCACGGGGATGCCGCGGACGACGAAGTGCTCCGCGGGCGGCAGGCCGCGCAGGCGGTCGACGAGATTCCTCAGCAAGCACACCTCCTCTCTCGCGTCCTCGGCCGGGCCGTCTAAAACTCTCCCTGCTCCAGGAATCTAAACACCGCGTCGACGACTTCCGGCGCCCGCATCACGAACGGGTGGCTGCGCTCGACGACGAGGAAGTCGCGCATCCCCTCGAGCCGCGCGCGCTCCACCGCCACCTTGCCATCGTTCGGCCCCGGGATGAATCGCGAGAGGTGCGGCTCCACGCTGCGAGACCCGGCGATCACGCCGACCTCGAAGGCGGGTGGGCCGAGGCGCGCGGCCGCGCCCGCAGGGTCGGTGCCGAGCTCCTGCCCCGCGGGGCCGGTGAGCCAGCGGTAGAAGCGGCCCCCGCGCAGGCGGTCCGCCACCTCGCTCCCGACGTTGGGCGGGCAGAGCATGACGACGCGGCCGAGCGTGGGGAGCGGCTCGGCGGCGAGCGCAGCGCGCACGAGGAGGCCGCCGAGCGAGTGCGTCACGAAGTGCACGGGCCCGGGCAGCGCGGCCAGCGCGGGCCACAACGCGCGCCGTATCTCCTCCGCGAGCGCGTCCACGCCCATGCGCCGCGAGGGGTAGCCGTGGTTGAACGCGAGGTACCCCCGCCGCCGCGCGGCGCGCGCGATCGGCTCCATGCTCCGCCGCGTGCGCCCGAGCCCGTGCAGGAGGACGACGGCTCCGGCGTGGCCTTCGAGGGTCACTGAGTGGGATGGCTCCTCAAGAGCGTCGCAGGAGTGGCAGCCGCCCCACTCAGGACGCCGGCCGCCCGCCGCCGCCCGGGCCGCGGCCTCGACCGCCGCGCCTCCGGTGGCTCGACCCACCCGCCGCGGAGCCCGCCGGACGCGGGCCGCGTGACGGGCCGCGTGACGGGCCGCGTGACGGGCCGCGTGACG
>JBJMNJ010000188.1:0-15247 GCA_045804325.1 Gemmatimonadaceae bacterium
GAGCGGCTCGCGGTTGAAGGCGTAGAGGCGCCGGGCCACCGCCGCCGCGCCCTCGCCCGCGAGCGCCGCCCCCAGCCGGAGCGCCTCGGCCGAGAGCTCCGCCGTGCGCCCCGCCGGCGCCGCGGCGGGGCCGACCGCCGCGTCGAGCAGCGCCAGCCCCGCAGCGCCGGATGCGAACGGGCCTCCGGGCCCCGCGACCTCCACGATGCCATCGAGCACGAGCCCCCGGAGCGCGGCGAGCGCCTCGAGGGCCTGGCGGCCGCGCCCGAGGTACGCCGGCAGCGGCCCCGGCTCGCGCAGCGTGTGCAGGAGCAGCGCGCTCTCGCGGTCCACGGCCTTCGCCGTGCGGCCGCGTGAGCGCGGCCGCAGCAGGCCATAAAAATCGGCGTCGCCGAGCAGCGCGGCATGCGCCTGGCGTGCCGCGGCCGGAAGCCGCTCGAATGGGACCAGCTCGTACGCGCGACTCGCGCGGAGCCGCGGCCGCGCGGCCGTCACGCGGTGCGCGTCAGCGGCGGCCGCGCCGGCGGGGCCGCGCTGCGGGCCTCCCTGCCTGCTCCATCTGGGCCCAGATGGCGCGCTTCGCCGCGGCGCCGTACGAGCTCGCGGAGCTGCCGTCGCACTGGAGCGTCACGCCGTCTGGGCACACGCTGACGCGCAGCGGCGCCGACGCGTCCGTGCAGTCGGGCTGCGGCGCCGGCTCGGAGGGGTCCTCGCAGGGCGGAGGCGGCTGCGACGGGTCCTCGCAGGGCGGCTCCTCCTGGATCTCCTTCGTCAGGGTGCAGCCGGACATCTGGAGGCAGTCGGCGCCGACGACCGTGGCGAGGTTCGCGGACAGATCCCGGGTCTTGAAGCGCACGAGGCCTCTGGATGTGGAGGGGTGCTGCGGGAGCATCCGGGCGCACCGCCGCGCCCGCCGGCGCGGAATATTGGAGGGCCCCAACCCGGGCGCAATGCGCCGGTGCTGCCTACAGCCTAACGGGGACGGCGCAGGCGGGCGGCGGCGTCCCGGGCGCTGCGCGCGATGTCGGCCAGCGCGGGGTCCGCGCCCTCCCAGGCGCGCGCCACGTAGTCGTAGGCCCGCAACGCCGCCTCCGGCTGCCCGGTGCGCTCGGCCAGGCGGGCCCACTCGCGCATCCAGAGCACCTCCTCGGCGCGGATGGCGTCCCACGACGGCGGGTGCGCCACGAACGTGCGCGCCGCCTCCGCCACCTCGCCGCGCGCCTCGAGGAGCCGGGCGCGGTCGATCTGCTCGTAGACGCACGACCAGGTGCACGGCGTCTCGGGAAGCTGCCCGAGACGCGCGAGTGCCGCCGCGGAGTCGCCGCGGGCGAGGGCTGCGTAGGCGTCAGCGGCGAGGCGGAGGTAGCGCGTCTCGGGCGTGTCGGCCCCCCGCACCATCGCGGCCGAGCGTTCGACGACGGCCCGGAGCGCCGCGGTGTCGCGGCGCTGTGCCGCGACCAGCAACGCCGCGTGGAGCGAGGCGGGCGAGCCGTCACGCAGCCAGGCCGCCGCTGCCGAGTCGACGACCGGCGCCGGCAGCGCGCCGAAGTGGGCGAGGAACACCGCCGTCATCTGATTCTCGCGCCAGTCGCTCGCGCGGCCGATGCGGGCGAGCTCCGCGAGCCGCCCGTGCAGGGCGAGCCGGCGCACGTGGGGGCGCCGCATCACGGCGGCGTCCTGGGCCGCCAGGAAGCGCGAGACCGCCAGCGTTCGCCCGTCCGGGCTCGGCCAGCGCGTGAGGAGCATCGCGACGTCGCGGAGCTCCCGCGTCTCGAGCCCCGCATCGCGGATCGTCGCGCTGTCCACCGGCGCGGCTTCGAGCAGGCGGGCGACCAGCCGCATCCGGCGGTCGTCGGGCACGTAGCGGAGCGAGGCAGCGACTGTCGTGCGCGCGGAATCCGCGCCGTACAATGCGCCCCGGAGCTGCACGAGGTGCAGGTATGCCGGCGCGTACGCCGAGTCGTCCCGGATGGCGCGCTCGAAGGCGTCGCGGGCGTCCTCCCACGTGCGCCCGAGCAGGTCGCCGTAGTGAAGGCGTGCCTCCCCGAGCTCCGTGAGCACCTCGGGGTCGTCGGGGTAGAGCTGCGCCGCGCGCTCCAGCACCTCGAGCCGGCGGCGCTGGTACGGGAGCCTGGTCTCGAGCCCCGAGAACCCGGGCGCCGCCGCGTACAGCGAGTCCGCCAGGATGAGCAGGCTGTCGCGCTGGCCGAGGCCGAAATTGAGGCCGCTCGCGACGAGCGCGTAGTCGAACGAGGACCGATCCCACTCGCCGTTCACGACCCGCAGGGCCGCGCGCATGCGCCAGTGCGCGAGCGCGAACCTGGCGTCGCTGCGGAGTGCGGCCTCGTACGCCACGCGCGCCGAGTCGTACTTGTTCTGGCGCAGGAGCTGCTCGCCGTGCAGGAACTCCTTGAGCGCGAGGATGGAGTGCGCGCCGAGGAGCGGCGGGCGTCCGCCCGCGCGCAGCGTGCGGCGCCGGCCCAGCGCGTCGAGGAAGCGGACCGTCACCGAGTCGGCCATCGGGGCGATGCGCGACTCGAGGCCGAGGAGCTCCACGCGGTCCAGGGTGCGGGTGCCGAAGCGCGTGCGCTCGATGAACGCCGCCTCGACGCGCACGCTGTCGCCGCCGACGCGCCGCAGCGCGCCCGAGATCACGAGCCCCGCGCCGAGCTCGCGCCCGATGCGCACGGCGGACGAGTCGTCGCCCGAGCCGTCCCAGCGCCGGAGCACCGCGCGCGTCGGCACCGCGCGCAGGGGGCCCGCGCCGTCGAAGTTGCGCGAGAGCACGTCGGCCATCCCCTCGCGCCACGTGCGGAGCGCGGGGTCGGCCGCGTCGAAGGGCGAGACCGCGACGAGGTCGGCGTTGATGCGCGGGTCCCAGAGGAGCAGCACGACCGCCAGCACCACGGCGCCCGAGAGCGCGCCGACGATGGCGTGGTGCCGACGGCGCCGGCGCCGCTCCACCTGCCGCGAATACGGCTCGCGCAGCGCGTCGCGGAACTCCGTCGCGGACTGGAAGCGGTCCTCGGGCGCGGTGGAGAGCCCGCGCATGATGGCGCGGCTCGCCTGGACGGGCGTCTCGCGTCGCGCGGCCGTCACGCGCAGGCTCGCGCGCCGCGCGAACGCGGGGAGGAGCGTGCGCCGGCGCGGCGGCGCCGCCGCCGGGTCCGCCGGCGGCATCTCCCCCGTCAGCATCTCGTAGCCGACGACGGCGAGCGCGTACACGTCGGCGCGCGCGTCGGCGGGGCGGTCGCCGCGCACCTGCTCGGGGGGCGCGTAGCCGAACGTGCCGAGGGGGAGCCCCGGCGTCGTGATGACCTGGAGCGCCTCGTCGTCGCGCAGCGCGCGCGCGATGCCGAAGTCGGCGAGCACCGCGTGCCCGTCCGAGAGGAGGATGTTCTCCGGCTTGATGTCGCGGTGCACCACGCCGCGCGCGTGCGCGTACGCGAGCGCGTCGGCCGCCTCGGCGAGGAGGAGCAGCGCGTCCTCCACCGGCAGGCGCCCCTCGCGGGTGAGGCGGTGCCGGAGCGACTCCCCCTCCACGTACGGCATGACGTAGTAGAGGAGCTCGTGGCTCGCGCCGGACCTGAGCACGGGGAGGATGTGCGGGTGGGAGAGCTGCGCGGTCACCTCGACCTCGCGCTTGAAGCGCGCGACCATCGCCTCGCACACGAGCTCGGGCGGCAGCACCTTCACGACGACGCGGCGGTCGAGCGAGCGCTCGGTCGCGAGGAAGAGCCGGCTCATCCCGCCGCCCGGCAGCTCGCGCTCCAGGCGGTAGTCGTAGCCCAGGATCTCCTGGAGGACGTCGGTCAGCTCCCTCACTACGGCCTGCCCCATCTATATCGGTCCACGCGTCACGGGCGCCCAACATATGCTGCGCGTGATTGTCGGAACAGATGATATTCGCCTCGTCGTTGCCGGTCAGGCGGCGCGCCGGTAGGTTGGACTCGCGTGATCAAGCTCTTCCTCCTCGGACGCACCGACCTCCTCGACGCCGCCGGCCAGCACCTCGACGCCGTGGTCGCGCAGCGCAAGCGGTTCGCGCTGCTCGCCTACCTCGCGGCCACCTCGCGGAAGGGGTTCCACAGCCGCGACCGCCTGCTGCTGATGTTCTGGCCGGAGGAGGACCAGGAGCGCGCGCGCGCGTCGCTCCGCAAGGCGGTCCACGTCCTCCGGCAGTCGCTCGGCGAGGGCGTCCTCGTGTCGCGCGGGGACGACGAGCTCGGGCTCGCGGAGGAGGCCGTGTGGTGCGACGTCGCCGCCTTCGACCAGGCGTTCGAGGAGGGTAAGCTCGCGCGCGCACTGGAGTTGTACCGCGGCGAGCTGCTCGAGGGGTTCTTCGTCCCCGGCCACGGCGAGTTCGAGTCGTGGATGGAGACGGAGCGCGCCCGCCTGCGCGCCGCCGCCGCGCGCGCGGCCTGGGCGCTCGCCGATCGCCTCGAGGGCGACCGGAACATCACGCTCGCCACGCAGTGGGCCCGCCGCGCGGCCGAGCTGTCGGGGATCGAGGACGAGCGCGCCGTGCGCAAGGTGATCGCGCTGCTGGCCCGCGCCGGCGACCGCGCCGGCGCGTTGGCCACCTACGAGGCGTTCCGGCGGCGCCTCGCGACGGTCTTCGAGGTCGAGCCGTCGCGGGAGACGGTGGAGCTCGTCGATGCGATTAGGAAATCCTAACGATTAGGAAAGCCTAACGACGGTACGGTACCGGACCGGTCGCCCGGGCCATCTATCCCGGCGCCAGAAGATCCGGCGTGACCTCCGCGACGTTCCGGCACCCGCACAGCGCCATCGCGAGGTCCACCTCGTCGCGCAGCAGCTCGAGCACGCGCCGCACCCCCGCCTCGCCGCCCGCGGCGAGCCCCCACAGCGCCGGCCGGCCCACGAGCACCGCGCGGGCGCCCATGGCCAGCGCGCGCACCACGTCGGCGCCGCGGCGCACGCCGCCGTCGACCAGGACCTCGAGGGGCGCGCCGTCGGTGCTCGCCCGCGCGGCGGCCGCCGCGACGCCCGGGAGGGCGCGCGCCGTGGCGACCGCGCCGTCGAGCTGGCGCCCACCGTGATTGGAGACGACCACGGCGGCCGCGCCGGCGTCCGCCGCGCGCCGCGCGTCGTCCGGCCGCACGACGCCCTTCAGCACCACCGGGAGGCGCGTGACGCCGCGCAGCCACGCGACGTCGCGCCACGTGATCGCGGGGCTCAGCAGCTCGGCGAAGTAGTGCGCGAGCCCGGAGTCCGGCACGTCGGGGAGCGTGTCCACGCCGCCGGGGCGCACGTTGCCCATGCGCATCCCCTCCGGCAGCCGGAAGCGGTTGCGCACGTCGCGCTCGCGCCGGCCGAGCAGCGGCGTGTCCACCGTGAGCACGAGCGCGTCGTAGCCGGCCGCCTCCGCGCGCTCGACGAGGGCGCGCGTGAGCCCGCGGTCCTTGTAGCAGTAGAGCTGGAACCAGAGCGGCCCCGCGGACGCGGCGCGCACCTCCTCGAGCGAGGCGTTCGAGAGCGTGCTGAGCGTCATCACGGTGCCGACGGCGTGCGCGGCCCGCGCCGTCGCGCACTCGCCGTCCGGGTGCGCGAGCCGCTGGTACGCGCACGGCGCGACGAGCACGGGGAGCGCGAGGCGCCGCCCGAGCACCGTGGTGGCGAGGTCGCGCGCCGAGACGTCCACGAGCACGCGCGGCAGCAGCGCGACGCGCCCCCAGGCCTCGCGGTTCTCGCGCAGCGTGCCCTCGTCGCCCGCCCCGCCGAGGTAGTAGTCGTACGCGGGCGGGTCGAGGCGCTCTCGGGCGAGGCGCTCGAAGTCGGCGAGGCAGACGAGGGAGTCGAGGTCCGTCATGACGGGGAGGCGCGGGAGCGGGTGACCGGGGAAGTATGCGGCGACATCCCCTCGTCCCCCAACTCCCGCATTAGCTTCACCATCATGATCGCCCGCCCCGACCAGTTCGACGACGACCCCTTCGACGGGGACGAGAGCCTCGACGAGGACTTCCCTCTCGGGGACGGCACCGCGGACACCTCGGCGGTCGTGCACTGCCCGTACTGCGGCGAGCCGAACGACATCGCCCTCGACCCGGGGAGCGGCGCGTCGCAGGACTACGTCGAGGACTGCCAGGTGTGCTGCCGCCCCTGGCGCGTGCACGTCACGTACGACGCGGCGGGCGCGGGGTGGGTGCGCGTGCAGGCGGCGGACGAGTGATGCCTCGCCCGCCGGCGGCTACCACGCGCCGCCGAGGCTGAGCGAGAGGCCGGAGATCTGCTCGCGGCGCCGGCCGAGCCTGGGGTCGGCCGCGAACGCGTAGCGCTCGACGTCGTACGACAGCCCCGCCACGAGGCGGCCGCGCGTCATCCGCAGCCCCACCGCGCTCGCCACGCCCATGTCGGGCGCGGCGACGCCGCTCGCCGCCACGTGCGGGAGCAGCGTCACGCCGACGACGCTCCGCAGCGCCCCGTCCGCGAACGCGAGCCGGAGCTCCGCCCCGGCGCCGAGCGTCGTCCACCGCTGTAGCGCGGGCACGAGGTCGTACGCGCGGACCTCCGCGACGCCGTGCACGGCGAGCCACGGCAGGGGCAGCACGCTCACCCGCAGGCCGAGCTCGCCCATCGTGCGGTCGTCGCGCGCCACGGAGTCCGCCGCGAGACGCCCGCCGAGCGCCTTCAGCTCGGCCTCGATCAGCTCGTCGCGCCGCACGGTCGCGCGCAGCCCGAGCGTCGTGCCGACCGAGGACGCGACGCCGTAGCCCGCGTCCACCCGGTGCTCGGCGCGTCCGACGAGCGCGGCGCCCTCGACGCGCCACTGCGCGCGCGCGGGCGCCGCCCACGCGAGGCCGAGGGCGAGTGCGCCCGCCAGCGGCGCGCGCCTCACCGGTCCACCGCCGCGCCGGCCGCCGGCGTCACGACGAGGCGCGTCTGCGCGAGGCGCTCGGCGTTGCGGCGCGCGACCTCCGCGTTGCGCCGGTCTCGATCGGCGAGGCGGCGCCGGTTCTCCGCCACGTTCGCGGGGATGTCGCGGCGGTGCTGCCGCGAGACGAACGCCCACGCGCCGGCGGCCGTCCCGACCAGCGCCACCGTGCCCGCGTAGCGACCGCCGCCGCCGAGCGCGCGGTCGCGCAGCAGCGTGTGCGCGAGCAGGGCGGCCGCGGCCACGCCGGTGCCGCGGAGGAAGTCCCTCGTCGCCACGGACGTCGGGTGGCGCTCCGGCAGCAGGTCCGCCGGCCCCAGGCTCGGCAGCGTGTCCTCGAGCGCGGGCCGGTCGTGCGCCACGTCGAACCAGACGCGCACGCTGTCCACGAGGCCCGTGTGGTCGCTCCGCCCCGTCACGACGAGCGCGTAGCGGCCGGGCGGCGCGAGGCGCCCGTCCGCCGTGACGCCGGACCACGCGACCTCGCGCAGGCCCGCGTTCGCGCCGTCGAGGAGCACCGCGCTCCCCGCGCCGCCCGCGCCGGCCGCACGCACCTCGGCCCGCACCGCCGCCTCGTGGGTGGTGAACAGCGAGAAGGCCAGGCGCTCGGTGCGCGGGTCCACCGTGTCCGCCGCCACCGGCCGCACCGCCACGGCGAAGGTGCGCGCGCGCGCCTCGGCGAGGGCGGCGCGCTCGGCCGGCGAGAACGACTCGGCGTCCATGTCCACGAACGGGTCGCGCTCGATGGCCGCGCGGAGGTACACCACGGCGGAGTCGCGCTGGCCGAGCACGGCGAGGGCGGCGCCGAGGTAGGTGTACGCGCGCACGCGCTGCTCGCGCGAGACCTCGTACGGCGAGCTCGGCGAGATCACCTGGCGCAGCAGCGCGACGGCGCGCTCCACCTGCAGGTCCTCGTAGAGCTGCACGGCGCTCGCGAGCATCTCGGCCGTGTTGGCCTGGGCGGCGGCCGGGCGCGCCGCGCCCAGCGCCGCGGCCGCGAGGAGCGCGAGGCCGCACAGCGCGCGGCGCCTCACGGCGTCCCCACCGGCGTCAGGCGCAGCGTGCCGATCTGTGCCGTCTCGCCAGAGCGCACGACCACGACGGTGTCGAGCGGGAGGTAGCCCGGCGCCTCGACGTGGAGGCGCCGCGGGCCCGCGGCCACCACGGAGTCCACGACGACGCCGCGGCCGAGCGTCCGCCCGTCCACGACGATGTCGGCGTCGGTGGGGTAGACGCGCACGCGGAGCTTGCCGGTCTCCGCCGCGGGCGCGCTCGCGCTCGCGGCCGCGTGCGCGACCGCCGGCGCGGTCACGGTCGACTCGCGCGCGGCGGCCACGACGGTCGAGTCGCCGGACGGCGTCGCCGCCGCGGGGTTGGCGCTGGTGTCGCGCCGGGCGGCCGTGCGCTTGCGCTTCGCCGGCGGCTTCCCGCGCGCGGCGACCGGCGCGCGCGTCTCGGGGATGGGGGCGGGTACCGCAGACGCGACGGGCGGCGGGATGTCCTTCGTGCTGCCGCGCCGCATCATGGTGAAGCCGAGGGTGGTCATGAGCGCCGCGCCCGCCACGCCCGCGACGGCGAGCCGGGTGCGCTCGCGCCGGCGGGCCGCCGTGCGGCGCGCGCGCTCCGCCTCGATCTGCTCCGCCGTGGGGACGGCCATGATCACCGTCTCCGCGAGCGGGGGGAGGACGGACGCGTCCACCTGCGGCACGCAGACGCCGAGCACGAGGTCGCGCAGCATCGACTCCCCGCGGCGCCGGTCGTCCTCCGAGAAGGGGATGGCGTCCACCGCCGCCATCATGTCCTGCGTGGACACGTAGCGGTCGCCGGGGCGCTTCGAGAGTGCGCGGTTCACCACCTCGACGAGCGCGCGCGGCACGTCCGTGCGCACGTCGCGGAGGCTCGGCACCGGCGTGAAGAAGTGGTGCTGCATGATCCCCGGGATGGTCTCGGCGCGGAACGGCACGACGCCGGCGAGCATCTGGAACGCGACGATGCCGAGCGAGTACTGGTCGCTCTGCTGGCCGACGCGGTGGCCGGCGCACTGCTCGGGGCTCATGAAGTACGGCGTGCCCATGAGGAGGCCCGTCTGCGTCAGCCCCGCGTCCTCGGACGCGCGCGCGATCCCGAAGTCGGTGACGACGATGCGCCCGTCCTGGTCGATCAGGATGTTGGCGCCCTTCACGTCGCGGTGCACCACGTTGTTCTTGTGCGCGAACGCGAGCGCGCGGGTCGCCGCGCGCAGCACGTGGATGACCACCGGGATGGGGAGCGGCCCCTGCCGCTCGATGATGTCGTCGAGGGGGCGGCCTTCGATGAACTTCATCGCGATGTAGAAGACGCCCCCCGACTGCCCGACCCGGTAGATCGGGATGATGTTCGGGTGGTCGAACGACGCCGCGAGGCGCGCCTCGCGCTTGAAGCGCTCGGCCATCGTCTGCGTGGAGGCCAGCTCGGGCGGCAGGACCTTGAGCGCGACGGGGCGCAGCAGCTCGAGCTCCACCGCGCGGTAGACCACCGCCATGCCGCCGCGGCCGAGCTCCGCCTGGACCTCGTAGTCCCGCCCGAGCTCCTTGCGCACCAGCGCCAGCAGCTCGTCGGCCGCGGCGGCGTTCATCGCCCCGGTGTCGCCGAGCCTCGTCGAGCAGCCGGGGCAGCGGAGCAGGCCGGCGGCCCGAGACGCGTTACACTGGAGGCAGGCCATCAGGGAAGCACCGTGATGGTGAAGGTGGTGGAGCGCACGGTCGGCGAGACGCCGACCGTGGCGGTCACGATGTAGGTGCCCGACCGGTTCGTATCCAGCCGCGCGGTCGCGACGCCGCTCCCGTCGGTCGTGATGGTGCAGGTGCGGGCGCCGCAGTCGGCCACGTTCACCTGCGTGGTGCCGGAGTTGAACGTCACGGCGGCGCCCGCGAGCGGGCGGCCTGCGGCGTCGGTCACGCGGACGGCCATCGGCGCCATCGTCGAGTTGCGCGGGACGGACTGGTTGTCGCCGCCCAGCGTGCGGAACGCCCCCGGGAGCCCCGTGCCGCGCAGCGCGAGGATCGGCAGGGCGAGCGAGTCGTAGACCACCGTGCCGACGACGCTGTCGCCGTACGTGAGGGTCGTGCGTCCGTCGCGCCGAGGGCCCCGCGCGTCGCCCCAGTAGTTCGCGCCGACCACCGCGGGCGCCTCGGCCACGAGCGCCACACCGGCGCGCGGGCCCGCGTCGCCCTGGGTGTCGTTGTCCACGAAGGTGTTGTCACGCAGCAGCAGCGAGGCCAGAGCGCCCACGCGGACCCCTAGGAGGTTGCGCGCCACGAGGTTGCTGTCGGCGCGCGCCGAGCCGCCGCGGAGCACGAGCCCCGCGAAGCTGCGCACGTCGGTGATGCTGTTGCCCGCGACCTCGATGGAGGTCGCGTCGAGGTCCACGGCGCCGAGCGCGGGGGAGGCGGCGGGGCCGCCGGCCGCGCCGAGAACGCCGAGGCTCCTGACGACCGCCCGCGCCGCCCCGGTCACGACGACGGCGCGCTGTGGCCCGCTCACGAGGCCGCCGAGCATCTCCACGCTCGCCTGCGCGCCCGCGGACTGCACCGCCGCCACTCGCGACGTGGCCAGCGTGTCCGAGTCCATCGTGACGGTGTCCGCGGCGCCGAGCAGGACCGCCGTCGCGGCGCTGTCCGCGCGCGAGCCCGTCATGCGCCAGGTGGAGCGCTCCGAGCGCACCGCCGTGCGGCCGCCGCGGAACTGGTTGCGCAGGAGCCGCGCGCCGAACGCCGCGCCCGTCGCGCCGACGCGCACGTCCTGGAGGCGCACGCCGTCCATGAGGCTCGTGGCGCCGTCGGCCGCGCGGAAGACGTTGTCCTCGATGGAGACGCCGGCCGAGCCGAGCACCTCGAGGCCGGACGGGTCCGTCGCGCCGCCGCCGCGCACGGGCACCGGGTCGCCGGCCGCCGCGCGCATGTCGAGCGTGCTGCCGCGCACGGCCGTCGCCCCGAGCACGCCGGAGAGACGCACGAGCTGCTGCTCGCCCGTGAGGGCGCTCGCGACGAGCGAGGCGTCGGTGGTGCCGATGAGGAGGACCTGCGGGCCGGCGGTGCGGCGGACCGTCACGCCGGTGACGACCGCGCCCGTGCCGCCGGACACCTCGACGCCCGCACCGGAGAAGCCTGCCCGCGCGCCCACGCCGCTCACCGCGACGCCCTCCACGCGCGCCCCGTCCACGTTCTGCACGCGCACGCCGAAGCCGGTGACGGAGTCGACTCGCGCGCGGGCCACGAGCACGCCGCCGGTCGCGGCGTCCACCAGGATGCCGCGCCCCGTGCGGAAGCCGGCGACCGGGTTCACGTAGACGTACTCGATGGCGACGTTGCCGGCGTCGCGGATCGCCACCGCCTCGCCGTCCACCGTGTGCTGCACGGCGAGGTAGCGCACGGTGTACGATGCGCCGGGCGTCGCGGCCGCGATGCCCGCCGCGCCGAGGTCGTGGCGGAGACGCGGGAGGAGCAGCGGGTCGCGCCCGCCGGCGAGGAACGCCGCCGAGTCGCCGAGGAGCGTCACCCGCCGGCCGAGGGTGACCGCCTCGCTGTACCCCACGCCGCGGCGCACGATGACCGTGTCGTCCACGCCGGCCGCGTTCACCGCGTCCTGGATCGACGCGTACGGGCGGGCGAGGGTGCCGAAGCGCACCGACATCGCGACGGAGTTGTCCACGTAGAGGCGCTGCGGGTCCACCACCACCGTGCGGACCGTGTCCTCCACGTCGCCGGCGCGGGCGATCACGAGCGCCGCGCCGAGCCCGCGCGCGGTGACGACGCCGGTGCCCGAGACGCTCGCGACCGCCGCGTCCGTCGAGCGCCACGCGACGTTGACGCCGGTGATGGCGCTCCCCGAGCCGTTGAGCACCGTCGCGCCGTACGAGAGGCTCTGCCCCACCGCGGTCAGGGTGTCGAGCGCCGCGGGCACGCCACCGGGCAGCACGACGATCTCGACGGCGCTCGCCGGGTTGACGACGACGAGGCGGGAGGAGTCGCGCGCCTCGCCGCCCGTGGCGCGCACCCAGGTGCTCCCGGTGTCGCGCGCGGTCACCGTGCCCGTCGCGCTCACGCGTGCGACGACGGGGTCGTCCACCGACCACGTCACCGACGTGAGCGGCAGCGGGTCGCCGCGCGAGTTCAGCACGGTCACCGCCAGCGTCACGGTGTCGCCGAGCGACGTGATGGTGTCCGCGGTGCGCGCCAGGTCGATCAGCGCGGGATAGTTCGTCACGGTCACGAAGGTCGTGTCGGCGAGCCCGCTCACGCTCGCGATCACCCGCGCGGTCCCCTTCCCCACCGCCGCCACGAACCCGCCCGCGAGCGCCCGGGCGACGGTGGTGTCCGTGGAGCGCCACGCGATCGACGCGCCCGGGATCGGATTGCCGAGGCTGTTGTGGGCGCTCGCGGCCACGCGCGCCGTATCGCCGACGCTCGCGATCGTCAGCGTCGGCGGCGTGAGCTCGAGCGACGTGGGGAGGTCCTGCACGGTCACGACGACGGTGTCCGCCACGGCTCCCGCGGAGGCGATGACGAGCGCGGTGCCCGCCGCCCGCGCGAGCGCGGCGCCGGACGCGCCCGAGGTGCTCACGGACGCGACCGTCGGGTCCGAGCTGCGCCACGACGGCGTGACCGTCAGGAGCGCGCCGCGCGCGTTGCGCACCTCCGCCGTGTACAGGCGCGTCTGCCCGACGGCGGTCAGCGTGTCCCGGTCGGCCGACAGCTGGATCGTGGCGGGGGCGTTCGTCACGACGACGAGCACCGAGTCCCGCCGGTCGGGGTACGTCGGGCTCTCGGCGTACACGACCGTCTCGCCCTCGTCGCGGGCGACGATGGTGCCCGCGGTCACGCGGGCGACGGCGTCGTTGGCGCTGCGCCAGGCCGCCGCGCTCGGCGGGAGCGCGGCGCCGCGCGCGTTGCGCACCGTCACCGGCGGCACGACGGTGTCGCCGACGCTCGCGAGCGTGACGAGGGTCGGCGCCAGGTCGACGAACGCGACGGCGTTGATGACGCTGAGGACCACGGTGTCGGCCACCGTGCCGGCGGAGACGACGACGCGCGAGGTCCCCGTGCCGACGCCGATCACGCGGCCGTCGGGGAGCGCTACGGCCACGGCCGTGTCCGAGCTGCCGATCGCGACCGTCACGCCGGGGATCTCGACGCCGCGCGCGTTGCGCACGGACCAGCGGACGCGCAGCGTGTCGCCGACGCTCTCGAGCGTGGTCGCCTGCGGGTCTACCACCACGCGGTCGGGCACGTCCGCGACCGCGACGCCGATGGAGGCGTTCACGCCGTCGAGCTCGGCGACGACCACTGCCTCGCCGGCGGCGATCGCGGTGAGGAGGCCCGTGCGGGGGTCGACGTACGCCACGGGCTGGCTCAGCGAGCGCCACACCGGCAGCGCGCTGCGGACCTCGTTGTCGCGGCGGTCGTAGGCGCGCGCGCGCAGGGCCACGGTCTCGCCGACCGAGCGCAGCGCGAGCGGCCCCGGCGTCTCGATGACGACGCGCGTGGCCCGCTGCGCGACCTCGACGCGCACGCTGTCGCGCAGCCCGCCCGCGCTCGCTCGCGCCCAGGCGACGCCGTTGTCGATCGCGGTCACCCGCGCGCCGGCGACGGTCGCGACGCCGGGCGCGCTGCTCTCCCAGGCGACCGCGGCGGCCGCGCCGGCCATCGCGTTGCCGCGCGCGTCCACCACCGAGGCGACGAGCGGCGCGTCCGCGCCGAGCGCGTCGAGCGTCACGCCCGGGCCGAGCTCGATCCGCGCGGCCTTCTGGCGCACGCGCACCGCGAGCTCGGCGCTCGCCCCCGCGACGGCCGCGCGGATGGTCGCGTCCCCGTCCCCGCGCGCGGTCACCACGCCGCCGCCGCTCACCGCCGCGACGGCGGTGTCGGACGAGGCCCACGAGGCGGCGACGTCGCCGATCGGGAGCGCGGCGGCGTCCACGGCCGTCGCGTTCAGCGCGACGGTCTCGCCGAGGCTGCGCAGCGTGTCGGCGGCGCCCTCGATGCGCATCGCCTTGGGCACCACGACGACGGCGCGCTCGAGCGCCACGGCCTTGCCGGGCACCGCGGCGCTGACGAGCCGCGCGGTGAGCGTGGCGGTGCCGAGGCGGCGCGCTCGGAGCGTGACGCCGTCGCCCGCGACGGCGACGACGCTCGAGTCCGAGGAGGCGACGGCGATGCGCGGGAAGGGGTACGGGTCCCCGTCGACGGTGGCCTCGACGACCGCGGCGAGCGACGCGCCGGCGACGAGTACCGTGTCCCCGGCCCAGCGGAGCTGGACCTCCCGGACGCGGGGGCTCCGGAGCGCGTCCGTGGCGTCGCACGTGAGGCCGGCCACGGCGAGCGCCAGCGGCGCGCCCACCGCGCGGAGGGCGCGGACGGCCCGGCTCGACGTCGGTCGGCGTCGTCGGAGGAGCACGAGAGTCGGCGGGACGGGGGCCGGCTGGAGACACCGGCAGCGGTGGGAACGGCAGGGGCTGCTACTGCTGAACGGACGAGCCTGGCGCCCGGGGTGCAACGCGCGATTCCATTGAGCACGACGCCGTTCGTTTACTCCTGGCGTCTCTCGGACGCCGGGTGTGTGCGCTGAACTGGCCCACGAGGGAGGCCGTTGGCGTCACTATGCGAGCATCAACCCAGCATCATGGCAGCCTTCCTGGTAATGCCGCGCTGACGGCCGCTCTCGCAGCCCGGCCGTGCGGCACGTCCGCCTGGCTTGCGGAGCGCGCGGTTCCGGGTACGCTCGCCGGCGTCGGCTTCGGCGTTCTCGATGGGGTGATCGGACTCGACGTCGCGAAGGGGCTCCACCCCGTACGCGGCTGGCGCACCGACATGTATCTCGAGGCGCGACTCTCGGCTCCGCGCCGGCCTCGCCGTCTGCCCGCTCGCTTCGCCCCCCGGTCGGCGTGTCCGGCCGTCCTGACCGATTCGGTCGGGCCGACCGAGTGTGATCATTCGTAACCCTTTGATGTGACGTAGCTTACAAGCGGCATTGGTCCTGCCATGCACGGCGGCGTCCCGCGGTGGATGCTCCTCCCCGCGGCTCCCCCCCTCGACCCGATCGGGACCCGCCATGCCTCATTTCTCTCGCACCCCTGCCGTACGTGGGCTCTCGGCCCTCGCCGGCCTGCTGCTCATCGCCGCCGCGGGCTGCCGGGACGCGGCGGGCCCCGCGTCGGCGGCGCCGGCGCTGGCCAGCGGGCCGGGCTCGGCCGGCAGCGGGAGCGCGGCGTTCACCGTCTACGCCGCGACCCCGTCGACCTTCGTGCTGGGCGAGCACAAGATCAAGTTCGACGCGAACGCCGTCTGCGACCCGGCCACCGCGGGCTACGGCGCG
>JBJMNJ010000189.1:0-2739 GCA_045804325.1 Gemmatimonadaceae bacterium
GAGGCGACGCCCTCGCTCCTCACCATCGGGAACCTCCTGCTCGCCGGCTGGCTGGCGGGAACGCTCCTGCTCCTGATGCAGTTCCTCGCCGGCTTGATCGTCGTCCGCCGCATCGCCGGCCGGGCGCGCGAGGTCACCGACGAGAGCTGGTGCGCGCTCGCCGATGGAGCCGCGCGTGCGGTCGGCATCACCGCGCCGGTCGAGATGCGCGCGAGCGGCGAGGTCGAGATGCCCTTCGCCTGCGGCATCACGCGACCGGTGATCGTCATCCCCGCGTCGGCCTCGGAGTGGACTCCGGAGCATCGGCGCACGGTCCTCACGCACGAGCTGGCGCACGTCAGCCGCGGAGATCTCGCCATGAATGCGATCGCGCACCTCACCCGGGCACTCTACTGGTTCCACCCGCTCGCGTGGCTCGCGGTGCATCGCCTCCGCGTCGAGAGCGAGCGCGCCTGCGACGACGAGGTGCTGCGCGCGGGCGCGCGGCCCTCGGACTACGCCGAGCATCTGCTCACGACGGTGCAGAGCATGGGGCCCGTCGTGCCGACGGCGGCGCTGGCGATGGCCCGCCGCTCGGAGTTCGAGGGACGCCTGCTCGCGATCCTCGAGCCGGGGATTCCGCGCTCGCGGCTCGGCGCCCTGCGCGTCGCCGCCGCGGCCGCGGCGTTCGCGATGGTCGTGCTCTCGCTCGCCGCGCTCGCGCCGGCGCGTGTCGCCGCGATGCCGGCGCAGCAGTCCGCGACGCAGGTCGCCGAGCGCGCACAGGAGCCGACCGCGCCGTCCAGCACCGTGAGCGCGCTGATCGAGACGCTCGACGATGCCAATGCGACCGTACGGCTCGCGGCGGTCGGCTCGCTCGCGCACCTGCAGGACCCGCGCGCGATCGCCGCGCTCTCCAAGGCGATGCGCGAGGACACCGATGCGCGCGTGCGTGCGGCGGCAGCGGAAGCGCTCGGCGAGATCGACCATCCGCGCGCGGTGCCTGCGCTGCTCGAGGCGTTGAAGGCGGAGCGCGTGCCGATGGTGCGCGAGCAGATCGTGCACGCGCTCGCGGAGATCGACGACCCGGCCGCCGTCGCCGGGATCAGCGCGGCCGTGCGCGATCCGAGCGTCAAGGTGCGGCGCGAGGTCGCGCACGCGCTCGGCGAGCTGGACGACCCGGACGCCGTGCCCGCGCTGATCACGATGGCGCGCGACGAGGACGCGGAGGTCCGCCAGCAGGTCGCCGACGCGCTCGGGGAGCTGGAGAGCCCCAGCGCCGTCGAGACGCTGATGGCGCTCGCGCGCGATCCCGTCGCCGACGTTCGCCAGGAGGCGGTGAGCTCGCTCGGTGACCTGCACGACCGCCGCGCGCTCGGCACCCTTGTCGCCGCGCTCAAGGACGCGAACGCCGACGTGCGGAGCCAGGCCGCGGACGCGATCCACAACCTCGAGGAGATCAAGCAGGCGCCGCCCGCACTGATCGAGGCGCTCGGCGACTCCGACCGCGACGTGCGCAAGAGCGTGGCCGAGGCGCTCGGTCAGATCGAGGATCCCGCGGCCGTGCCCGCGCTCCGCCGCGCGATCGGGGACAGTGACCGCGAGGTTCGTCACGCCGCAGCGGAGGCACTCTCGTCGATCGGCGGTGCCGACGCGCTCCAGGCGCTCATGGGCCTGTTGAAGGATCCCGATCCCGAGATCCGCCGCATCGCGGCGGAAGCGCTCGGCTCCAAGCGGCGCTGACCGGGAGGCCCGATGCAACGAGTCTCAGGACGCGTGGCGACGTCGATCGGTCTCGCCCTCGCGATCGCGAGCACGATCGCCACCGCCTGCGCGCGCGACGGCCGCGCACAATCGACGGAGGGCGGCGTCCCCCTGCCCTCGGACAGCGCATCCGTCGAGTGGCTGCTGCGCTCCGTGCGCGGCGCCGACCCGCTGCTGTGCGAGTTCGCGGTGCGCAGCGTCGACCAGCACGGCTCGTGGAACCGGGATGGACTCGACGGAAGCCCGCTCGAGTCGGACAGCACCGCCGCGGCGGTCGTCCGCTGGATGCAGGAGCGGCCCGGCGACGCGACCGTGGTACCACGGTTGAGCGCCGCGATGCGCGACGGCGACGGGTGCGTGCGCCGCATCGCGGCGTCGCTGCTCGGCCGCGTCGACCACGCGAGCGCGCGCACGGCGCTCGTGTCGGCGCTCGACGACGCGAATGCGGGCACGCGGCAGGTGGCCGCGCTCGGGCTGGGGCTCGGCGAGATCGTGGACGGCGAGCAGCCGCTCATCCGCCGCCTGCGCGACGATTCCGCGCTGGTGCGTCGCGCCGCGGCGTGGGCGCTGGGCCAGCTCGAGCGGCCGACGGCGGAGGCCGCGCTCATCGAGCTGTTGCAGCGCGACCCCGACCCGCGCGTACGTCAGGTCGCCGCGTGGGCGATCGGGCAGAGCCGGTAGGGACAGGTAAAAGCGCAACACTGTCTGGGCTCGTTGCGGACGGAGCTCCGGAGTGTTGAGGAGAGATCCGGCTCCTTCCGGCCGTTACCGTCTCATCCGCGTTGCGTAGTTGACCTACCCCCTCATCACCGCGCCCGCTTCTCGACCTCGACGCGCACGTCACCAATCCCGACGCCGAGGCCGCGCAGCGCCACCAGCGTGTGATACAGCAGGTCGACCCCTTCCTCGATCGCGCGCGCGCGGTCCTCGTCGGCGCAGGCGAGCACCAACTCCGCCGCCTCCTCGCCGATCTTCTTCATGCGCAGGTTGCGGTCG